>CAIUCY010000031.1 GCA_903897765.1 uncultured Candidatus Marinamargulisbacteria bacterium | reverse complement strand
GCTCTGTGTTCTTTTGTCAAAGCGGCACCGAAGCGATAGAAGCGAGTATTAAACTGGTTCGCTATGTATCAAAAAAAGCCAAGATATTAACGTATACCTTGGCTTTTCACGGCCGAACCCTCGGCTCCTTATCCATGACGTATAAAGAAAAGTTTCGGCATGGTTATGAGAATTGGCTAATCAAAGATGTGGAGCGTTTGCCTTATCCGTATTGCTACCGCTGTCCTTATGCAAAAAAATATGGCGATTGTGGGTTTGAATGTTTAAAGGCATTAAAGACGCTTTTGTTAGCGGATGACCAAATCGGTGGAGTATTGATAGAGCCTATTCTTGGTGAAGGTGGCTATGTGCCTGCGCCAGTTGAGTATATTCAAGAACTGCGTCGATTCACAGCCGAACGTGGGATAGTGCTTGTATTTGACGAAATCCAAACTGGATTTGGACGCACAGGCATGATGTTTGCTAAAGAGCTTTACGATGTTCAACCTGATGTTATGGCATTGGCAAAAGGTATCGCCTCAGGGATGCCGCTAGGTGCCTGTGTGGCAAGTGGTGATCTAATGAAACAATGGACCACGTCAGCTCATGGAGGGACATTCTTAGGGAATACGCTCTGTTGTGCCGCTGGACTCGCGACGCTTCGAGTGATCGAGTCAGAGAAATTATTAGAAAACACCTATCACGTGGGACAGTATATTAAGGGGCTTCTTCTAGAAGCCAAGCAACGTTATCCAGTTATAGGTGATATTCGAGGTGCAGGGTTGATGATCGGAGTAGAATTTGTTAAGCCCGGAACGCTTTTACCTAACCCCGAATTGGTTGCGACCCTTCGTCAAGTTGCGCAAGATCGAGGACTGCTTCTTCTTTCCTGTGGAGAAGAAGGTCAAGTGATCCGACTTATCCCTCCGCTCATCATGACCAAAGAAGAGGCTGCTCAAGGCATCAATATTCTTCTCGATATTATTAGGGAAAATAAGTGAGTCAAACATTAATTGGAAAAAACGCCGTTCTCCAAGCGCTAAAAGCAGGACGACCTATTCATCGAATTGTATTTGCTCGAGGGATCGTAGAGGATGAAAAGGTGCAAGAGATCAGAGCCATTGCTCATGAATTAAAGATCGGGTCGATGTTCGCGGAGCGACGAGATGTTGACCGACAGGCCAAGAATGAACAACATCAAGGGGTTATCGCTTTTGGCCCATCCTTTCGATATTCAGAGATCGAGGATGTGTTCGAGCGTGCTCAGGAGCGCAACGAGAAACCCTTTATTCTTATTTTGGAGGAACTCGAAGATCCCTATAATGTTGGCTCGCTGATCCGTTCAGCTGTTGGAGCGGGTGTACACGGGGTCATTATTCCAGAACATAAACAAGCGGACATTACTGCCGTTGTAGTTAAAGTAAGCACTGGGGCAACCGAGTATATTCCCATCGTTAGGGTTAAGAATATCAATCAAACCATTCGTGGTTTCAAGGAAAAAGGTATTTGGATATTTGGAACGCATCAAAATGCACCCCAAACCTATGTGGAGGCTGATTTTGATCTGCCGCTTGCCCTTGTCATTGGAAATGAGGGGCGAGGGATGTCTAAACTGGTTAGAGAACAATGTGACTTTATGGTCAAGATCCCCATTCGCAAAGAGGGGATCGACTCACTCAATGCCTCTGTTGCAGGAGCCATTATCTTGTTTAAAGTGGTTGAGGGTCGAATACGTGGTCGTTCGTAAGATCCTTTTCAATGGGAACCCCTTGCTTCGTAAAGTGTCGAAGCCGATAAAGGCCATTACCCCCGAGATTCGTAAATTGGTGGAGGACATGATCGAGACGATGTATGTTAATCAAGGGGCAGGGCTTGCTGCTGTCCAGATTGGTGAATTAAAACGACTCATCGTGATCGACGTTTCCGAAAAAAAGGATCAACCCTTAGTGCTGATCAATCCAAAGATCGTAGCTAAAGTGAAGGAAGAGATCGGAAAAGAGGCATGCCTCAGTGTCCCTGGGTTAGAGGGAAAGGTTAGCCGCTTTCAACAGGTTAGGGTAAAGGCCAGGAATCTTCACTTTATAGATGTTGAAGTTGATGCTGAAGGGTATTTCGCTGTGGCGATTCAACATGAAGTGGATCACTTAGATGGGATCCTTTATATAGATCGTGTTGAGACAGGGTCGTTAAAGCCTTCCCGCGAAGACGATGATGAACAATAATCCCCTTGTATTCTTTGGTACCCCAGATTTCGCAGCGAGGGTTTTGACGGGGGTACTTAGCGCTGGTCTTTCGGTCGCTAGCGTTATTAGTATGCCGGATCGACCTCAGGGTCGGGGTTATCGGCTGATCCCTACTCCGGTAAAACAGGTGGCTCAGGACGCGGATATTAAATGTTATCAACCCGAAAACGCTGCTCAGTTGCAAGTTTTTCTTGAGATGTTCCCTCCTTTTTTGGGTTTAGTTGTTGCCTATGGTATGATCCTGCCCATGGAGATCGTTCATCGATACGAGATGGTAAATCTTCATGCATCGATCCTCCCTCGTTATCGGGGTGCGTCTCCCATCCAAGCCTCTTTACTAAATGGGGATGCCGAGACGGGAATGACCCTTATGCGTTTAGGCGAAAGTGTCGATGCCGGTGACATTATTGCAGTTGAGAGAGTACCGATCGGACATTATGATCAATCCGAAACCCTGACCAACAAGTTGATCGATGCGGCTGTTAAGATGTTTGTCGAACACT
Organism: uncultured Candidatus Marinamargulisbacteria bacterium; assembly: GCA_903897765.1. Lineage (GTDB taxonomy): Bacteria > Margulisbacteria > Riflemargulisbacteria > GWF2-35-9 > GWF2-35-9 > CAIWAN01. The sequence goes on along the minus strand of CAIUCY010000031.1, from coordinate 10,078 downwards.
ATCGTCGAGTGCCATTACCATGGGAAGGGGTTTCACAGGATCACTCTGCCGCAACCTTTACTAAAAAAATCAAGCGTGAGGATGGGCTGGTTGATCTTTTAGAAGAATCTCCCCAGTCGATCTATCGAAAATGGCAGGCCTATACCCCTTGGCCAGGCGTGTTTGTTTTTCATAATGGGAAGCGAGTCAAATTAATTGAGCTTGACCTTCAAAACAACAAATTGCTCATTCAAAAAGTGCAACCTGAAGGTAAATCCGTGATCGAGTATTCAAGTTTTGTGAACGGAAACGGCTCCCTATCTGCGTCCTAAGGCGACTTGTCCACAACGAGTTGTTAACAGATTCAAATCTTTTCATATAATAATTTTGTGAACACTTTGTGGTTAATCCCTTGATAAGTCTGGAAATTGTCATAAATATCGAGAAATGGGTCGATTTGACAAGGGTATTTTTAGTGTGATACGCTCTTTCATGGTTCGACAAACACTATATATAGAGTAGCTGGTTAATATGAAATGCCCTTATTGTACGAAGGATCAAGATAAGGTCCTTGAATCGCGGACGCTTGCTGATGGTGAGGCGATAAGACGCCGCCGAGAATGTTTGGAATGTGGGGCACGCTTCACATCATATGAGCGGATCGAAGATAAACCGCTCATGATCAAAAAGAGGGATGGATCAAAAGAGATTTTTCAGCGAGAAAAAATCCTAAAAGGTCTCATGAGGGCTATCGAGAAACGACCGGTTTCGTTTACGCAAGTGGAGGAGTTGGTTGATTCGATTACAGATGCGCTGCATAAGAAAACGGATCGTGAAGTTGACTCGCGGGAGATTGGGGCCTATGTGATGGAGCAGCTGGCGACCCTTGATCCTGTTGCCTATGTTAGGTTCGCGTCAGTATATAAACAGTTTGAAGATGTGGGCGAATTTATTAAAGAAATAAAAAAGCTATAAGAGGAGACTAGGGATATGATAACGGAAGAAATTAAGCGCGATATTCAAGATAAAAAAGGCCTTATCAAAAAGGTTATTAAGCGCAATGGTGAGATCGTTGATTTCAAAAAAGAAAAGATTCAAGAAGCCATATATAAGGCGGCCGAATCTGTGGGTGGAAACGATCAGGATAAGGCAGCCGCATTAACAGAAAATGTGATGGAGGAAATGCTTTCTCGTTATAACAAAAAGACCATTCCTGCCATTGAAGAAATTCAAGATCTGGTCGAGACCGTTCTAATCAAAATGGGGCATGCCAAAACGGCGAAAGCCTATATTCTTTATCGCGAACAACGAACAAAGTTGAGAGACAAGGAAAAGTTGATCCTTGATATTAATAAGACTATGGATGGCTATTTAAATCAGTCTGATTGGCGTGTAAACGAGAATAGCAATGTGAATTTTTCCTTGGGTGGACTGATCCTTCACAATTCGGGAACCGTGACGGCCAATTATTGGCTTAACAATATTTACCCAAAAGAGGTTGGTGATGCCCATCGTTTTGGCGACTACCACCTTCATGATCTCTCGATGTTCTCTGGATATTGTGCGGGTTGGTCTCTGCGTCAGCTCATCGAAGAAGGGTTTGGTGGGGTGATCAATAAGATCAACTCTAAGCCGGCTAAACACTTAAGCACCTTGATCTCACAAATGGTGAACTTTTTAGGAACCATGCAGAATGAATGGGCTGGTGCACAAGCCTTTTCGAGTTTTGATACCTATCTTGCACCCTTTATTAGAGTGGATAATATGGGATTTGATGAGGTTAAGCAGCAGATACAGAGCTTTGTGTTCAGTATCAATACCCCTTCACGATGGGGAAGCCAAGCTCCGTTTACTAATATTACCTTGGACTGGGTTGTTCCTGAAGATTTAAAGGATCGCAATGTGATCATTGGGGGAAAACCACAGGAAACGAAATATGCTGATTATCAAAAAGAAATGGATATTGTGAATCGAGCTTTTATCGAAGTGATGATGGAAGGGGATGCTGATGGACGTGGATTTCCCTATCCGATCCCAACGTACAACATTACCCGCGAATTTGACTGGGAAACGCCCAATGCCGAGCTTCTTTTTGAAATGACAGCAAAGTACGGAACCCCTTATTTTCAGAACTTTGTTAATAGTGACCTTAATCCTTCGGATGTTCGATCGATGTGTTGTCGGCTTCAGCTAGATAAGCGCGAGCTACGCAATCGTGGGGGGGGGCTTTTTGGAGCCGATGAATTAACGGGATCGATCGGGGTTGTCACCATTAACCTGCCTCGTATTGGGTATTTGTCAAAAACGAAGGATGAGTTTTTTTCTAGACTGGCACATTTAATGGATTTAGCGAGCGAGTCACTTGTGATCAAGAGAAAAGTGATCAATCGTCTCATGGATGTGGGGTTGTATCCGTATACTCGAAAGTATTTAAAGAGCTTCAATAGTCACTTTTCAACGATCGGTATTAATGGAATGAACGAAGCGATGATCAATTTTATGGGTAAAGATATCACAACACCAGAAGGGATCGTTTTCGCTCAAGACATCTTAGATTTTATGCGAAACAAACTCAGTGATCTACAAGAAGAAACAGGAGACATGTACAATCTTGAAGCAACACCGGCAGAGTCTACCTCTTATCGCTTAGCCAAGATCGACAAAGAACGATACCCCGACATCATCACAGCCGGAGTCAAAGATCCGTATTATACGAATTCAACCCAATTGCCGGTTGATTATAGCCCCGATATCTTCGAAGCATTGGATCATCAAGATCAACTGCAGCGACGATATACAGGAGGGACGGTGTTCCACGGATTTTTGGGAGAGAGGATTCGGAGTGCGCAAGCTTGTAAGAGCCTTGTAAAGAAAATTGTGTATAATTATCATATTCCTTATTTGACGATATCTCCGACCTTTTCAATTTGTCCGGTTCATGGATATTTAACGGGGGAGCATTTTGATTGTCCAAAATGTAAACAAGAGAAAGAGCACGAGATCAATCAAAATATTCAGAAATTAGAAAAAGAGCTGACTGCGATGTCGACAGCAAAGGCATCCTAAATGAAACAAGGAGGGGACGTTATTATGAAAACAGCAGTAACCGTTAAGCAAGAGATCGAGTCGTTAAAAGAAAGCCTTAAGACCGTGAAAGGCACATCAACAGAGGTATATACCCGAATAGTGGGCTATTATCGCCCTGTTTCGAATTGGAATGCGGGAAAGAAAGAAGAATATGCCGACCGCGTAGAGTTTAACACACAACGTGCTGTAGAGAGTGTTGAGACCGCACAGGCAGCTGATGCTGTGCTTGAAGAAACGTGTGTACCTGCGCCAGAAGTGGACGCGGTTCAGTTTGTCGTAAATGACAAAGGCAATATCAAAAACTATAAATTATTCTATTCGGATAATTGTCCTGGCTGTCCACCGGTTAAGCATGTTTTAAAGCAGGTAAACATGTCAGGGGAAGAGATCAATGCGGGAACCCGTGAAGGCTTTGAAGAAGCGATCCGTTTTAATATAACCGGCACGCCAACCGTTTTGTTCTTTAATGCAGCCGGCGAACTTGTAACAAAGGCGCATACCCCTGCCCAGATTGAACGCTTGATGGTGGCATGAAAGGATGGCAGAAAACCAGCTTTATCGATTATCCCGATAAAATAGCTTCGGTTTTCTTCTTTGGTGGATGCAATTTTCGATGTGCGTTCTGCCATAATCCAGATCTAGTTCTTCAACCCAAGAACCTCCCTGAAATCAGCGACGGGGAGGTTCTTTCGTATTTAGAAAAGAAAAAGCACCTCTATGAAAGTGTTTGTATTTCTGGTGGAGAACCTACCTTATATCCCGAACTTGAAGAGGTGTTAGTCAAGATCAAATCGATGGGCTTGCTTGTAAAGCTTGATACCAACGGGACTCAGCCAGACAAAGTGGCGCATTGGGTTGACGCCAAATTAATTGATTATGTTGCAATGGATATCAAAACAGGCACTGCTAAGTATCCTCTAGTATTTTCATCGGGTTCAAATCCTGAAAGCGTCTTGTCGGAAATATACAAAAGCATTAACTATTTAAAGGAAAACCATGTTGCCTATGAGTTTCGTTCGACGATTTATCCCCCTTTTTTTGAAAAAGATGATTGGCCAGCGATCAAACAACTGGTTAACGGGGCTTCGGCCTATTATTTACAACCCTATAATCCCAAGGTAACATTGGCGAAAGAGCAGAACACATTGACGTTTCAAGAATCGGATCTTATCGAGATGAGAAACTTTTTTTCTGACGCAGTGGGAAAGTGTGAAATACGATGATCGCTAAACGGATAATTCCTTGTCTTGATATTCATAAGGGGCGCGTGGTAAAAGGGGTTAATTTTGTCGATCTTGCCGATGCGGGGGATCCGGTTGCTCTTGCGAAAGCCTATAATGAACAACAAGCAGATGAGCTCGTGTTCCTTGATATTACAGCCTCATCCGATGATCGCAATATTGTTCTTGATCTCGTGGAACGGGTAGCGAATGAAGTATTTATTCCCTTTACCGTTGGCGGAGGAATCCGTTGCACACAAGATATGCGAGATATTCTTCTAGCTGGGGCCGAAAAGGTTTCAATTAATACGGCGGCCGTAATGCGGCCATCTTTGATCAAGGAGGGTGCGAATCAATTTGGCACGCAATGTGTCGTGGTGGCGATCGATGCCCGAAGCCGACGCTCTGTGGCTGGGTTTTTCTATGAATCGATCCCTGAAAGTCAGCGCAACGTCTGTGCCCTCGATGAACACAGTCTGTTTGAAGTGGTGATCCATGGTGGTCGAACCCCAACAGGGCTTGATGCCGTAAAATGGGCGGCTTATGCCGAATCTTTAGGGGCAGGCGAGATCCTGTTGACAAGCATGGATGCGGATGGCACAAAACTAGGTTATGATCGTCCGTTGACGAGTGCCATTCGTCAGGTTGTTCGTATCCCGATTATCGCCTCGGGAGGAGCGGGAACTCTTGATCATGTTGTGGAGATACTCGATGTAGCGGATGCGGCACTATTAGCCTCGTTGCTCCATTTTGGAGAGACAACGGTATCAGCGATCAAGAAAAAGATGATCGACGCAAACATTTCTACCCGTATTGTTAACCCCTAAGGTTTAAAAAACCGTTTTTTTGGGCATCACATCAATGGTGGTGGATCAAAAATGAGTAGCGATATACAAGCCATACAGAATCAAGCATTGGGAGCGGTCAAACAGGCCGAGGAAGATGCTTTTCTGGAAACGATGCGAAAAAAAGCTGAACAACAAAAAATTCAGCAGGAACATCAGCGCCAAAAGATCCAAGAATTCCACCGTCAAGATCAGCAGCTACAAGATACACAAAAGACACAAGACCAATATAAGGTTGAGCTTAAAGCGATTGAGCAAGCAGCCAAACTGCTCAATATTCAGCCTGAAAATCTACAACCCCAAAATATAAAAGATGTGCTTCCCTTGCTTCAGCAAGCCGAGATAGAGGCTCTTCAAAGAATACTGGAAACACAAGATCTTCAAAATATTCAAAAGAGATATAAAGAAGCAAAACTAGAAGATCAGGGAATCAAACAGAAGTTTTCAAACGAGCTTCAACTCCTTCAATCTATTTCAAAAGCGTTAAATATACCCGTTGAGAAACTGACACAAGGGCAGATCCAAGCTTTTCTGAAAAAAAATAAATCCGAGCAGTTCATCCCCCGAAAGCAACAAGTAAACGTAAATTCAAAACAACTTAATAGCAATGATCAATTGGATCGTTCGTCTCGAGTAGCAGCTCGCCTAACACAGCTCAAAGGGCTATTAGAGTCCTTAGGTTCAAAACAAGAAGAGATCCTTCGGCAAATGGGGCAAAACAAGAATTTAAAACGTGAACTCGATAAAGTGACTCAACAAATTGCTAAACTCGACATTAAATTGAATCAACTCCGTGACGAATTGCTTGCTAAACCAGATGAGAGTCAAGAAAATATTTTGCTTAAAGAGTCTGTTGCTGCAGCTAAGCGAGACATTCAAGAGATGCGGCAAAAAAAGGGATCAATCGAAACTATGTTGCCAACGGATAACGATGAAGTTTCGAAGACGGAACAAGAGATTTCTCAACTAAAAGACCTCCAAACCACGCTTCAAAAAAAGCTATATGATCGTCGTGATTCAATGCCTTCAAAACTGTTTATAGACGCTGCAAAACAAAGTATTGAAGAACAAAAAACAGCACTTATTTCTTCACAAATTATTCAAAAAGAAATCAAGGGAGATGGGGGAGAATCCAAGGATAACATACAATCTTCAATTAAGAGTTTAAATGCTCAACAAGCGCTTCTCGGAAACTTAATATCTCAGAATGAGGATTTATCGCTTTCCGATATATCAAAACGAATAAAAACAAGTCAACTCAGTGATAATATAAAAGAAGCGATCCTTCAAAATATAAATGTCATTCAAAATCGGCAGGCATTGATCAATGTGCTTGATTCGACAAATGAGAGCGCAAACGAAATCCCTGTTGATACATTAAACCATCTATTAAACCTTCCTGTCTCGATATTATCTCACAATCAATTAAGTAAATTTCAACAGATCGTAGAGGCGAATCTTGCGTTAGTTTCTAAACTTCAGGAGCATAATGCATTTATTCTGAAAGATAATTTATTTTTAGGCTCGAAATCATTAGGGCAGTGGATAAATGATATAAACGGTGTCCCTGAAAAACAATCGATCAGATCCGACCTTACTGCCATAAAAGATACAGACGGTGCAAAGCTGTCTCCCCCTAGTCAGAATAAATCCAATTTAAATCAACCCATGTCGATTTGGGTTGATCGATTTGATGTTGCGAAAACACAAGGGGAGCAGTCCCTAGCTCCTATAATCAATGACCTTCGAAAGCTTCAATTAAAGCAGTCGCCTGAATTTTTTTTGATTATTAAACAATTACTCGACCGTCAGCTAATAAGTCCTAAAGACCTTGAGAATGATTTTGGTTTGGTTGTTGGCGAGAGTGGAATAGGTGCAGATCATGAAGGGGTGAAACCTGAAGCCATTCAGACAATGCTTCGCTTGCTAAATATTCCTTCTGATACGAGTCCAGAACTTCTGCCACCGTTGGTTCAGGATTGGATAAGCAAGGAACGTTTAAGTCGGTCGGATTTTGAGGCGGTCAACAAATCAAAGGTAAGTCAAATGTCTTGGGATTTTGGATTGGTTCGATTTAATGAAGGCTCAGTTGGATTGTTGCGAGAGCGTGCAGACCTGAATAGTTTCGCTCATTTTGAGGCTTGGATTAATGATTTAGCGGGAGGAGATATAGCCCTAGCGAATAAAATGGAAAAGCTTTTCCTTTCAAAAGAATCGTTTACCTTGTTGGAACGTGATCTTTCATCATTGTTCTTGTCAGAGTATGAGGATTTTATCATAGACCCTACGCATCCCTTTCATGATCTTTATTCAAATTATCTTTCGACCAAAACCTTTTCTCAACTTGACCATTCTGATCGTGAAGAGTTGGCTATTGGTGTCCTCCTTCGATTGATCGCAACAATTGATTGTGCTAAACCACATGATGTCTTAAAACAATATTTGTCTTTAGCTGAGCAGCCCGAAAATTCGCCTTCATTTCAGCGTTTTCTCGAGATTACAGATTATGTTTTTAGCGAGGGGGGGGCGATCAAAGCTGAGTTTTTGGATTTAAATATTCCACTACAGTTTGTTCAAGAAGAAACGACGTGGGACGAAGAAAAAGAAAAACGCGTAGCGATGTACACCGTTTCTGAAATGGTCAAAGGGATGTCGATCCCCGTCAAACAATCGCCTAAAATTAAGCTTCGTTCATTGGCTGATCGCCTTAAAGATCAAATAAAACACTAGGGCTTATCGCTTGCTAAAATCTTTGATGTGATATAGCATTATGTTATGGCACATAGTGTTGGTCGTGATGATGATGTTGCGCTTGTATTAAGCGTGTTGGCTAAAGGCGAGAGCTTAGCGATAGAAGCGCCGCCCTTTCGGGGCAAGACGCATTTAATTGAGTTAGTTAAAGAAGAACTTAATCATCAAGGCCGAATTGTTATAACGTTCCCTTGTGAGATCGCCTTTGATGGGCGAAGTTTTTTGGAGCAATATTGCAAACTATTGTTAAAATCTTTTTCAAACAATGTTAAATCAATTTTTGAGGAAAGCCAAAAATACCTTCCAAATATTAGACCAAAAATTAGCATGAACGCTGTTCATGGATCAGATGTTAGGATCGACTATCAACTATCAGATTCTGATATCGTACAATATTTGGGCGAAGCCTTATCGCTGCCTAAGCGTCTATTTGAGGAAAAACATCAACCCCTTATTATTGTCTTTGATGAAATACACTTGCTGATGGAACTAAAAGGAATACCCATTGTAGAAATGATCGGCCGCTCAGCCTGCGAAGGCGTCCAGTATATTTTTGTCAGCTCACGAGCCGATTTGTTAAAGGTCATGCTAACGGATAAATTTCGTGAGAACCTTCGGTGTAAGGCAAGATTAAATCTTGGGAAACTAGCAGCTAATGTGCTTTATTTTTATGTTGAATCCCAGTTTAAAGACAACGATATCAAGGTTTCAAATAATATAATCGATCGACTCATTTCCTTAAATGATAGCGAGATCGCGTTTATAGACCCTTTACTTCAAAGACTCATTCAAAAGGGTAAATTGTTTAAAAGGGTAAGCCTTCTCGATATTGGGAATGTACTAACGGAACATGTTGCCTATTTGGATGATTGGTGTCGCTTGTTATTTGACTCGCTGTCAACCCATCAAAAGCGTCTTGTCATTGCGATGTCAAAAGATTCTCAAGCAGCACTTTTTAAAGGAGAATTTATTTATATGAATGGATTGGTATCGGTGCCATCCATCCAGACCTCAATATCTGGATTGCAGCGCAAGAATGTGATCCATAAAGAAGGGCGACGATATGCAATTAGCAATCTATTTTTTCGCGAATGGTTAAAAGCGCACTTTCTGTAGACGGCATTGTCGTCGATATTGGGAATTCAGACTTTAAATACGCGATCATATCGCAGGGGGAAATTTGTTCGGTTCATCGAACGAAACAACGTCCTTCTTTAAATCCATATAAGGTTCCGATCGTGGGTAGCTCGGTGGTCCCAAAACGAAAGCAACGAATGGATAACCATAAAAAGGTTTATTGGATCGACCAACAGGATATTCCTATCAAAGCCCCTCACCAAGTTGGGGTGGATCGTTTAATTGCTTTATACGCAGCGAAGACGTTGTATAAAGCGGAAACGGTTTTAGTGATAGATGTGGGAACGTTTTTAACGTTCTCTGTTCTCTATCAAAATGAATTTGCGGGGGGCTATATCATTCCAGGACCGCATACGATGATGATGTCCTATAGTTGCGGTGCACAGCTTTATAAACATCCATTTTGGAGCCCTTATAAAAAAGGGATGCTTCCCCAAGAGACGCTTGATGCCATGCAAGCAGGAACCACGGAGATCCTTCAACGAGGGGTAGCCTCGCTCATCGCCGACATAAAATCGCAATATCCCCATATTCTTGTGGTGGGGACAGGGGGGATGGCTTTCGATCTGCTAAGGCCCATCACGGATGTCGCCATCATCAACCCAACGTTGATCTTAGAGGGGCTGGTTGGGTTAGCTGAGGCTAAAGAGCTCTTTTAGCCGTTTGTTGACCTGATCGGGATTGGCTTTGCCTTGCGATTTTCGCATCACTTGTCCAACGATGAATCCCATGGTTTGGGTTTTACCTGCTTTTAAATCCTCAACCGCTTTAGGATTTTCGCTTAGCACGGTATCGATAATTTGATTGATGGCGTTAGCATCATTGACTTGAGCCAGTCCTTTTTCTTTGATGATCGTGCTAGGTAGCGACCCTGTTTCGAGCATATCGACAACAAGCTGTTTGGCGATCTTGCCACTAATGGTGCCGCTGCCTAATTCCTTTAATAATTCTGCAAGATGAATCGGTGTGAGTTTGCATGTTGTGAGCGTTGAGCTGTTTTCATTTAGCCAAGCTGAGATATCGCCGTTTAGCCAATTGGCAGTCTCTTTGGCGTTACCG
>CAIUCY010000030.1 GCA_903897765.1 uncultured Candidatus Marinamargulisbacteria bacterium | reverse complement strand
TTGATCACCAATATGCGAGCCTCTTTTTTGGTGGCAGGTCCGATCCTAGCCCGAGTTGGGTTTGCCAAGGTCCCTTATCCGGGAGGTTGTGCCATTGGTACCCGTCCAGTAGATATTCATTTAAATGGATTTCGCGCCTTTGGTATCGACATTCGGGTCGAACATGGGTTTGTTGTTTTAAAGTCGAACGGCAAGATCCGTGGCAGCAAATATACGCTTGATTTCCCGAGTGTGGGTGCCACTCAAAATTTGATGATGTTGGCCTCTTTAGCAGATGGGACGTCTATTTTGAAAAATGTGGCGAAAGAGCCAGAGATCGAGGACTTAGCCGCTTTTCTCAATCAAGCTGGCGCCAATGTCCAAGGTGCGGGAACCGATACCATTCGTATCGAGGGCGTCCCTGAGATGATCAATGTCAATTATCCGGTGATCCCTGATCGGATCGAAACCGCAACCTTTCTTTGTGCCGTCGCCATTACTCGCGGAGATGTCATTTTAGAAAAAGTGAATACAGCTCAAATCCAAGATATCATCAAAGTGCTTCGAAAGATCGGCTACACCCTTGAAGAGATGGACAACGAGACCCTGCATATCAGTTATAACGGGGGTGACTTGCACGGGGTTAATATTAAGACCGAGCCCTTCCCAGGCTTTTCAACCGATAATCAGGCCATGCTGATGTCGGTTCTAGCGATGATCGATGGTGAAAAAAGCTCCATAACGGAAACCATTTTTGAGAACCGATTTATGCATGTCAATGAGCTGAACCGAATGGGTGCCAATATTGAAGTTGATGGTAGAAAAGCCACTATTCATGGGGTTCGGAACTTGTCCTCCTCTGCTGTAAAAATGATGGACCTTCGGGGTGGAGCCGCATTGTTGATCGCGGGGTTAGTAGCAGATGGAGATACCATTCTGTATAATACCTATCATATCTTGCGAGGTTATGAAGATATAACCGGAAAATTTACAAAAATAGGAGCTAAGTTTGCCCATTAACGGGAGTATTCTGAATAAAAAACCTGCATGGTTTCGTTCGATAAAATGGGATGCCAAATTATCGATCTACCTCGTTTTCACGTTGTTTGTCTTTATATTGGTTGGAGCTCAATTTCTTCCTCAGAATGCTGGTCTTCATATTGGGAAACCCAGCCCTGTTACAGTGATAAGCCCCAAAAACTTTGAAATTGAGACAAAGGAAGATCGAGCCATCTCGGATCGAATTCTGCAATCTCGGATAATGGAAGTGAAACCCGCTTATCAACATAATTTCATGGTTGAAAATCAAACAGAAAAGCAAATTACTAATATATTTATTGGTTTAAAACAGCAACATTTCAAGGTAAAAGGGATCAATGATGTATATGAAACAGGCATAAGCCCTGCCTTGATCAGCCGTTTAAGTGAATTAAATAAAGAAGATCTCATCAGTGTCGAAGTGCTTCTTCAAGAATTAGTGAAAAATATTTATTTACGAAAAAGATGTTTTTCTGTGATCACAGGATACTTTTGGGTTGACTAAAATACGGAATAGTGTGTACGGAACA
>CAIUCY010000029.1 GCA_903897765.1 uncultured Candidatus Marinamargulisbacteria bacterium | reverse complement strand
TTCACTCATTATTTCTCAAAGAAAGGAGGTGAGCATGGTCAGGTTATAAATGATTTACCCGATGCCATTACGGTCAGGTTTTTAAATGATTTGACACGCTTTATTGGTGGTATATATCCGGCGATGACTGACTTTTATGATACTCCACCAAGCCCAGATCGAGCATGGGCTTATCTTGAATGGTCTTTAGCCGATAATGGTACGGCGTGGTTCGAGCGAGCGCCAAAGCAGGGGTAGAGTAAGGCATAGGCAGTCTTTTACTTTTCCGGATAAGTTCTTTCAATTCAGCTTCATTAAGATGCTGGTCTATGACTTGTTTTTCAAAAGCGTGTCTGGCCTCAATGTCAGTAATGGCCAGCAAAATCTTAATATGTGACCAAGTCAATTCTTGCTGCGCAGCAAGAATCTTTGGGTATTCGTCAAAGAACGCGACACTTCGATAAAGGGTCGTGACATCAACACTTAAATGCTGTGAAAGGAGGGGGAAAAGTCGAGCCCCATAATTAGCCAAAGTTGGTCGGGGCGAGAGGGTTCGAACCTCCGACCCCCTGTTCCCAAAACAGGTGCGCTACCGGACTGCGCTACGCCCCGACGAGGCACTAAAAGAACGAGGTTTATTGTACACAAAGAATTTAGAGATGAACAGTCGCATTATTATGATATAATACGGCTCTCTTTGAGCCGCGATGGTGAAATGGTAGACACGCTAGCCTCAGGCGCTAGTAGGGGCAACCCTGTGGAAGTTCGAATCTTCTTCGCGGCACCAAAGTTCCCCTTAACTCTAACGTCGTTTAGGCCGTCATTTCGGCGAACTTCAGGTTGACCAAAAGCAAAACTTTGCGCATTTTTCTGGATATATTCATGAGCATATTTTAACAAATTCACCGCTCGACATACAACGATAAATAACATTAAATTGCATTTTAATTAAAACAATGTACAATCTGAAATATGGAAAAACTATTACTCACCAATGAAGTCGCGGAAATGCTCAGAGTTTCTGAACATTACGTGAGGGAATTACTACGCGAAAGAAAGCTAGAAGGATATAAGGAAAGTAGACGGAGCGGCTATCGTATCCCTTATTCAGCAGTAACCCAATATATTGAAATGAAGATTAAAGAACATAAAAAGTCGGAGGTTAAGCCATGAAAAAGTTGCTTTTGGTTGGAGGAATTGCTTCGTTTGTTCTGAGCTTCATGATTCACCAATACTATATGCAACTCATGTACCTTGGGATTTTACTACTGGCTTTCTATCTTCTAAGTAACTACCTAATGGAAATGGGAGAGTTCAAGGCGGTTATGAAAGAGCATACAGAGCTTATGAAGCAAGATATAGAAAGGCTTAAAAAATGAAAAAAACAATAATACTTACGCTTATGATTCTTGCCTTGAACCAAATGGCTTTTGGAGAAATTCGCACATATATCCTTGATAAAATGCAGACCTACAACAATGTTTCTGGCAAAGACGACAAAACAATTCCAATGCTTGATATGAAAAATAAACCGATGACGAAAACGCTTGTTATTGCTGGCATAAATACAAATAAAGTGACTGCTCAATGTCTAATGTATTCACTTGCCATTGAAACACAAATATTTCCGCTTGGTGGCAAAGAAGCTAACATTTCAACTTCAAGTGGTACATCTTGGTACTACGCCCTAAATGACCAAGGCGTTACAATAATTGAACTAAATGGTGATTCTGTTAAGCTTCATAATTTAGGGATGGTTCCTTATACGTACGTAGGCGCATTGAAAAAATAAAGCAACCAATTATTTAATTAGAGTCGCTTTAACGTAAACAAGAAATCAAAACCAGAAATGGAAATAAGCTTGAGTAAGAATACAATAATAGCAAATCAAAAACCTGACCTTCAGAAAATCTTAGAGACTACTGCTAAAGAGTGTTCAACAACACTTACCACAGAAGAACTCGGAGATATTAACTCAAAAGACAATTCTTTGGCCATGTTACAGGTGTGGATAAAAGAAAGAAAACCTTTCGACCCAAAATTATTAAAAGAGTTCAAACGTCGTGCTTCTTCCGCAATATTAGGGCATCTTCGCAACAACGAATACCTAATCGCAAACATTGATATACTGGGGTTCAAAGATAAGATTAATGAATCTTCTTTTACACAGAACTGTATTGAATTCATGAGTTATGTTTCATCTGTCTGGGCCACTTCAATGCAGGAGATTGAGAATATGCTCGAAACCGAGTTTCTTACGTATAACATTGTAAATGATGCCATATTCTTAATATGTCCGGCAAATAATCCGACGCAGTTGTTTGAGGAGCTAAGAAACTTCACTTTAGGCGCATTTGCTCGGGATATTCTTGTTAGAGGCGCAATAACTATTGGCAGTTGTTATTATGAAAGGAATTTGTTTTATGGGGAAGGCATTGTTCGGGCATATGAACTACAAGAGAAATGGGCAAAATATCCCCGAATAATTTTTGATAATGAGAGGAAAAACAATAAGTATTGGGATGGAATTAAACAATATTTTATTGAGGATTCCGTTGACAACAGATTTATATACAATTGGATACCGATGATAAATAATACAAGTTTTTTGAAATCAGAATTAGTCCCAATAAAATTCAAGAATTCTACTGTTTCTTACATAAAAAACAAAATTAGAGTTCTAGAAAAAGAACGAGACAAAAAGAACGAGGGAGAAGTCATCAAAAAATACAACTATTTACTGTATCAACTCCAAGAATATCTCCACAAACTGCTAAATAATCACTCATAAATTTCACTCATACCTCACCGCTAGCCCCTTATCTAGCAATTCTTGATTTAGAAACTTCCCGTACTGAATAAGCTTTAGCAAATCGGTTTCGTTAGCATCATAAAAAATATCGGTCAAATAGCGGTCAAACTTATCCCGCGAATGAGTTTTGATAGCGATGAACGCACAATCTTTAAGCTGTGATTGTATATATTCTTTGGCCTTTTGGCCTTCGGGTGTAGACACCTCAGGGGAGTCAATATCTCGTAATCGAAGTTTTTGAACCGTGAGCACATCAAAACCTTGGTCGATCTCAACCCAGATCGTGTCACCATCAAGAACCTCTAAAACATAAGCCTTATAGGTATAATGCGCGTCTGTTTTTGAGAGTTCCAATTTTCTTCCATGCAGATTGCGTTGCTCTCGGTATTCATGAAACCCAAGGTCAACGACCTCACGCCCACGAACTTCTTTTAGTTGGTACACATAGGGCTTGTCACGACTTACCGATAGTTGAGGAATCTTCTTTGTCTGGGGTTCGGGCTACGCCTTGTCCTGAGTAACCAGTATTTGTAGATCCTCAGCACTTATATGTTCTTTGACCGCTTTTTCTTCCCACAGTTGCCGCTGTTCTTCATCGGGAATGGCAATCAGCGTTTTATAATGCGTCCATGACAATTGTGGCCGGCCGGCCACAATCTGCGGATAGGCTTCAAAAAACTTAACCGTTCGGTGAAGCGTAGACCGCTCAATTCCAAACTCTTGCTCCAATAGCTCAAAGAGATGTTTCCCATATTCGGCTCGATCTTCATAGTCTAAGAGGTACGTCTTAATATGCTTGCCAATCGTCCAGTATCGGCGAGTTCGTACGTCCTCAACAACCTTATGAATTTCTTGTTTGCCTTGTTCAATCTCTAAGCGAATAGTGTCGATGAGTCTTTGTTCTTCTTTTGTTGGGGTAATGGGAGCAATTTTGTTTGTCATGGCTTATAGTATATCTACACATGATATCAGCATGCAATTCAAAAAGGATTTGCCGCCAGCCTGTCCACCCTAGCTCAAAGAGCGAAGGTTATCTCTCCATTAATATTTGATATAATATTCATATGGTCGCCCATGGTTCAGCTCTCATCGACGAGTATATTTTAAGGTTCCCGGAGCATGTGCAATTACTTCTGCGGCAAATGCGGGAAACCATTCAAGCGGCTGCTCCTACTGCCACGGAGAAGATCAGCTATCAAATTCCCACCTTTTTCCTGAATGGTCAGAATCTTGTTCATTTTGCTGCATTTAGTAAACACATTGGGTTTTATCCAACTTCGTCCGGAATAAAAGAATTTGAAAAAGAGCTATCGGCATTCAAACACGCAAAAGGATCGATTCAGTTCCCACATAATAAGCCGCTACCTTTGGATCTCGTAGCAAGAATCGTCGCATTTAGGGTCGAAGAAGTTGCGGTGCATTCGTCATGAAGTATGTTGCACTTTTTAGAGGAATCAATGTCGGCACCAATAAACGTGTTGAGATGAAGAAAATAAAAGCGTTGTTCGAATTTTTAGGATACACAAATGTTTCGACCTATATTAATTCAGGAAATGTTATTTTCGAATCTGAGCAAGAACCTTGCAATTTGCGAAATATTATTGAGACAAATTTAAAAAATGAATTTGGCTTTGATATTCCTACCCTTATAAGGACAGATCAAGAAATGAAAAACATCTCTGACGTTATTCCAAAAGAATGGCAAAATGATGCCATGCAAAGGTCTGATGTCGCATATTTATTCCCCGAAATAGACTCAGACAAAACTCTCGATGATCTGCCTATCAATAAAGAGTATATAGATATTCGCTATGTAAAGGGTGCAATCTATTGGAACATCAATAGATCAAATGTTAACAAAAGTCGCCTAAACAAACTCGTTGGCCATAGACTTATTCAATTAATGACCATACGAAATATAAACACAGCCAGATATTTGGCGGGACACTAGTCCTTCTTCCGCCGTGAGATTCAACTTCATTATTCAATGATTCAACTAGTTCCACATTTGTCATGGTAGCAAACTGACATGGTAAAAACAAACCATTATTAAAGAAAGAATTTGCCGCCAGCCTGTCCACCATAGCTCAAAGAGCGACGTGTGGCAGGCCATACCCAACAGCGTGTCAAATCATTTAAAAACCTGACCGTAATGGCATCGGGTAAATCATTTATAACCTGACCATGCTCACCTCCTTTCTTTGAGAAATAATGAGTGAACGAGCGTGCATTTTGTTC
>CAIUCY010000028.1 GCA_903897765.1 uncultured Candidatus Marinamargulisbacteria bacterium | reverse complement strand
GTTGAAAAACTTGAAACTGCTGTCTTGCCTGAAAAGATCATCACTCGAGTGTGGGTTGAGAAAATTGCCAGTTCGGGTGACCCAAATTGGTTTGAGTCGGCGGACGCACTGCGGAAGCGAAATCGTGTTTCATGGCTTTCGTTTTGTCGAGAAAGTCAGAAATCAGAGGATGCGTTCATGGTTTTAGCGATGGTAGCTAATCAGGTCCGGCTTTGGATCATCCTGAAGAGTTTAGAGGGGAGTCCCGCAGAAAAAGTGGCCAGACAGCTTGGAAAATCACCGTATTATCTCAATAAAATGGTTCCGGATCTTCGGAATTGGACGTTGAAACAGTTGCGTCACGTGTTGACCTTTCTGTTCCAACTAGAATTTGATGCAAAATCGGGGAAAATATTGCCAGCAACAGGATTAGAGCTACTACTTGGAGAGCCTGTATGGACTTAGTAGGACGAAAAGTAGATCTACATGGACTTTATCCCGATGAAGTCGACTTTGTCCTATCTCCCATCATTGAAGAAGCGTTTCGTCTTGGGCAAACCGAGATTACGGTTATACATGGAAAAGGGGAAGGGGTTCTTCGACAGGCCGTTCAAAAAGTAATAAGCCGTTTGCGTCACTTGATCCTTTCCGTTCAACGGGGTGAAGAAGTGATGGAGGGGGGAGAGGGATGGCTCCGTATCAGTTTAAAATATAAAGAGATCAAACGATCTATTCTAAGGTCAAAATCCACGTTCCCCACCGTCTTTCAAACGTATCCCCTTCAACCCAAGAAAAATCCTATTCCTGATCTATCGGAGGTTATCGAAAAACGTGAACGCGGACGTGAAAAATACCAGCGTCGAATGCAACGAATAAAGGGGAATACATGATCATTTTGATGGGGGCAGATGGTATGCTAGGGTCAATGTTAGCTAGCCAGATGGCGGCACGTTCAATGGTGTTCACCCCTTGTACGTTCCCTACCTATGATATTACTCGTCCTGAAACATTACGCCCATTGGCAAGGCTTCACCCTGCGGTCATTATTAATGCCACAGCCTATACGGCAGTGGATTTAGCCGAAACAGAGCCGGAAAAAGCCTATTCAGTCAATGCGGAGGGCGTAAAGACCCTAGCCTTGTTTGCAAAAGAAATAGGGGCTCGCCTTATCCATTTCTCAACGGACTATGTTTTTTCTGGACAGTCATCTCAAGGATATTTCGAGTCCGATCCCACGGAGCCACAATCGGTTTATGGACAGACTAAGTTGGCAGGCGAACAGGCTATCCGAGATATACTCCCTGTATCCCAATGGATCATCCTAAGAACTGCATGGCTTTATGGGCCTAATGGCAAGAACTTTGTTCAAACCATGCTAACGCTAGCTCAACAAGGAAAGCCCCTTAGAGTGGTCAATGATCAGATCGGTTGTCCGACTTATTCGGGTGACTTAGCCCAATGGACGCTTGATCTACTCTCAACGTCAGCAGCGGGCATTTATCATGCCGTCAATGATGGCGCCTGCAGTTGGTATGAGTTCGCCAACACGATCTTTGAAAAGCAGAACCTGAAGGTCACCGTTTTTCCTGTGACAAGTGATGCTTTTCCAACGGTGGCCAGACGACCGGCTTACAGCATTTTAAACGCCCGCCGGTTGAGTCATGCACTTAATTGTCCTATTCGAAAATGGCCAGAAGCCTTGTCAGAGTATCTGGCATCTTTTACACTGAGAGCATGAATCAAAAGGGGCTTAATAAAGACGTAAAATTAGGGATTTTTGTTTCGATCATCATCCTTGGGATCGTGATGATGACGGTGATTCTTGACAAAACGATCTCGGTAACGCTAAAACAGCCGATCTATAATATTATAAAAGATCAATCCGAGACCTATCTTAAGCAGAAAATTGCAATCCTTCAAGATGAGGTATTAAAGGAGTCCAACACTTCAGAAGAATTTGTTCGGACACTGGATCGTTTTCGAGTGGGTGAGAACTTTGTTTGGGCTACGAATGAACGAGGGATTATTCTCTATCATCCCCTCAAGAATTATATCGTAAGTATGGGTTTGAAGAATTTTAAAGACTCAAAGGGGCAACCCTTTTTTCAACAACTGATCGAACAAGCCGTCAAGAAAGGCGAATCGTCACTTATTTATTATTCGCAAAACGATCAGAAAAAGATCGAGCCCAAGCTGGGTTATGCTAAGTTTATTCCGGCTCAACATTTAGTTATTGGAACCAGTGAGCCCCTTCATTTTTATAATAGCGTAACTTCGATCCATAATATCCTGCAGTCCTTAACCGTGTTGTTCCTTATAACGCTTTTGATCGTTGTTTTACCGATCAGCTATTTTGCTTGGTGGATTTCTTTTCGAGAGAAGCGGAATTTGGCTTGTATCGCAGAAGGGTTGTCAAAAATAGGTCTGCAAGAATTTTCTTTTCGTATTAGTGAAAAGGTTGATGATAATTTCGTGCCTATTCGGGACATGTTTAATGCTCAGGTCGAAACGCTGCAACATTATTTGCAAAGTAATGCCGCCATTGCTAATCAGCTTATCGGTCATATTAATCAACTTGATTACAATGTAAAGGATACGGCTGAGAACTTTCAGGATCTGTCAAAGATCACCACAGATGTGGCCAATGGAGCCACGGTTCAAACTGAAAAGATCAACAATATTACGGAAGCGGTTGATCTGATCAATACCTCGCTAAAAACCATTAGTGAAGGGATACGTGTTCAAAACGGACAAATGAATACAAATAGTAGCATGCTTCGAAACGATAATAGTACCATCCAATTGCTCAACCAAAAAACACAGGAGCAAATGAAGAAAATAGAGTGGACCTCAGAGAACACACAAGGAACGCTTTCGGCGGTTCAAGTCATCAAAGAGAAGGCCAGAAGTGTATATACAAGCTCAAAGGCTTCAGCTCAAGTGGCAGAGCGAGGCAAAAAAAGTGTAGAAGATATTGTGATCGAAATGACGAATTTAAAAGACATTGTCTTAGATGCCGCGACTAAAATAACCGACCTAGGTGATTATTCAAAACGGATCGAAGATATTATTGAAATTATCGATGACATTGCGGAACAAACGAATTTATTAGCCCTAAACGCAGCCATTGAAGCAGCGCGAGCGGGGGAAGCTGGAAAAGGCTTTGTTGTCGTTGCGGATGAGGTAAGAAAATTAGCCGAAAAATCGAGTAAAGCGACTAAAGAGATCGCTAATCTTATTTACACCATTCAAAACATTACTCAATCTGCTGTGAGAACCATGGAAACAAGTCGGCATCAAGTCGAGCAGGGTGTAGGGCTATCGATGACGGCAAAGACATCGTTATCGGATATTATTGAGGCGGTTGATATGACGGTACGGCAAATGGAAGATATTTCCAAATCAACGGAATATATGGCTGAGAAGTTTGACCATGCGGTTACCGTGATGGAAGAGTTGTTTTCGTCGGTCAGTGTGAGTTCGGAATCGATCGAAACATTGGCGATCTCATCCAATGAATTGTTGGACGCTACCGAGAAAGTGGCCGCTATTTCTTCAGAAAATGCCATCGAGATCGGTCAGATCGAGCGAAACGCAGAGAATATTCTTCGTGAAACCAAAGAAGTCTTTACGGTCGCAGCCGACAATAACGCGATCGCTGAAGAAGTTTCCGCCTCCACTATTGGGATCACGGTTACAACCGAGATCAATAAGTCGCTCACTGACGATATACGCAATCAGATCATCAACTTACGAGATAGTCTGGGTGGAGCGGAGTAAGGAAGACGATCACGCTTCTCAGATGCGCCTTGCCAATAGAGCCGGCTATTCGATATACTAACCAAGGTTTTATGAATGAGGAGACGTAGCCAAGTGGTAAGGCCGCGGTCTGCAAAACCGCTATTCGGCAGTTCAAATCTGCCCGTCTCCTCCAATTATTCTCCACGTATCCTTTGTACCATTGAAAGCATCAAAATATGAAAAGCAATGAAAAACAGTTGATCGAATCTTCGAAAAATGGCGATTTATCAGCTTTTGAGACTTTGATGAAGCCGTTTCAAGGACGAATTTATAATTTTCTTAAGAAAATGTGTAATCAAGGTGAAACGGCGGAGGATATGATGCAGGAGACCTTTGTAAGTGTTTGGAAAAATATTGGCTCTTATCGTGAAGAGGCCAAATTCTCGACATGGCTGTTCCAGATCGCCTCTAATCATTGTCTGATGCAGAAGCGAAAAGATTCACGTCGTCCGCAAGTGAGCCTTGATGCGACCGTTCATCCTGATTTTTCCTCTGATCCAAGTATCGTATATGAAACGAACGATCTCAAACAAAAACTCGACTCTGCGCTTGCTAAACTACCAGAGATGTATCGGATCATCTATGTTCTTAAAGATATTGAAGGCTTTCGTTCACAAGAGATCGCGGACATGCTGGGGCTTAGTTTGGCAAATGTTAAGGCCCGTGTTTTGCGTGCCCGTCAGAAACTTCAGACTATATTAAAAGGAGTATGAGATGAAAGATATTATAGCGGACGTGCTTATCCTTGGTGCGGGGCCTGCAGGTCTCTCTGCAGCTATATATGCCTCAAGAGCGGGCAAGAAAACCGTTGTTCTGAAGGGTCAGGCTCCTTCACGATTGGAATGGGCGCATAAAATTGAAAATTATCCTGGAATGGATGGGGTTACAGGAAAGGAGATGCTGTCTTCCTTTGAGGCGCAAGCCGTTAAATTTGGTGCGCAGATCGAAGAATCCGATGCGTTAGAGTTGGCACTTGAGATGAACCCCAAAATGGTGACGACTCGCCATTCGTTTATTATGGCCTCGACCGTTATATTGGCTATGGGTCGGGGGGAGCATAAACGGTCTGTTATGAATGAAGATCAATACGTGGGGCTTGGTGTGAGTTATTGTGCAACGTGTGATGGCGCTTTTTTTAAGGGGAAGCCTGTTGTGGTTTATGGGAATGATCACGAGGCGTTCAATGATGCCATCATGTTAAGGGATCTGGGTTGTGAGGTCACGCTGATCTCCATGAATAGGTTTGAAGGGAATCAGATAGCTAAGGGGATAAAGTATCTTCACAAGACACAAGTAGTCTCGGTAGAAGGGAATGGCATGGTCTCGTCGATCAAGGTTAAGGATGCCGAGGGTGATTCGATGATCGAAACACGGGCCTTATTTATTATTCAGGCGATGCCTTCGGGAATTCTCCTTAAAAAGACACCGCTTGAAACATCCGATAAAGATTGTATTCATGTGGACAGAAATATGCACACCAGTATTGCGGGTGTCTATGCCGCCGGAGATATGACCTGTGGTGGTTTACAGGTATCGATCTCAGTTGGGGAAGGCGCAACCGCTGCCCTTGAAGCCCTTAAATATCTTAGAGAACAAGCGTCCGTTCAATGAAAGAAAACGATATTGCCCTCGCGATAAAAACTCGCTATGAAGGCGAAGTCGATGAATCAATGGGATGTGCCAATTTATGGCCATTTCTTAAAATTGAAGTGGGTTCAACTTGGTGTGATCTGGGTTGTGGCAAAGGTGCGTTTACCGCCGAAATGGCTAAACGAACGGGTGTAAATGGTTTGGTGACAGGTGTGGACATGACCCCCGCGCTCATTGAGATTGCGGCAAAAAGATACCCTGAACCCTGCATGAAGTGGATCGTTTCGGGTATAACCGCATTACCCCTAGATAGTGGAACCCAAGATGGGGTGACCAGTAACTGTGTGATAAACCATGTTTTGGATAAAAAAGCCGTTTTTGTTGAGATAGCACGTATATTGAAAACAAAGGGTGTCTTTGTTGTGGCTGATGTTATGTCCATCGAGCCATTGCCGGACGATGTCCGCAAAGATCCTGTGGCCATTGCTGCATGTTGGGGTGGGGCCATCACACGGTCGGAGTATATCTCGGTAGTTAAATCATCAGGATTTAAAGAAATAAGTATCGTTTCGAGTCGGCGCTACATCAAAGAGGGGTATGAGCTTGAAAGTATAATTATAAAGGGTGTGCGCCGATGATCGCGTCTAAATATAATCAATTAACCCCGTTAGAGGATGGACGGGTCGTTTTCTATAATCTGTTGTCAGGTGCTGTGGATATTGGGGATAGTTCGGATGTTTCAGCCTTTGTGTCCGGTATTCCTCGGACAGATGAGGAGCGGAAGGACTGGTTAGAACGTGGCTATTTCTTTGAGACGACGTTGGCTGAACAATCTTATATTGCCGAGCGATATGAGGCTTTTTCAACGGATATGTCTACACAAGAGGTTCAATTCATGTTGGTTCCTACCTATGCGTGTCACTTTAATTGTGAATATTGTTATCAAAAGGGTATCGATTCGGCGCATTCATTATTAGACGAAGCCCATCTTCTCGCCTTTATAACTTACATAAAACAATATCGATCGGAAACAGGTCGGTCTATTACTGTGACAATATTTGGCGGAGAACCATTATGGCCTGGCGACAAACATAGAAAGCTTCTTGAACGTATTGTTGAAGAATTGAATCGTGAAAATATCTCCATGGCGATCGTGACAAATGGGTATTATTTGAAAGAATATGTCCCGTTGTTGGCAAAAGCGGATCTTCGGGAAGTTCATGTGTCTATTGATGGAGATAAAAGTGAGCATGATAAACGACGGAGGACAAAGGATAATAATCCTACCTTCGACACTATCGTGGAAGGTCTGATCGCTGCGAAGGAAGCGAAGATCCCAATTCAGATTCGATTGATCATCGATCGAAAAACCATGAAAACCTTGCCTGACCTTGCCCGACGCTTTGAAAAGCTTGGGTTCTTGGATTTGCCTAAAGACCTTTTTAAGACGTCTCTGGGACGAAACTATGAACTTATTAATGACTATAGTCTTCCTAGCGATCTATTCGAGTTAGATGAAATGATAGCCGAGTATAGGGTGTTGCTTAAACAGGAGCCGATCCTAGCTCGTCTACATATGCCCAGTTTTTTTGGTATCTCTCAATTGGTGACAAACGGGGAAATGTATCAACCTAGCTTTGATACGTGCCCTGCCGCCAAGTCGGAATGGGTGTTCGATGCTGCAGGAAATATCTATGGATGTACGGCTAGCTGCGGACGTGATGATTATCAGTTAGGCCAGTATTATCCGGATGTGGTGATGAATAAGGTGGCGATACGAGAATGGCAAGATCGCAACATTTTTACTATCCCTGAATGCCGCGATTGTAGTGTGTCCGTTGTCTGTGGCGGGGGTTGTGGTGTTATTGCTAAAGATCGTGAGGGCAAGGTCCAATCTGCGAATTGCAAACCTATCAAAGCCATCATGGATGAGGGACTACGATATTATCAGGATTTACTTGCTTGAAATCTGTATCTTTTTACCCGAAGGGTGCATCATAGAGATATGGTTAAAGAAATAACATCGAATGTGTTTGAATCGGAAGTACTACAATATCAGGGGGCTGTTATTGTAGATTTCTTTTCAACAGAATGTCCCCCGTGTGAGGCTCTTGCGCCAAAACTTGAGGATATCCAGTCCCGATATGGGGATGCGATCAAAATCGTAAAGATTTTTCGTCAAGACAACAAAGATCTCGCCCTTTCTTTAAATGTCCGATCTTCACCGACGCTTGTTTTTTATAATAATGGAAAAGAAGTGGCTCCGAAAATGAGTGGCGCTATTCTGAAAAGCAAGCTTGTCCATCAGATCGAAGAAGCCTATAGCCTTAAATCGGACCGTTCAGCGATAAGTCCAAGAAAAGAGATCGTCGATGTCCTCATAGTTGGGGCAGGACCTGCCGGACTCTCTGCAGCTATTTATACGAGTCGTGCCAAGTTAAAGACGATCGTTGTTGATAAAGGCACACCTGGAGGTCAAGTTAACCTGACTCACTTGGTCGCGAATTATCCTGGAACCGAAAAGCCTATTAATGGGTATTTATTAATGCACAAAATGAACGAGCAAGCTAAAGCGTCAGGGGCGCACGTCATCATGGCGGCAGAGATCAGTCAATTGGATATGGATAAACGGCTCATGGTGGTGGATGAATCGCTTACGATCGAGTATAAAGTCCTCATTATGGCTACCGGATCAAAACCTCGTTCGCTAGGTCTTGAAGGCGAAGAACGCCTCTTTGGTAAAGGCATTTCTTATTGTGCGACCTGTGATGGGGCTTTTTACGAAGGCAAGAAAGTTCTTGTTATTGGTGGAGGGAATTCTGCTGTAGAAGAAGCCTTGTTTTTAACAAAATATGTTAGTGAGTTGACCCTCGTTCATCAGTTTGATGCCTTTCAAGCCAATGCAACAGCCGTAGAAGAGGCCATGAATCATCCCAAGATCAAGGCATTATTTCATCATGAACCTCGTCAGTTTTTAGGACAGGATCATTTTGAGTCACTTGAGGTTGAGGATCTGGTTACCCACGAGCGAAAAATGATCTCTGACGCTGATGGGATCTTTATATTTATTGGCTATCAGGCCCAGAATGAGCTGATCGCAGACCAACTTGTTTTGGATAAAGGTGGCTATATCGTAGCGGATGAAGACATGAATACCAGTCGAGAGGGTGTTTTTGTTGCTGGCGATATTCGAAGCAAGAGATTCCGTCAGATCACTACCGCGGTTAGCGATGGAACCGTAGCTGCGCTTTCAGCCGAGAAATATATTTCCCAAAAAAGCTTCTAATATAGCCTCTTTTGACGATAGAATGACTTTTGTCTAAAGGACAATTGTAAATTTTCAGGGGGCAATAATGGATCTATTCACTCGTCTAACATTCAAGGCCAAACAATATATGAGTTTGGGGCTGATTCTAGCCTCTATTCTAGCGGTGCTCATCTCAATGGTATACCTACCGTCTCATCATGCTCAGGTGATCGGCGTGACAGTGATCCAGTTATTGTTTGGCAGCCTCCTATCGCTCATTCTTATATCGCTACTTAGGCATCTGTCTAAAGTAGAAAGAGACTTAGCGCATTGGAACGGCCAAGCATCTCTAAGGGATGATCTGATCAAACAGTTTCAGTCATTGTTTGGACAAGTCGTTGCATCCTCGAATGATCTTAAGCAAAGCATTGAGAAGAACGTGACAGCCATGGAAACCGTTAATGAAGTATCCCAAGACGTGTTTAGAAACACGATAAAGCAAAATGGGGATATTGATGAAATTGGATCTGAAATGGAACAAGTCAGGGATATCGTGAGTAAAACCAAGAAGAGTTTTGATCTCCAACTCGATACGAGTGGAAAATCATCCGACCTTATTCGCGAAATCAGCCGAGCCATTAATAGTATTAGTAATGATGTTAATCAAATTGCCAAATTCTCCGTTGAGACAAGTGATATTGCCAAAACCGGCAAAGACCGAGTCATAGAATCGGTGAATTCAATGAATTCGATCCAAACTAAAGTCACGGGTATTTCGTCGCAGATTGAAAAACTAGGGACGAGCTCTGTTCAAATCGGTAAGATCATCGGGGTTATTCAAGATATTGCGACCCAAACCAATCTATTGGCCTTGAACGCGGCGATCGAAGCGGCGAGGGCCGGGGAGTCTGGTCGAGGATTCGCTGTTGTATCGGATGAAGTCCGAAAACTAGCTGAACGTTCGGCTGAGGCCGCAAATGAGATTACGACCTTAATCCAAGATATTCAAACGGTAACCTCCGTGTCTATCGAATCGATGAGTGAGGGAATTAAAGAAGTTAATGTGGGGGTTGAAACCGCGTCCAAAGCGAAATTAGCCCTCGAGGATATTTTGGTGGCTGTTGAGAAAAATACCGATCAAATTCAGAATATTTCTGCCGTAGCCGAAGAAATTAGTGCGAGTTCCTCTGAAGTTGTGTCTACGATCGATCATCTTCAAACGGAGATCAAATCAACCAATACCAATATGGGTGATGTCGATTCTTCGGTTCATGATTCCGTTAAGCGTATCGAAAGTATCCTACATTCAGCCACTGGAAATACAAACGCCTCTAAAGATAACAGTTCTTCTATCTGTGATCTTTCTCAAAGGACCTCAGACGATAAGCGGTCTATTATTGATATCAATAATAACCTTTTTGAATTAGGTCAACTTCTGCAGAAGCTTTAGCTCACTTAGAAGTCAAAAAGTAACCCATCGTAACCTTGGTTCAGAGCTACCGTAATGGGGAGCTGCTTTGCAGAAGGTCCCCACAGCTGACGAGGTCCAGGTGAAGCGAACTGATCACTTTCAGCCCAATCCTTGCGCCGTGAATCGAAATATTGAAAAGCCGGGGAGTTTGTTTTTACTAAGGCTTTTTCGATGACCATTTCATCTTGTCCATGTCGTCGCTCAACATTGAGTAATCCCGTTAACGGTAGTGCGAGAGGTGTGCCCCCTTTATCAAGGTTAGCAATGCTAGCGATATAGCCGGTACGACCCGTGAGGATCAAGGAACCTGCGGTTAGGCCAAGATTGTATGTATACGCGGCATCAAAGAGTGTTGGGGCTCCACAACGACCTTCGTATCCAAAAAAGTGGTTTTGGGTGTTGAATTTAACGGAATGGTCTTTTTCTTTTATCCGTCGGCCAACCATATCAATAAGGAGACGCTCGGTAGGAATGAGGGACACTTGAAGGTTGCCATGAGAATCACGATCTGCTAAGAGCATTTCTTCCATATAGTCAGGAAGCGAGGCCATCAGTTGAGCATGTTCCGCTTTTAACTTAGTGGCGACGAAGTCACGTTTTTCGCTGATGGTTTTGCCCTCAAGTTCTCTGGTGAAATGAGCTAATTTATCGTTAAGGTCTTCGATCAAAGCGGTCATCTCAGGAATGAATTCGATCACGCCTTCAGGGATAAGAACCGCACCATGATTGATCCCTTTTTTGGCTCGTTCTATAATAATAACAGAGATTTGTTCGACGATCTCGCTGAGGGAAAGTCGTTTTTGCGCGATCTCCTCGGAGATGAGTGTAATAGCAGGTTTCGTTTGAAGTCCCACTTCGAGAGCGACATGAGAAGCTGAACGCCCCATCAGTTTAATAAAGTGCCAGTATTTTCGACTGGAAGGGGTGTCTTGTAAGATATTTCCGACAAGTTCAGCATAGATCTTTGTGGCGGTATCAAATCCAAACGAAATAGGTAAATGACTCCCGATTTGAAGGTCACCGTCAATTGTTTTCGGAACACCGATGACTTGCACTCCCGAACCATCCGCTTTGACCCCAGAGTAAAGCTTTTCAGCTAAAATAGCTGCATTGGTGTTGGAATCATCCCCCCCAATAACAACAATGGCATCGAGGTTGTGACGGACACAGGTTTCCTTTACCTTGGCAAATTGTTCGTCTGTCTTGATCTTTGTGCGATCCGATCCCAGATAATCAAAGCCACCGGTATTGGTGATCTTGGCAATGTCCGCATTCGTGATCTCAAAGAGATCACCATCTAATAAACCTTTGGGGCCGGCTTTAACACCAAGCAAAGTGTTGTCGTTCCCAAGTATACGCTTGATGCCCACAACGACATTATGTCCGCCAGCAGCAGGGCCACCCGAAAAAAGAACGGCGACTCGCTTACCCTTAAGCGGAGACGTGTTTACGCCATCAGCGGTAAGAACCTTGTTCTTTGAGCTGTTGACCGATTGACTAAATGCTTGATCGACCGTTTCCGAGTCTTTGGTAGAAAGCGTTTCACCTGTTTCTACAAAGGTAACAGGGGCAAGGAGGCCGCTTTTTAAAAATACGCTGCAGGTTGGAATGTCCAAGGTGCGGATCGCATTTTCGAAGACGGAACAATTTTTCTCGCAAGCGTTTAAAGAATCGGTCAATGTGCTCATAGTTTCTCCTTAGTATCTTCCGGCGCTGCCTAGAACTTTTTCATTTTTGTGTTTAATGAGTTCAATTAACTCTTCACGTGCAGGGCCAAGGTATTTGCGAGGATCAAATTCACTAGGACTCTCTGCGAAGACTTTGCGAATGGCGGCTGTCATGGCTAAACGTCCATCGCTATCGATGTTGATCTTGCAAACCGCACTGCTAGCTGCACGACGGAGTTGTTCTTCGGGAATGCCAACGGCCGCATCGAGCTTGCCACCATATTGATTGATCATGTCCACATATTTTGGCACAACAGACGACGCACCATGAAGAACGATCGCGAAACCGGGTAAACGTTTTTCGATCTCTTCAAGAATATCGAAACGAAGGGGAGGTGGAACGAGGACACCCTCAGCCGTAAGTGTGCAATCTTTGGGTTTAAACTTGAATGCACCATGACTGGTCCCAATAGAAATAGCCAGACTATCTACGCCGGTCTTACTCACAAATTCTTGGACTTCGTTTGGATCGGTATAATTGGAATGCTCGTGAGCGACTTCATCTTCTATCCCTGCAAGCACCCCAAGCTCTGCTTCAACGGAGACGTCTCGGTCGTGGGCATATTCGACGACTTTTTTTGTGATGGCGATATTCTCTTCGAATGGAAAGTGAGACGCATCGATCATGACCGACGAGAAACCACTATCAATACAGGACTTTGCTAATTCGAAACTATCCCCATGATCAAGATGAAGACAGATCGGAATGCTGCTGCCCAAAGAACGGGCGATCTCGACAGCGCCTTGAGCCATATACTGCAAAAGGATTTGATTGGCATACTTTCGAGCGCCGCTCGATACTTGCATAATGACGGGGGAGCCGGTTTGCGCGCATCCGGTAACGATGGCTTGAAGTTGTTCCATATTGTTGAAATTATACGCAGGGATCGCATACTTACCGTCGAACGCCTTCTGAAACATTTCTTTTGTGTTGGATAATCCTAATTCTTTATAGCTAACCATGATTGTAACTCCTTTATGTTAATAATTTATTATGCCGAGGAAGCTATCTGCTTTAAGACTAGCCCCACCGACCAATGCACCATCGATATTTTCTTTGCCCATTAACTCAGTTACATTTTCTGGTTTAACACTGCCCCCGTAAAGGATAGATATACTATCTGCAGCCTTTGAATTTGATAATACCGCGAGTTCTTTGCGGATAAAGGCATGAACCTCTTCGGCTTGATCAGGGCTTGCTGTTTTGCCGGTACCAATGGCCCAAACCGGTTCGTATGCGATAACGACCTTTTTTAGCTGATCAGCCGATAATCCAGCCAATCCATCGACAAGTTGTGTCTTAATGACCTCAAAGGTTTTGTCTGATTCGCGTTCGGTCAATGTCTCGCCGACACAGTAAATAGGGGTGAGCTGATAATCGAGAGCGACTTTAACTTTTTTATTGAGAAAAGCATTGCTTTCTTTGAAATATTCGCGACGCTCGGAGTGCCCCACGATCACATACTGACAACCAACAGATTTAAGCATCATGGGTGAGGTTTCACCGGTAAATGCACCCTTTTCTTCGGGGTACATGTTTTGAGCGCCCAGAAGAAGGTTGCTTGATGTTTTAATGAGCTCACGAACAGCGGCTAAACTAATAAAGGGAGGACAGATAACTACCTCGACATCATTCTTATTGGCATAAC
>CAIUCY010000027.1 GCA_903897765.1 uncultured Candidatus Marinamargulisbacteria bacterium | reverse complement strand
GGAGGTGGAACGCAGCTACATGAAGAAAGAGGCACTTGTTGTCGTCGTGGCACGGTTCAAAGATAGATTTAAGCAACTAGAAGTCGCTTAATGGGGAAGTTTACGATGCTAAATTGCGAACATTTCTGGACAGGATCTCCCCATGACCACGATTATCATTGCCCGCATGAATGCAAACCATCCAAAAAACGATCGGAAATATGCCCACAATTCACCGCCAATTGTAGAGACGTCTCTACAATCTATCCCTTCCCCCGCCTATGTTTCGCCTCGTTGAAATGGATATATCGGCGAATCCGATTTAATTCGACGTCGGTGCGAACGATTCGATCATGAAATCGGGTTTGCCATGCAAATTCAGGATCGATTTTTCGAATCTCAAATGTTGAACGCCCCTTGAACCATCGAACGATTTTGGATAACGATCGATCGGCCAACATCGGATTGAATTCACCGGTAACGCCACCACCATGGTTCGCGATAATATCCCCCGTAGAGACGCGATTAATCGCGTCTCTACCATGAATGCGAATAATCCCATGAAAATGATCCGACATAACGATGCATTCATCCAACGAAATCGCATTAAAATATTGCGGGATCGATTGCCATAATCGCAACACCCTTTCGCCACATTCGGATATCACGAATTTTCCCCCACAAAACGCACCGAAATATTTAAACCGATTTTCTGTACAGATCGTTACAAAATAATATCCTTCAGCAGAATAATCATAGCCAACCATGCGGGCCGATTCGGATCGATATTGATTTTGATACAACATGTATTACTGATCGAAATTATAAATATTGGCAGACTATCGCGTCAACCGTAAATTTTTAAATTAATAAACGGCAACATTTACCCCCCTCTCCCCCCAATTTTGGCCGTCCGGCCAAAATTCATCGCCAATTGTACGGGCGCCCGTACAATCTATCCCTTACCCTACGTATGTATTCGGTTTCATTTCCCTCGTCACCGGAGAATGATCGAAGCAAGATTTGCCTGTAGAAAAAACAAAAAAGAACCCTGCTCATAGGGCTTTTTTGTCTTTTCCCAAGGGAAACGAAGCAAGCCTTCTCCGGTGACTAGCCGGTGGAGATCCAAAGAGGAGGCGGCGGCAATGAGCCCCTCCTCTTTGACGAGCATTCCTCCCTCTCCTAAAGGAGAGGGTTTGGGTGAGGTCGCATTTCATTTAGTTGACGCTAAATAAATACAAACATATAATGTTGACCATGGATGAACAAGCGGACATCTCCCTCAGCCCAGACATAGTCTTCAGGAAAATATACATTCTGAGAGAAAAGCGAGTCATTCTCGACAGAGATTTAGCCGAATTCTATGGGGTTAAAACAAGGCGACTTCGAGAGCAAGTGAAAAGAAATTCCATAAGATTCCCGTCAGACTTTATGTTTCAATTAACGCTTGATGAAGCTAAATTTGTGGTGTCGCAATTTGCGACACCATCCATGAAAACGTTGGGCGGGTCTCTACCCTATGCCTTTACTGAACACGGCGCATTAATGCTTTCAAGTGTTCTAAGCAGCGAAAGAGCATCCTTGGTCGGCATCATTGTTGTTCGTGCATTTGTTTATCTAAGGGAAATGTTGACCGAAAAGATCAAAATCGCAGAACTAAAAAAGGATATTCTTTCTATGCAAAAAAAGTATGATGCTCAATTCAATCACATTTTTGACGCAATTGACCGTCTATTATCTCCACCTGAACCCGACCCTTCAAAGAAGATTGGCTTTCGATAACCCCCACCCATTCTGCCCCCCACCCAAAATTCATCCCCAATTTTCCAGTCGAATGGAAAATCTATCCCTTACCCCGCCTATGTATTTTGTCGCATTTTGCCAAAACATCTCATCTAATTCAGGAACATCAGAATAATCAATATCTGAGTCCGGCTTTTTTGCTAGATTAAGTATTCTACTCTTCAACAATTTAAAGAATGGGCGTTTAAGCTAATATCCTAAGCAAAATGGTGCGAACTATCTTAGTAATTTTGACAGCATCCAAAACATCTTCACTGTCTACGACTTCACCCGGATAGCGTCCCGCAACAGCATATTCGTTTAACTCAGAAAGGACTTCAAGGTATTCTGAAATTATTGGATGCTTTTCAAGACAGTTATTCGCTAATTTCACTAAATCATGAATCCGAGGAAAGGAAATTTCATCTTTTACCAAAACAGCCTTTAATAGTTTTTCAATACATTGCTGACAATGGAAACAAATAATCTCATAGGATTTTGAACGCTCTCTAATTAACAGCTCAACGGTATCGAAATCGTGATCGGCTCGTTCAATCCATTCAGACATGTTAGTTTCGGTCATACAAAACGGCTCCATTATTGATTATCTCACTGATAAAGCTATCGTTTGTTGAGATTTTCTGTGCTAGTTCTGCTGGTGTATAGACGATTAGATCAATGGGCTTCTCTCGGTTAAGAAACAATTTGCTTAACAACATTCGTCGTCTAACGGGCTTTTCCGCTGATTCCATTACGACAAATAAATCGATATCACTATTAGGCGTTGGATTCCCATAGGCATATGATCCAAATAATATTATTTTCAATGGATTAATAGCTTCTATAAGCCGATCAGTTATTGTTTTTATATACGGGATATCGTGCATTATTGTTAATTATAGCCTCGAACGCAAATTTAGAGAATACATCGCCGAGAGGGTCGGGGTGAGGTCAAAACAACTTCAGCCCTTTAACTTTATCCTCGATTACTTTTTGAGCGGCGGCTTTTTGCTCATTCATGAGCTGTTGGGCTTTGGCTTCTTCGGCTCTTTTGGCCTGATTCAGGGCTTCTTCGGCCTGTTTGCCCGACTGCTTAACTTGATTTTCGGCACTAGCTTTTGCCGCATCGATCTCGGTCTGGATCTGTTGTAACTGAGCGTCCACCTTTTGGCGTTCTTGTTGCCATTGTTTATCAAGATCCGACTTCGCTTGTTTGAATTGTTTATCCACCCCACGCAAGGGCTCACCAACAAGCTGATCCCATTGGGCAGCAGCGAGCTTCATCCATTTTTGCTTTTCAATATCGATGACCTCATTCATCGCCAAAGACAGCGCTTCATCCAGATTAGAATCCATCGATAACATCCCCTTCTCAAACCGAACCTTCAAGTCCACCACCGAGGTATGCGTCATCACTTGGTTTAACAATTCATGAAAAAGGTCATTATCCCGAAAGTTGGGTGTCTTCGAAAACACTAATCCACTGGCTTGGATATCGGACGCTAGGCTTAGCTGATTGTTTGCCCATGTAAACTCACCTTGAACCCCCATAAACCCTTTGTCGATAATAAAAGGGATGCTCGTCGTGTCCCAGTACGATTTCGCGACACTGAGTCCTTTGGCATCCCCCGACATGGCGACCCGCACCCCATGGCGAAGATCTAGCACTCCATTTAATGAAAACTGCCGTGGACTCTTTGCGTCTTTTGTCCGGAACAGGATCGTCGTGGGTTTATTGCGAACCCCTTGCTGCAAGGTGATCTCATCAATAGTGCCTAAAAACGCGTCACCCTGCCGGCCAAAAACACCATCACACTGGACATGCTTAATTAAAAATTTGGGGCGATGTTCATAGATAGGAAATACGATATCGTCCCCTTTCACCCAAAACCGCTGATACCAAGCCGGCTTCTTGGGTTTCATTTTGCTTTTCACCATGTTGATCTTATCTTGAATGCTTGCGATAACCGTCAGGTATTGGTCGCCCAGAATGTCCTTTATCGCCCCTGATGGCATGGATTGGACATGCTGTATTCGATCCTGAAGCGTGGACAGATCTTTTTCAGCTTGATGGTTCAAGTCCGTTACCTGTCCTTGCCAATACTGCGTGGCGTGGCTGATCTTTTGCTGCTTGTCTTGAACAAGATGATTCAGTGACACGATCTCTGTCTGCAATTGTTGGACTTTCTTTAAATACTCCGGCAGTTTCATGATGTCCTTGGGAAATTCTTTTTGTAGGACATCCCAATGTTTGGCGATAAGAGAGGCCTGCTCACCCACATTGGGGCTGCTCATCTGAGACTGGAACGTCGCGGGCCAATCAGAAAGAGCCTTCGAGGTCTTGTTTAATTTCGTTGTGAATTGGAATGCAGAGGTATCCATCAATTCTTTTAGCCCTAGCCGAGCCTGTATCGCTTCCCATGAGTAATAGGCGACCGTTTGTTTGACCTCTTTTTGAGCGGCTAGCTCCGCTTTCGTCGGTTTTCGGGGTTTGGGTTTCTTCTTGGGTGGAATGGGTTTCTTGAGTGCTGCCGAGGTTTTTCTTGCCGTTCCAAAAGCGATGCCGCTCACTTGGACATTCTGGATAAAGATCTGTCCCGACAGCAATGCCCGCGTGCTTAGATCAAGGTCGATCTTTTCAGCTTGAGCGATATTCTTAAAGGGCTGAAGACGATCCCCTACCGTTAACCCTTTAACCAAAACATGTCCGGACAAAACGGCCAAATGTGCCGACTTGACCTCTACCTTCGCCCCAACGGCTGCCTGACCTGCACTGATAATACCCGACCTTAACCATGCATCAAGGAAATAAACCCGTATCAATACGGTGGCCACCACAAGAACGACCAGGAGTATCGTATATTTCTTATTAAAAAATGACATTACATTCAAGCCTCTCTTCTTTTTCGATAGCGAAATTTCCCCCTCTCCTAAAGGAGAGGGTCGGGGTGAGGTCGTCATTTGCCGTGCCTTTGATACCAACCCTCAAGTCTGGTGATCCCAGCCATGACAGTATTAAACCAACTCGAGCCCTGCAATATTTGAATGATCTTGTACCGTGCGAAACGTTCCACAATATGACCCCGCCATGTCGTTTGGTATTTCCGAATGAGCGCGAACATCGCAAAATAATGGGGCAAAAGCAATACGATCCCCGCCACCACACTGCCCAGCACCACCGTATTATTAAACCGTGTCCAAGGGATGATCGGCATATTGTAAAGTGCCGTCCAAAAGGGGGTCAAATCCACACGGGTCACCAAAAAATATCGGCCTATTTCATGAAATAATGGCGAAGCGAACGCGCCGACGATCTTATAGACAGCCGCCGTCATCAAAGCAAGTCCAAGGTTGACATTCAAAAGGTATAAAAGGATCAAAATAATCAAACCCAAGATACTCTTGGCAGGAATAATCCCCAGAGCAGCACCTATCGCAAAGCCCAAGGCAAGCTGCCATGGATTATCATTTGATCGCAAAATTGAAAAAAATCCTAATAACGTTTTGACGAGCATGGCAATATTATATATCCTTGAGGCATGCATTGTCCTGTTTGTGGTTCACTTACGGATATCGATCGTATATTTTGCCCAACCTGTCAGGCATTTATGGCCAACCCTAGCGTGGGAGTGAGGGCCTCACTTTACGACCGAGTGAACGCCCATGTCATATCAGGGATGCTTCTCTATGCTATTTTGACGTTAAATGATACCTACATTAAAGACCCCTTATCAAAGATCGCCATCATGGTCAGCAGCGTCCTCGTCATGTTCGCTTTTTACTCACGAGCATTGACCCCAGGCAAGTATATCTTTCACCTTCGGGTCGTCGATGCGAAGACCGGTCATCACGCTTCTTTTCTGAAAATGATCCTACGGGATGTGTTCTTCAAGCTTCTCAGTGGGTTAGCGCTCAGTATCGGCTATCTTTGGGCCTTCTTTGACCCCGACACCCAAACATGGCACGACAAACTCGCCAAAACAGTAGTGGTCAAAGAGATCTTGCCCATCCCCATCGACAAAAAAGCCCCAGGGTTTTTGGAAGGGTAGCCTCAAATGAGATTAATTGAGCCCCTCGATAGTTTAATCAAATTCGTTTAATAGGGCATTGATATTCTCTGGCGTATAGTCCAAAATATTTTTATTGATTGATTGAAGATACTCGCTGAGTTGTTGATATTCAGAATTATTAAGACTCTCTTCTGGGTAGTCTTTTTGAAGATGCCGCATTAATAAACTATACTCTTTTTCGTGATCTGCGGGGATGGTAAGTTTTACAAGCATTATTGTTTTCAAAAGCCGTGAAGTACTATTCTGCAGTTCAGTATCATTATCAGGATTCCAATAATATGCTAGTGTTCTATCCGTTTTTCTAAGAAGATAGAGCGTTCTGTATAAAAATATTTCACCCTCATCATCAAGATCTTTCTCTTTTTCTACCCAAGAAGCAAGCTCCCTTTTTGATCGAAGAACGGCGTCTTTAAATATATCAAGATCATGGAACTCAATTCGTTCGGATATATCGCTAAGAAAACAACCTAGCGTTCCATGAACAATGGCAAAAAAACCTATTTTATGGGATTTTATTCCTAGTTTATTGCAAAATTCAAGAGTTTCAGCCTCAACTTGAAGGATTTTTTTCTCAGATGCTTCGATTTTCAATAAATATTTAGCATATAGTTCATTATGCTGATTTGTAATAAGGAGGATCTTCTCTCGTTCGCGATCATCTTTTGCATAACGGGTCAACAACGCTAAAATAATCAATGACTGTTGGGGTGATAGCTCTCGTCTCCAATAAGCCCGTCCATCAGTTCTTGGAAGACCATTCATTTCTAACAGCGTTTTTGCCATTTCAACAATGTCATTTGATGTTAGGATCATACTCAGAACCGAATCTAAGGCAAGTTTTTTTATTTCAGAGGTATTATTAAATCGACCAAAATAGGCATCATACAACACCTCCATCACCATGGATCCCCCCATCTCTTTGAGCCCAAGTATGGCTGCTTCTTTTTCTATGGCTGTGTGTGTATCGATCAATATTTGAGCAAAGGAATTTACCTTTTGTATATATTCGTTCAAATTATAGGCGATTATTTTTAATTTCATTTGAATTTATCCGTTATCCCTTCATAAACTTTTCTCTGTCGACATATATTAAATCTATCGAACAGAAAAATAGAATGACTCAAAAAACCTAGTTTTGGGAAGAGCTAATTTCAAGCCCTAGCGATAACTGTCTTTGCGTTGCTCAAGGTCAACAAGAATGACCACAATTTGCTGCTCATTGATGACATAAAAGACTCGAAATTTGCCGATCCGATAACGATAAACGGATTCGAATTCACCCTTTAGTTTCTTGATATTTGGACCAAAGAATGGATTTTCTCTGAGTTGAGGATAAACATAGTCCTTCAGCTTCGACGATACCGCTCGATAGGGTTCTTTTTTGATCTTGGCTGAAAATAATTCGGTTTCCGCAATATTAAACAACGGAGAATTGCCCCGTTCTAGCCTGCTCAAGTCCTTTCCGTAGATCGGTCGATTCGTTAAGGATTTCGCCCATTTCTTGGTCATCAACGGTGGTCTCCGAGCGAAGATAACTTAAGGTTGCCCAGGTTACATAATTGGACAATGTTCGATGTGCGCCTTCCGCAGCACGGCTGAAGGCTTGATACTCATCATCTTTTAATCTTAACGTTACTGTTTTTGTCATGGTTATCACCTGCACACAATTGTAGGCAAATGTATTCTGTAAGTCAATAATTGCCCTCCCCCCCCTATCCTTCCTGCCGGGTAAACCCTCTCGCGAGGACGGCGAAAACTCAAGGAAGCCTTGTGCCACTACACTCTTTTCCCTAAATTGTCGGAACTTCACAAAACGGATATACTACCCTCTATCTTTCATGTCGGTGTGTAGCGCAGTCCGGTAGCGCACTACGTTCGGGACGTAGGGGTCGGAGGTTCGAACCCTCTCACACCGACCAAGTAGACAAATCCTGTCTGTCCCAACAACCACAAGTGATAGACGGTTCGAACCCTAAAACTTCCCGATTGTTTTTCTTCCGTTCCAAGAGGTTTCGGACACATCTGGCCTAGAAACATCTACGATATCTTTCTTATCAAGCTTCCAATACACGTAGCTCTCCGCATCTCGATCCCAGTCATGATGGCTTGCTCGCGAATCAACACTTACTGATAGCTTACTAACGAGACTCTGAAGCTTTGCAGGTTTCCTAACGGCATGATCGGTATAATGAATAATATCAATTTCGGGAACCTTCAATTTAAGCAAATAGAATTTTCGTCCATCACGTTTATTGCCAAAATGTCTTCCTACGGCAATTGCGATATCCTTATTGGCAGTAATTGATATAAAAGGTGAAAAGTTATTTTCTCCATGGAAATGAACCTCAATTAACTCATCCACTCTTGTTGAAAGCACATTGGCTTCGAACTGTGAGGCTAAATGATCTCGTTCGGATGAAAGTTTGGGAAAGTCCGAAAGATATCCATATTGCAAGGTCGTTGCGTATTCTTCATCAGTTAACATTACTCCTCGCCACATATCTCTGTAGCCCAAATGATTTTTGAAGTTTTCCCTTACAACACTTACATCCTGAAGATCAAAATTAACGGCTTGAATAAAGCTCATAAATTCAGGCAAGTGAGTTACAAATCCAGAATCAAAACTGAAACCAGCTAATGCGCTAAATTGAGACCTAAACTCACCATATATTGTTGGGACTTCGGGAGTTGTCCATCCCCCCGTCACCTTCCTCCATTGAAAGTCCCCATAAGCTTCTCCAGAATAGTTTCGCATAGTAGAAAGAATCAAATCTGTTCTTGATGACATCCATGGATCTTTCAGGAAATTTAAAAGCAATGCCTGCTGACTAGGATTACTGATGCGTTTAATAGCATCGTCTGAGCCTCGAAACCTTCGAAGTCTATCTAGCGAAACAGGCAAATCAACAGATATAATCTTATTAAACATATACCTAATATTTACCCAAAAAAGTATCAATTCAAACCAGCAATAAAACTAGGCAGACAAATAAGCCCTTGCGATTCAATGATCTTGGTTCTAATATCGTCTACTACGCCCGACCAGATACGCTCAGACGCTAATGCCATTATTTCTTGCCATAAAACACGACAGATTGAATACCCTATGAGAGGGTTCGAAAGTCGAGGAAGCGCGTCCCTGTGGACGAAAAGGCACACGGATGTGCCGTCAGCGACGAGAACTTGGTCATAGAAAGCGGAACAGGAGTGGAGCGCGCAGTGACCGAACCCTCTCACACCGACCATACTTCGACTCGTTTACACTGAGCATGTCGAAGTGCTCAGCAACCGCCTTAACCAAACTTGTTCGAGAGGGTTCGAACCCAAGTCAGACGATTATCAGAATGAATAGGCCCAACTCTTTTCAAATGAGTTTTTTCAATTTAAACTAAATAGAATGAACTATATTTATAAACTCAGGAAATGACTAGATCAATCTACATCAATGGAACCTATTTTCTTAGACTGCAAAGAAGCGTTAGTAGATCGGATAAAATCCTTCAAATACAGTTTATTCCCACAGTCTAGTGAACGAGAAGAAGGTTCAGTTTTGTTCTATTTATACTCTATATCTCAAAATTCTAGTTCTGTTTTCCCTTGCACCGTCGAATTCGCGGGTAATGGGCCTCCTCCGGATTGCAAGATATCTCTTCCAAATAAAGTTACTATCCAAATTGAGCATACACTTGCAACACATAATGATTTTCAAGCTAAAAAAAGCAACAACAAAAAATATAATGGTGGATACCTGCTTACAGAAAATTTTGCGCCAGCAATCTTGCCAGTTCAAAAAGGAT
Source organism: uncultured Candidatus Marinamargulisbacteria bacterium (assembly GCA_903897765.1). Classification (GTDB taxonomy): domain Bacteria; phylum Margulisbacteria; class Riflemargulisbacteria; order GWF2-35-9; family GWF2-35-9; genus CAIWAN01. Next base: position 5,036 of record CAIUCY010000027.1, on the reverse strand, counting down.
TTATTAACAATAATGTGACGATCATGCGTTGGATTGAGCATATTGTTCAAGCGATACGTCACAAAGCAACTATTTATGAGAAGAGTGGCAATAAAAATGCTATAGATTGGGATTTGCTCGTTGAAGACCACACGCCGGATTATCCCTTGATTGATATTCGCCAAGGAATCTCTAATTTGCGTGAAATAAGAAATTTAATTCCAGCAATTTATACATTCAGGAAGGTTCATATATTTTCAATCGATGATTTTGTCTACGATGTATTTGGTGAAATGCAGCTTTATAAATTCCCAGTTTCGGAATAATGATTTTCTGGGATTGAAAGAATTTGCCGACACAGCTGCGCGGAGTGCAGACCCAAAATGGATAACCCTAAGCTTAAAATTACGCTATTTATTACAACCTCTCTCCATTATAATAGACAGCATGCAAGGGATTAAAAAATGAAAAAAACAGAAGACAATTACGCATTTATTGACTCTCAAAATGTCCAAAAGTCACTTGAACATCAAGGTTGGAAGTTGTCCTGGAAAAAATTCAGGATCTACCTTACGGAAAAATATGGTGTGACAAAGGCATATTTATTTATTGGATTTCTGCCAGAAAACCAAGCACTCTATACAATGCTGCAGGACTTTGGATTTGTCCTTATATTTAAACCAGTACTTCACCTCACCTCAGGCAAAACGAAGGGGAATGTTGATGCAGAGTTAGTGCTTCAGGCTATGATTGACTACTATGTGTATGAAAAAGCTGTGCTAGTAACTGGTGATGGGGACTTTGCTTGTCTTGTACATCATCTGTATAAGAATCAAAAACTGAAAAGATTGATTGTCCCTCACAAGCAACAATATTCCATATTTTTGAAAAAAGAGGCCAAAGAGCTTATTGATAACTTAACTGACTTACAAACTAAATTGGAATATAAAAAAGGGGCGCACAGTTAAAGGACGAAACCAGTAACCATACAACCCCATCGTAATGACTCCGATTATACTATATATATCGGCAAATCTACAACAAACTTGCATTTGATTTTACCAATGACTGTTTATACCACCCAAGAACTAAAAAAATTGCGGCTAGCCTGTCCACCCTAGCTCAAAGAGCGACGGAGGAAGCTGCGCGAAGCGCAGATGCGAAATAGCCTTCCCACACAAAGGCTAGCACATAAAAATTGAAAATCGTCCTTCTCCGCATTCAAAGGGCGCGGCTGCCCGGCGAAGTTCCCCAGCCGCGCCCGCTCAGATCGGTTCGGATTTTTTCGAACAAGGCCGACCATACTTTGCTCGAAGAAATTGACGCCTTTTTCAATAAGTTCTATGATATTTCCTGAAGGATGGTGACCGAATGCCGCTAATCTCTATGTTCTACGGTATTGTTATCCAAATGTATTTCTTTGACACAAAGCAACATCATCGGGCTCATTTTCATGCCAAATATCAAAACTTCTCCGTCACCATTGCAATTGATACAGGAGAAGTACTTGAAGGGAAATTTCCCCCAGCCAAGCTCAAACTTGTCGATGCTTGGCTCGAAATTCACCGTGAAGACTTGATGGCAGACTGGCAGCTCGCGGTTGAAGGGGGGCAGGTCTTTCAAGTAGAGCCGTTGCGATAAACAAATGCAAAAGATAATTCACGTAACTCCACTGAAAGATTATCAACTTAAACTAGAGTTTCAAAATCAGGAAACACGAATTTTTGACACAAAGCCGTATTTAGATAAAGGTATTTTTGTGGAGTTGAAAAACATTGAATACTTTAATAAAGCAAGGATATTCTTTGACAGCATCGCTTGGCCAAATGGTCAGGACTTTGACCCAGATTGCCTATATATTGAGTCAAGGGTAATTGAATCCCCCATTTCAGATCATTCACTCCCCCTTTGAAATCATAACGGTGTGTGCAAAATTGTCGACTACACCCAACCAATCTCCGATGTAAATGTAAGCGCAACTAAAACTACCCCGCAGGCTGAGCGAAGTCGAGCAAAGACGGCTCACACCGACCAGTCTTCGTTTCTGCTCTAAAGTCCCACTAGCTGACCTTGTCTATGCCAAGGCTAAGCCCAAACGTCTTGCCACCCAACATCCTCATCAACACCGCATTATCTATCTCCGGTACTGGATAACATAATGCACGGTCAACCGCCCAAAGAGCCTTTATTTGATGTTTGCTAAGAAACAAAAAACTTCTTGTTTCGGTATCAAGTATATTATAGTAAACAGGTAAAATCTGATTTCCGATTGAAACCGTGCAGCTATAATCTTATGAGACATCATATAAGTATATCGACAAAATACATCAAAGGTTGCACTCAAAGCTGAAGAATTGATCCTTGGTTCTGAATTCTTCCTCATTCACCATATCTTCTAATGAACCACGTTTTCACTAGCTGAGTAAGGAGTGCATAGCCTAGCAACATCATGACTAAATAGACCCAGTAAAGCAGAGGTAGCGGGATAAAACCGAGCATGTCAGCGAGGGGTGAAACGGTCAGCCATCCACCCACGCCAATAATAAGAAGCGATGTCAGAATAAGCGGCCAACTGGCTCGACTTTCAATAAAGGGGATCTTGTTCGTTCGAATAATATGAATGATCAGCGTCTGGGTAAAGAGTGACTCCACAAACCAACCCGTGTGGAATAGCGCGGGGTTCTGCCAACAATGGAAAACAGAGAGCATCAGAAAAAAAGTCAGATAATCGAAGATCGAGCTGATCGGTCCTATAAACAAAATAAAGTGGAATATTTTGCCGATCTCCCATTTGCGTGGTTTCGTTAACCAGTCCTTATCAACCGTATCGGTAGGAATAGTGGTCTGAGAAAAATCGTATAGCAAATTGTTCGTTAAGACTTGTATCGGCAGCATAGGCAAGAATGGCAGGAACGCACTCGCCCCCACCACACTGAACATATTCCCAAAATTAGAACTAGCGGCCATTTTGATGTATTTGATGATGTTGCCGAACACTCGACGTCCTTCTAAAACGCCTTGTTCGAGAACGAGAAGACTGTTTTCAAGCAGAATGATATCCGAGGACTCTTTGGCGATGTCAACGGCACTATCGACGGATATCCCGACATCGGCCGCTTTTAACGCCGGAGCATCATTGATACCATCCCCCATAAACCCAACAACATGGTCTTTGCTTTGGAGGGCGTGGATGATGCGTTCTTTATGAGCGGGGATCAATCGAGCAAAGATATTCGTCGTTTGAGCTGCGTCTGCCAATGCCTGATCGCTCATCGATTCGATCTGAGAGCCAACTAAAAGGTGTTCATCGGAGATGCCCACTTGTTTGCAAATATAAGCAGTAATGATCTCATTATCACCGGTTAAGATCTTCACATCAACATTAAGGTCATGAAGCCGCTTTAAGGCTTCGGCCGCGGTCTCTTTGGGAGGATCGAGGAACGCCATGAACCCCAACAAAACCATGTCTGATTCATCCTTGATGGAATAGACAGGATCATCCGAAGCATTTGGCATTTCTTTATAGGCAAGGGCGATCACCCGAAACCCTTGTCCATTGAGGTCATCCGCGATCTGACGGCGTTTCGTATCAAATTCGGTCTGAACTGGTTCGATCTTCCCCTCTAGCTCCACTTTTGTACAAACGCTCAGTATCTCATCAACAGCCCCTTTACAGATCAACGTGTTTAAACCCGTTTCATCTTCTACGACAACCGACATCCGTCGTCGAACAAAATCAAAGGGGATCTCATCGATCTTTTTGTATTTCTCTTCTACTTTTAGGCTATCTTTTAATTCTTCATGATCAAGGATCGCTTTATCTAACAAATTTTTCAGTCCGGTATGATGAAAACTGTTCAAGAAACCAAAACTTAGGACCTTCTCGCTAGGATCGCCATGAACATCAAGGTGCTTTTCAAGCACGATCTTACCCTGAGTGATCGTGCCAGTTTTGTCGGTACACAGCACATCCATCGCTCCGAAGTTTTGTATAGCATTCAGTCGTTTGACGATCACTTTTTTTCGTGACATCGCCAGCGCTCCATTGGACAAATTAACGGTCACGATCATCGGTAGCATCTCGGGGGTTAAACCCACCGCAACAGCGATCGCGAACATAAAGGCTTCAAGCCAATTGTGTTTAACGAGTCCGTTAATGAAGAAAACAGCCGGAACCATGACCGCAATAAAGCCGATCATTAACCAAGTGAACTTGTTCACCCCTTTGTCAAAACTGGTTAATTGGCGTTGAGTAACGATACTGGCAGCGAGTGATCCAAAAAAGGTTTTATTGCCGGTATACACTACAACAGCAGTGGCTGAACCACTCTCAACATTAGACCCCATAAAGCAGGTATTACTGAGTTCGAGCGGGGATTGAGTCTCCGACGTTTCTGGCGTCGCTGTCTTTTCAACGGGCAACGCTTCTCCCGTCAATGTTGATTGATTGAGGAATAGATCTTTCGCGGATAGCACCCGAACATCAGCCGGAACCATATCCCCTGCGGCCAAACGAATAATATCCCCAGGCACTAACCTATTCAGCGGAACTTCTTTTTCTTGTCCATCTCTAACTAACGTAACCGTGTTACTCACCATGGCTTTTAGCTTCTCGGCTGCATTGTCAGCCCGTAACTCTTGAAAGAAGCGTAGAACGATCCCTAACACGACCATTACAAAGATGACAGTCATAGCGCGAACATCCCCGGTTAAATATGACACGCCACCTAATAAAACAAGCAAGATCACCAAAGGATTACTCAGATTACGTAAGAGACGCGTTATAATAGAGGGCGGCTTTTCTCGAGCGATCTCGTTTGCCCCTACCTGTTTCAATCGTGAAGCCGCTTCCGACTCACTTAAACCCGTAAGTTGTGCCCCAAGGCGTTTCAACACGGTATCGTTATCGGCTTGCGACATTTCTAATAATTCAGGGGAAGTGTTCATCGTTTTCTCATGATTACATTGTCGCACTTTGCCAATAGCAGAGTCAAATTTTCGAATCAAATCATCTAAAATCTGACCATGGAGGGTATCGATCTATCATATAAAACCTG
>CAIUCY010000026.1 GCA_903897765.1 uncultured Candidatus Marinamargulisbacteria bacterium | reverse complement strand
GGATGGGGTTGCATATTTCTGGGTACGAGCGACAAAGGATTCAGGGCTTGTGGTAGCGTTAACGAGCGACATCATGAGTGGAGGGTATATCAACGGCCGATCACGGGTGGTGTTGGATACGAAGATCAATATTCCTCAAGGATTTGAACTGTTTGATAAAAACAATGCTTTAGTGACAAAGGATGTTAGTAATTTTAGTGTGGGCATAAGATACGTTGACAATAGTGATTACTATGCGTGGATGTTGGGTGAAGGTGTATCCTATCAAGACCAACCCACAAGTACGGATAAACGTTGGGTCTTTCAAGAGCCGGTTGAATATACATTTCAAAATCTCAATGTTGAAAAGAAAGTTGTTTACCTCTGGGTTATGGATCGTGCATATAATATCGCCCCCTCATCCGTATCCGCTAATATAAACTACAACCCCCTTGCTCAACCTCCTGCAGGTTATACGAATGTTATGCTAAATACCCCCTATGTTAGCTTGGGACTCCTGAATATTACATTAAATATTAAAGATTCAAATATTGCGACCCCGAACATGTGGCTCAATCAAAGTGGGAACATGATGACGTTGAATTTTTATAAATGCATAACCGTTGATGCAACTAATTCAAGCTACTTGGCAACGCTAAATATTCCGGCTGATATTTATGATGGAGCGGCTCACTTTGAACTCTCAGCGACGCGTAGTAGTCTGCAAGTCGTTAATTACACGGGTTCAAACTATATTAATATTGAGGGTGCTCGAGATGTTGTGATCGATACAAAGATCGATTTGCCCTCAGTATTTAATGTTGTCGATAAAAACACAGGGTTAGCTGCAAAAACGAATAATCTAATTGTAAATGTTAATCTGAACGATAACACGGATTATTACGCGTGGATGCTGGGTGAAGAATACTCGGCAAGACCTGCTGCCAACGACACCCATTGGTCACTCTTGAAGCCGAGCGAATATTCTTTCCGCAATCTCCAGTCTGGAATAAAAACCATTCATCTATGGATCAAGGATAAGGCAAATAATGTGACCACGGGCGATTCTCTGACAACGATCGAGTACAATCCAGGTGAAATTGGTGCGACGCAATATGCGACGATCCAAACGAATCAAGGGACGTCCGTTTTCCCAGGGGTATTGCTGATCACGTTAAATATTATTGATGTTAAAACCACCCTTGATAGCCTTCCAAGCATGAACCTTGTTCTGTCGAATGGAAATGTTCGCCCCGTGTATCCCAAGTTTATCTCAACCGATAACGCAAGCGGAACGTATTACTTTGCAACCCTAAACATTGCCAAGGATGAAACCTATCAGGGGCAAGCCTATTTTCAACTTGCCATGACACGAAATAACGATAGTCGCTTCTCCTCGCAAACAAAAACGGACGCTGGAACATTATTGGGCGGGAACTCTATTGTCACGATCTTTGTTCCGATACTGAGGATAAGTAGCCTTAACATGCTAAACACTATTCTCTACGCGGGGGATACTGATGTTCGTGCCGCAGAATTAACGCTGAACAACAATACAGACTTTATGTATATCGATACGTTGAGGATATTAATAAGTGGCAACATCTTCGATTCTGACATTGACAGTATTTATATTGGGAAGATATCCGATCAGGACCATGAGTCGATTATTGCTTTGACAAATAAGGCAAATTTCAAGAATAAAAAGGCCTTGCTAAAGTTTAGTGGCACAGAAATTCCTGCTGTTAATGGATCCAAGTATTTAATGGTTCTTAATGTAAACACAAATGCTGTTGTGGGCAACTCGTTTACTCTTTATATGGCGAGTGTCGATATTTCCTTAAGTAATGGAGGGGCGCCTGCCTCAGCGAACCTTCCGCTAAACACAACTCTTTTTACGATCTTAAAACAACGCAATCAAGTATTACTGAAAAATTATGCGTTACCGACGACGAATGTTTCCAATGGTCAGCAAAATGTAATTTTAGCAGACTTCTCCCTGAGGACGATAAAAGGATCCTCCTATTTATCGAGCACCCGAATTGAAAAAACGAGCAGTGTTTCTGATAATATGTTCAACAATATTCGCCTCTTCAAAAAAGCGGTTGTTGGTGGGTTGCCTCAGCTCAGCGTGGATAGTCTCCAGTTATTCGGGCTAGCTTTTGTCAATTCAAAGTTAGACCTTAATTTCCCTGTGCCGCAAGAGATCAATGAAGGAGAACAAAACTACTATTTAATGACGGATCTAATTTATACCTCCACCAATATGAGCACCATTACGTTTAAGTCGTTGAGTACAGACGCTTTCGTTCTTGATAGCAGTAGTGAAATGTTGTCAAATAATTTAGTGGCTGCCCTGACGACGTTAAACGTTCTTCCCTACATGCCAACATTATTCGTTACAGCAGAAGCGGTATTGAACGATGCGTTATTCGCTCCGCCACAAGATACGCCCGTCTTTAACCTTTATCTAGCGGCAGACCATAATAAGATAACCCTAAATGCGGTCAGTATTTCTATAAACTACAATGGGGCTAATTTAAACAATATTTCGTTGAAAATCAGGAACAACAGTAATGGAAGTATTTCCTCACCAGTCTTTCTTGGGTCAGGATCAAATCAGCTTAATTTTTCAAGCCCATTAGGGATAACAGAAACCACAACAGGACTGACTATCCTTATAAATATTGGAGCGGTTACTACTGCATCGATAAAGTTATCCATAAATGAAGCTTCTTTTCCTGTTGGGTTTGGCCATGTAGCAAGTTTTAATTTCCAATTGGCAAGCTATAATATTCGAAGTCAATTCTTCCCTCATAAGGTCAGAGCCATGGATAAAAAATATGTAAACAATATGGTTTCTTTAAACCTTGTCGTGACCCTGAATAAAGCTGAGGCAAGCAATACCATTTTCTGTGAGATCAGCGATAAGTTAAATAACAGCGTCATTGTTTCCTTTTCACCCATGATAGAGGGTGCCTTTGACGTAAGCGGTGTAACCAGTGATAGTAATACGGCGGTTAAAGCCGTTTCGCTGTATAGCATTCCCTTTGAGCAAGGCAAAGTGTATCAAGTCAGCCTTAAGGCGCAGAATGCATTGGGATTGGAAAGCGAGATCTATTCATGGACCCTCATGGCGGATCTGACCAAACCCATATTTATCAATAACAAGATGGATATTGCTCAGATCAAGGATGCTTCCAATATAAAACACAAAGTGTTTTGGGGAAGTGTGGTTGAAGATGTTTCGTCAGTGAGTGCTATCGAAGTATATTCTCGAACAGGTCAGGATCCTGAGTGGATATTGAATAGAACGGTTCCTTATCCATCCTCTTATGTTGAGATAGGTGATTTAAAGAATGAAACATCCTATTATTACAAAGTGAGAGCCCTTAATACGGCAGGGCTTTTCTCTGATTATCTAATGGCAAACGACCCTGTCTCGACAGGTTTGCCAACCAAAGTGTTAAGCAATCTGTCCAATTACCCTAATCCGTTCAATAGCAATATCGAGAATACGACGATATACTATTATTTAAATCAGAACAAAAAAGTCACCCTTAAAATATACAACATCTATGGAAAAACCCTTTATGAGGCCAATTTTTTTGAAGGAGTAAGGGGGGGTATGGTCGGGGCGAATGAGATCGAATGGAATGGAACGGATCAAATGGGGAATAAGCTCCCAATGGGTGGCTATCCCATGATCATTTACGATGCAATAGAAAAAACGGTTCTCGGGAAACGTATCATCGCTATCATTCATTGATCGATATTCGAACCACGGAATACAGGAATTGTCTTGGACATAAATATGCTATATTATATGTTGGGGTTAAAATGGGGAAATATATTGACATTGGAGTGGGGTCATAAATGGTAAAGTTGTTGATCGTCGATGATGCGGCATTTCTTCGAATGCGTTTGAAGAAGCTTTTAGTTGCTTCAGGATATGATGTTGTTGAGGCGCCAAATGGCGAAAAAGCGGTTGAAGCTTATAAGATCGAAACTCCGGATATGGTTCTAATGGATG
>CAIUCY010000025.1 GCA_903897765.1 uncultured Candidatus Marinamargulisbacteria bacterium | reverse complement strand
CTTCAGGCATCGCTTGAATACCAAAAGCTAGTGTCGAGCCAACCGCAAAACCTTTTATTGTATGTTCAAATAGCCAGAATGTATGAGAAGTTAGGTCGTTTGGATGATGCGATCAATACCTATGAGCGGGCGATGGTTTGGCAGAAATATAATCCCCAATATCAGTACCCGATCGTTTATATCGCGGCCATTGATTTTTATAAGAAGCATGGTCTCCTTGAAAAAGCGAAACCCTTATTAAGTACGTTGTTAACAACCTTTAAAGATAAACGCCCGATACTTGAAACGGTTTCGAATAATTATATGACCCTGCTGACGACGGATCAAAGTACAAAACTAAGAGCTGATCTTGGTAAATATCTGATCGAAGACGAAAAAGCCAAAAAAGCCGCACAGGCTTCTGAAGCAGCAAAAAAGATCTTAGGGAAGTAGGACTCACCCGCGACCTCACCCGCCCGCCCCCTCTCTCTCCTTTAGGAAGGGGGGGCGGGCTTGGAGTCATTGTTGTTGGGTTGGATTATTAGAGTAACGTTTTTTAATGCTTTTCTTTTAAGTCGTGAAATCATTCTTATGAAAGCCACTTGCCTTGTTATGAAAGACTTCTTTCGTCGTTTAAACTGAGCGGGATTTATTGTTTTTGGTTGTAGTACTTAGCGAAGTCGTCTGGATTCGCGTTGTCGATGAAGTCTTTGAACTTCTGAGTCTCTTCTTGGTCTTTCTCTGCGTTGACCATCTTTGCCTTGAACATCACTTGCTCTGAGACATAAATGGGGGCATCGGTGCGAACCGCAATAGCAATGGCATCTGATGGACGAGCATCTAAGCGAATAACCGTTACATCATCGTCTTCAAGGGATTCTTCATCGGTGTCCACATTACCCTTTTTCCTAGGTGTGGAAGGGGCATCGGGATTGGGAACCAATAACTCGATGCTTGAATAGAACGTATCGTCTTTGATCTCACTAATGATAATGCGATCAACTTCGGCACCCAATACATCAATGATCTGAACGAGCAGGTCGTGTGTCATAGGGCGCGGTGGTTTGAAATCTTGTAGTTCCATCGCAATAGCTGCAGCCTCAAACATCCCGATCCAAATCGGCAGGAAATTGCGCTCTTCATTATCCCGAAGGAGAATAATAGGCGACATATTGCGGGGGTCAAATCCTAGCCCGCCGAGTTGCATTTCTATCATATAAACGCTCCGTTACTTCGTGGCTTCGACGATCTTTGTAAACGTTTCGGCATCGTATTGTGCCACTTCCGCGAGCATCTTTCGGTTTAGGAGGATGTTCTTTTTTTTGAGCGCGTTAATAAAACGGCTATAGGTTGTTCCATTAAGTCTGCAAGCTGCATTGATACGCGCGATCCAAAGATCACGGAAAATAGCTTTTTTATCGCGACGACCGGCAAAGGCATTGGTTAATGCTTGAGTGACGGCCTGTTTGGCCGGGCGATATAAGCGATGAAGTGAACCATAAAACCCTTTTGCAAGGTCAAGGATCTTTTTGCGATTTTTTGCACGAACATTTCCTCTTTTTACTCTGACCATTTTAGTTTCTCCTTAGATTCCAAGCATGCGCTTGACTTTAACAAGTTGGGTTTTGTGAAGCACGATATTCCCACGACGACCGCGTTTGAGCCCCATGCTTTCGTGTTCGAGTAGGTGAGACCCGCCCGCTTTGTTGTGAACAATTTTCTTTGTGCCTGTTAACTTGAATCGCTTGGCAGCGGCACGACGTGTTTTCATCTTCGGCATATCAAATTCTCCTTCTTTCTAATCCAATTTATTTTTTGGGAGAGAGAACCATAGAGGCGGTAGGTCCATTGAAGACCGGCCCATGATCAACCTGCGCCGTGTCGCCAAGTTCAGCGTTTACACGTCGAAGCAGAGCTAACCCAACATCAGGATGCGTAATCTCTCGTCCACGGAAAAAGACGGTCATTTTGACCTTATGGCCTTTTGCAAGAAACTTTTGCGCCGCTTGAAACCGGACCTGGTAATCATGTTCCCCGATCTTCGGTGTGAGCTTAAGTTCCTTCAAGACATTGCTTTTGACAGTCTTTTTGGCCTTCTTTTCCAACTTACCTTGGTTATAGATATAGTGACTATAGTCTAAAACCTTGCATACCGGCGGATCACTATTGGGTGAAACCGCAACCAGATCTAATCCGGCCTCTTCGGCTAATTTAAGGGCATCAGCGATGGCCATGACCGTTTGAATCCCAGTATCCGTATCAATAAGTCGCACCTGTGCGTTTTTTATTTCACGGTTTTTTGGTAAATGCTTAACGATCCTTACACCTCCGCTAAAGTCGGTACGATTATACGTTGGCTCATGTACACTGTCAATTAACCTTTTGTGTCTGAAGGCCTTGGAATAGTTGAGTCACTTCATTCAAATCGAGGAGTTGGGTCGTCTGTTCGCCCCGTTTTCGAAGGGCGATTTGATTGGCCTGTGCTTCTTTGTCCCCAATAACAAGCGCGAAAGGGATATGTTGAACTTGGGCTTCACGAATTTTAAGTCCGAGTTTTTCATTCCGGTCATCGAGTGTGCCTCTAAACCCAGATCGTTTAAGGTGGTCTAAAGTCGATTTAGCATGAGCGGTTGTTGCATCGCTGTCGTTGATCGTCAGGATGCGGAACTGTTCTGGGCTGAGCCAGAAGGGGAATTTGCCAGCATAATGCTCAATTAATATACCAAAGAAACGTTCCAGCGAGCCAAATAAAGCACGATGGATCATGATGGTGCGGTGTTTTTGTCCGTCCTGCCCAATATAGGTCATATCAAAGCGATCGGGTAGATTAAAGTCAAATTGGATCGTCGATAATTGCCATTCGCGACCAATAGCATCTTTGATCTTAATATCGATCTTGGGGCCGTAGAAAGCGCCGCCTCCCTCGTCAACTTCAAAATCATGAATATTTTCCATTGCTAAAGCATTTCGGAGAGCCTTTTCGGCTTGTTCCCATCGGGAGATATCCCCAACAGCACCCTTTGGTCGAGTGGAAAGGTAGTATTTCATATCGTTAAAGCCCATCGTTTGAAGAATATACTTCGCAAATTTGATGACCTCAAAAATTTCAGTCTCAACCTGATCGGGCGTACAAATAATATGAGAATCATCTTGGGTAAATCCGCGAACACGCATCAATCCATGCAAAACACCGGAGCGTTCATATCGATAAACGGTGCCTAGCTCAGCCCAACGAAGAGGTAAGTCTCGGTACGAGCGTAATGAGGAATTATATATTAGGATATGAAAGGGGCAATTCATCGGTTTGGCATAGTAATCTTGTTCATCGATCTTCATGGGGGCAAACATGTTCTCATTGTAAAACCCTAAATGTCCCGATGTTTCCCAAAGCCAGCTCTGCCCGATATGCGGGGTGTTTAAGAGCTCATAGTCGCGCTTAAAATGTTCTTCTTTCCAGAAGGTCTCAATAATATGTCGAATGCGTGCGCCCTTGGGGTGCCAGTATACAAGTCCTGCTCCTGCCTTGTCTTGGAGACTGAACAGGTCAAGCTCTTTGCCTAATTTTCGGTGATCGCGTTTTTCCGCTTCTTCGAGAAGGGTGAGATAAGCCGTAAGCGCTTCTTTTGTTTCGAAGGCGATCCCATAAATTCGTTGGAGCATGGGGTTGGTCTCTTTGCCACGCCAATAGGCTCCGGATATTTTCTGAAGTTTAAAGGCCTTGATATCTCGGGTATGGGCCACGTGTGGGCCTTTGCAAAGATCACTAAAGTCCCCTTGAGAGAAGAAGGTAATGTCTTCTGTGTCTGGAAGTTCAGAAAGAAGTTCTTGTTTAAAGGTTTGTCCTGAGGCCTGAAGGCGTTTCATAGCGTCTTGTTTCGAAAGCGTTTCTTTGACGATAGGAAGATTCTCTTTAATGATGGATTTCATTTCAGATTCGATTTTAATGAGGTCTTCGGGTATGAGTGAAACGGGTAACTCAAAATCATAATAGAACCCATTCTCTATAGCGGGACCGATGCCCAATTTGGCGTTAGGGTATATCCGTAGAACGGCTTGTGCTAAGACATGAGAAGCACTATGACGGATCGATTCGAGATTAGCCATTAATTGAGATTAACAACGATGCCAAATGAAAAGGTTTCTTCAAGCTCGAAACCTTCAGAGTCAAAGATCAAATTAAGAGGCGGCTCTGTCTGGTCATAGTTGGAGCGGAGTAAAAAACGATGTTCTAACTCAGGGATATTTGGGGTTGAGTTTCGGGGTTCTTGACGCATCATCATGCTTGGCATCATAGAAAGTCGGCTGAGATTAGCAAAAGGGAGTTCTTTGGGGATAAGACGGTCCATGATCGATCGTGTGATATCGGCTTCCTTGAGAGAAATGCTAACTTCTAGCACTTGAATGGTTTTGGGTGGGGGAGCAAAGCGTTGTTTGATCTTTTCAAGCCATGTTAGGGGTTTGTGTTTTGAGACATTTTTATTAAAGTGTTCAAGGAGATTTGCGTATTTTTCTTGAATTTCCTCTTTATGCATATTCATAAGTAATGTTTGTTTTACAACGCTGTCGATTTGTTGGTTGAGTGTTTGGAGTAAGTCAGTGAGTGCTTGTTGTGGATTGGTGCCAAGTCCTTTGGATGCAGGGAAATCTTTCAGTGAAACTTCATACAATGACTCATTGATCTGTTTGACATAAAAGGACATGTCCGCTGGTTTTGTTTCTTTGGGAGAGGTTTTATCCTTCTGTTGTTTAACTCGATGAATTAGTTTGTTTAGCCACATATAACGTTATTACCTTGATCTCTATCGTAACACGCACACATAGGGGTGTCCACGGTTTAAGGTCGCATTCTTATTAATTCGAGCGCTTCGTTTCGTGTTTTGGGATCCGTGTCAAAAACACCGCGAACAGCCGAAGTTAATATTTGAGTGCCGGCCTTTTGAACCCCGCGCATACTCATGCAAAGATGTTCTGCCGAAATGACGACCATCACGCCTTGAGGTTCGAATTCGGTCATCATAAATTCGGCTACTTGCGTAGTGAGGCGCTCTTGTAGTTGTAGGCGCTTGGCATACGTGTCTACGATGCGAGCTAATTTACTGATCCCTGTAATTTTTTTATTGGGAATATAGGCAACATGAGCATGGCCAAAAAAGGGCAGCATATGATGTTCGCACATGGAATAAAAAGGAATATCCCGAGCAATAACCATTTCTTGATGATTTTCGGCGAAAAAAAGCTTGATGTGATCTTTTGGGTCTTTATTGATCCCCGAGAAGATCTCTTGATACATTTTGCCAATGCGTTTGGGGGTTTCGATGAGGCCCTCACGGTCAGGGTCTTCGCCAATAGCGGATAAAATCATCTTAACGGCTTTTTCGATAGCGTTTGTATCAATGCTGTGAGTCATGACCCTATTATCGGATACTAGAGCAATGATGGCAAGTTTTGCTTTACCCTTCCCGAAAAAACACCCTAACATGCTCGGTGGTGGGGGAGATGATGAAACGATGTTGGTTGATCACTTGAATATCTTCGCCGATCTGAATGGACTCAATGAAGACGGGAAGGTTGATCTCGATCTGTAAGGGAAGGGTTGAAAATTGATTCATTAGCGTGATTTTTATTTCGTTGGTATGAGTTACTTCGTAAGTGAAATCTATGATCCCGAAGTAGCTGGGCGCTTGATGTACCTCGATCTTTTCGTACAACGATATCCATTCTTTTGGAATAACTGGGGTTAATACTAGCGTTTCTTTTTCTTCAAAGAACAGTAGATTCCTGACAGTCATTAAATAATCAGCCGCAGCCCAACCATGATGTCCATCGCCAACAACCCCTCCGAAGGTAAAGGGGTGGATAGACTCGGGCCAAGTGAACGTGTTGCTTGCGACATTTGTCATCCAGTTTAATATATCAAGCGCGCGTGGGTCTCGACGCATAAGGAAATATTGAGAAAAGTGTAGGTTGAGGTACGTGCCATGGCCAGAGTGATTGATATCGTGATAAAAAACATTATTGGTAAAGCAGTTCTCAACTAACCACTCAACTGTGTTGACCAATCGTTCGTCATCGAGCGGGAATAAGTTTAGGGGATACGCAACGGCGAGGCTTCCTATTGCTCCGCTATCCATATGACGATCAGGGGCGATAGGGAGGAGCGGCTTGTCAAATTTATTATTTGCCCATTGAATGGAATTATTAAGGTTAGTTGTTAGTTTATCGATGGCTTTTACTATATGTTGGGTTTGTATCTTCCCTTCAGGCCATTCATCGATGAGGAACTTAGCGTCAAATAGACCTTTCAGAGACCAGTAGTCGTCCCAAAAATAGACATCATTGGCTCCAAAATGCTCAGCACTAAGACCAACAGGCATGAGACCTTTATAAGGAATGGGCAGTTTATCTGTCGTCGCTAATTTATTAATGATCCAATTTGCCCCCGAAACGACGGAAGGGATCAGTTTTCGAAGGGTTGCTTTGTCATGAGTGATCCGGTAATACTCTGCTATCGTCCATATAGCCTGCCCATTGCTATCCCATTCGCCAAGTTGGGAAAAAAAGAACCCATTCCATTTTTGACGACTAGGATAGGTGTTCAAAACTTGTTTTGTTTCATCCTTATATCCCATTTTACAAAGAGCCTGAAGAAGATAGGCGGCGTCTCTGAACCAGAAATGATGATAGTTGATAGGGCCGGGCGTAATACTGTTGCCATCCCAAAGCATCAGTAAATAGCTGATATTGGTTTTGAACGCTTTTTCAAGTTTCTTGTCGGGAAGTGTGATCTGCATCGATTCTTTCGTTTTTGCTTTCCATGAAGAGATAGCGTGTTGTTGATAATCCTCGAAATGACCTTGAAGATAAGCTACCTTTGGGATGACGATAGAT
>CAIUCY010000024.1 GCA_903897765.1 uncultured Candidatus Marinamargulisbacteria bacterium | reverse complement strand
TGAAGACAAAGAGGAGGCGATATAATTGAATAAACCCGCTGTCGCTTTCTTTGACTTCGCAAGCTGTGAGGGTTGCCAACTTTCCGCCATCAATCTTGCCCCGCAGCAACTTCTTGATCTTCTTGAGGTGATCGATATTGTTGAATTCCGTGAAGCCTTAAGCGAAAAAGCCGACCATTATGATATTACGCTCATCGAAGGCTCTATTACGCGAAAATCGGATATCCCTCGACTCAAAGATATACGGATCCGTTCTGCGCTGGTCGTGGCATTTGGGGCCTGTGCCCATATCGGAGGCATCAATGCCTTGAAGAACTTTCAACGTCCAGACGACTACAAAAGTGCTGTTTATCCCGACAATCCCGACCTCTTTGAAACCGATATGGCTCGTTCTATTTATGCCTTCATCAAAGTCGATGCGTTTATTCCGGGATGCCCCATCGATACGGACGAATTTGTCCGAGTCGTCAAAAATTTAGTGCTTGGCAAAAACCCCGACATCCCCGACTATCCTGTTTGCGTGGAGTGTAAACAACGTGAGAATATTTGTGTGTATGAACGGGGTCTGACCTGCCTCGGCCCTATTATACGAGCCGGTTGTGGCGCACGCTGTCCGAGTAACGGGGGTTATTGCTATGGGTGTCGAGGGGCTATACCCGAGCCTAATATCTATGGACAAAAAGATGTCATGCGTCAGTATGATCTGACTCACGATCAAATGATGGATACCTTCAAACTATTCTTAAATCATAACAAGGAGCTCTTTTAACCATGGGACGCATTATTGATCTCGATATTCATCATATTACTCGTGTTGAAGGCCATGGCAACATTCGATTGAATGTGCGGGATGGCAAGATCGAAGCCTGTCATTTTGACATTGTCGAAGCCCCTCGTTTCTTTGAGGCCATGATCCGAGGCCGCCACTTTGATGAAGCGGCACTCATCACGAGCCGTATCTGTGGGATATGCTCGGTTGGACATCAATTGGCATCTTTGGCCGCGACAGAGGATGCCTTTAGCCTCTCCCTCTCAACCCAAGAAAAATGCTTACGACGTCTTTTGAATGCCGGCGAATATTTCGAAAGCCATACCCTTCATATTTATTTTCTGGCCATTCCCGACTTTGTAGGGGCAAAGTCTGTCCTCCCGCTTGTTAAAACCCATCGGGATGTCGTTATTCATGCGCTCAAATTAAAGAAATATGGACATGACATTGGCGATATCATTGGCGGGCGACTGGTTCACCCTATGGCGAGCAACGTTCAAGCCATGACGAAAACCCCCACCCCAAAAGAGCTTTTTTCCATTATTGCTTGGATGCAAGAGGCCAAGATGGAGTTGATGATCAACGCGACCACCCTTGCTAATTTAAGCCTCCCGGACTTCGATCGGGAAACCGAGTATATCTCGCTTTATCAACCCGGAACGTATGCACTCTTGGAGGGGGATATCTTTTCGAGTGATACTGGCGTGGCGAGTTATAAATCCTATCGCGAATTGACTCAAGAATTTGTCATCCCTTCCTCAACCGCCAAACGATGCAAACATACACGGGACTCGTTTATGGTTGGGGCGTTGGCTCGGTTCAACAATAACTATCAGTGGCTCTCGGATAATGCCAAATCCATTGCCGAGCATCTGAACCTAGCCCCAAAATGCACTAACCCCTACAAAAACACATTAGCTCAATATGTCGAGCTGGTTCATCTGGCTGACGATGCGATCGATGCCGCCCAGACCCTGCTAGAGATGGCTCAGCCCTTAAAAGTTGAAGAACGCGTTGTTTCGCCTGTAGCTGGCATCGGTATTGGGGCGGTCGAAGTGCCTAGAGGCATCTTGTATCACGAGTATGCCTATAACGAAAAAGGCTTTATCGAGAAGGCTAATTGCGTCATTCCCACCGGACAGAACGGACAGAATATTGAAAACGATATGCATGCATTAGTGCCCCAAATCGTGGATAAAACGGACGAAGAGATCACGCTCATGATGGAAATGCTTGTCCGTGCCTATGACCCCTGTATTTCTTGCTCAACCCATTTACTTGATGTAGAGATCATTCGCTAGCGATGCCTCTTATACTTGCCGCTGGTAATCTCCTTCGCAAAGATGATGGGATCGGGCCTGAACTCTTGCAACGGCTTCGACAAGAAACACTCCCTGAGGGGACAACACTCCGAGATATTGGAACGGATGGGTTTTCGTTGATCGATCTTGTTCAAGAGGCCGACCGAGTCTTGTTGATCGATGCGGTTAATATGGCCCAACCGGTTGGAACCGCTAAACTGTTTTTTCCTCGTGATGTCAAATTCATTTGTAAAGGGGATGCCCTGTCGACACACGGGATAGGGCTTGCCGATGTTATTAATTTGATGGAAGGGCTTAATGGAGCCTTACCCAAAAACCTAACGATAATGGGCATTCAACCCAAAAAATTAGGGCATGGCAATGGCTTGTCGGTCGAGCTTCAAATGCGACTAGATGAGTATATCGGGAAGATCAAGACTTGGGTCGAGGAAGCGGCATAGGGTTTGATTGCACTATAGGCGGTTTAAAATCCGTAGACGGATCTTCACCAACCCACGTTTGAAACGTTTCAATTCCTATATCCGTCTTTGGCTTAAGTTCAGAGATTAGCACTTCATAGTATGGGATCAGCTCTTCAATCGTTAATCCAGTCTGAGCAGCTTGAGTTTCTCTTTTCTTTAATGCGACCCTTATGCCTTTGATGAAATCCATTACTACTTTTGCTAATCCCGTAAAATCAGCATAATGAAGTATCGTTACATCACTAAATCCATCATCATTTGAGATTGTTTCATGCTGCGCGATACTCACTATTTTATATTTCATTTAATGACTCCTTGGGTGGTTGTTTTCGTCTTCAATACATATATCGGACGACGTTTGGGAAAATCTCGGGGAAGATATAAAAGATGAAAAATATCTTACTATTTTTTCAAGGATGAACTTGCCGCAGGGCATTGTTCTCTTAAAAAGCATTCGCCGCATTTGGGTTTGATGGGTAAGCAAATGTTTTGGCCAAAAACAACGAGGCGTTGATTGAAGTCGCGCCAATGTTTGAGGGGGAGAATATGGCGAAGCGCCATTTCGGTGGCATCGGGGTCGTTGGTGCTGACCAAACCCCAACGATTGCTGATGCGATGAACATGAATATCGACACAGATCCCCTCTTTCTCGAAGGCCTCCGTTACCACCAGATTAGCCACTTTTCGCCCCACACCCGGAAGCGTTAATAGGTCTTCAATCGTATTGGGCACGTGTCCATTGAATTTTTCTTTTAGGATTTGACAGACGGCTTTGATCTGGCGTGTTTTTTGTTTATAAAACCCGCAGTAAAAAAGTAGCGACTCCATTTCCCCTATCGGCAAGGCTAAAAGCTCTTCAAGGCAAGAAATTCGAGCATAGAGGCGTTCTGATACCTCCCATGTGGCCTTCTCTTTTGTGCGTAAACTGATAATGGAGGAAACCAAAATCTTAAACGCCCGTTCTTCGGGGTCGGGAATGTCATTGAGTCTATGGGAAATATACAGTCGCGGCATGTCCTGAGTCACCACCTCGATCTGTGGCAGGATCCAGTCGAGGTCAGTCGTTTGTAACATAACAAAAATTATACCATGTTTGACGATACGTATCTTGTGGAATATTATTACACGTATGAATAGAAAATTAACACTCAGTATTGATGAAAAAGTTTTGGAAAGTGCCAAACAATATTCTGGTCTCCATAAAAGGAGTATTTCCGGTCTCGTTCAGACATTCTTATCCAGGCTTTCAACGTCGCCCACCGAGGCCATGTCTAATACCCCTATCACTCAGGAGTTAACGGGCATCCTTCGTCTAACCAATGATACCCCTGAAGATGCTTACGCTAAGCATCTTCTTAATAAATACTCATGAAACCTAAACTGTTTGTCGATTCCGACATCATTCTTGATCTATTTTTAGCGCGAGAACCACATGTTGAGTACGCCAAAATTGTGTTTGGACTTGCCGAACAAAGCCTTATTTCTCTCTATGTTTCTTCGCTAATCTTCTCAAACCTAGATTATATTCTTTCCCGACAGTTATCCAAGCCTGTTTCTCGACAAATCCTTCAACGACTGAAACTTCTTGTTACCGTTCTTAATGTTGATGCTCGAATCATTGACTTGGCCCTCTCTTCTGTTTTCCATGACTTTGAAGATGCTATTCAGCACTATTGTGCCATTCAACACCAGATCCCAGTGATCCTTACGCGCAACATTAAAGACTACAAAAAAGGCAGTGTCCCCGTCATGACAGGAGAAGATTATGTTAAAGGCTTAGATCGAGATCAGTAGGACGGATCATTATCATAGGCCTTATAGGGCTTGGCTTGAATCCATAATTTTTCGAATTCTCGATGATAGGCCTTTATCATCTCTGTGTCGGTGATGACCATCAGGTTTTCTTGATTAAAATACTCGGCATTATTGGTCCAATTATAGGACCCCGTTGTTAAGATACGGTTCCCTATCAACATAAATTTATCGTGCATGATGCCCCGAACACCCGGTTCTGGAAGGATGCGAACCTCCATATAGGCTGAGATCCATGGGATAACCGACGGCTTGCCTTTGTTTTGATCGCGATCGGCTAGCACCCGAACCTTTCGCCCGGACTTGGCCGCCGCTGCAACCGCTAGGCCTAATTCTTTTGAGGTAAAGCTATAAATTGCGATATCAATGCTGGGTGTCGTTTGTTGGATCAATTGAACGATCTCGGCCCTTGCCCCGCCATTCGGACTAAAAAAGACCTGAGACGCAAACCCCATCGTTGAGAGCAGTAAAATCCCGAAAAGATGATATTGAATTCTCTTCATAAAGGTAAATTGTCGTTGTTTGACTGACGAATGTCAACGCTGCCATCTTGTAGCAACCCGTCAAATGTGTGAAAATATGCCTATCAGGTTGGCGATGTAGCTCAGTTGGTTAGAGCACACGGCTCATACCCGTGGTGTCAGTGGTTCGAGCCCACTCATCGCTACCAAACGAAAACAGGTGAGGCATGGCCACAAAGATTTTGGATTTAAATGGACTCCCCTGCCCCCAACCCACCATGAGATTGACCCTAGAGCTTGACACCTGTTGTATTGGCGACACGATCGAAGCCGTCGCTGATGCGCCAACGTTTCTTGATGATGTCAAAAGTTGGTGTCAACGAATGGAAAAAGAAATGATATGGGCCAAAACTGAGGGTTCACAAGCTCGGGTTCTTATTCAACTCTAATGAATAACTCTAAAAACATTCTCATTGGCATATCTGGCGGGATCGCCGCTTACAAAACACTCGACCTTATACATCAACTTCATAAGAACGGGCACACGGTTAAAGTCATTTTAACGCCCAATGCCACCCGATTTGTAACCGAGCTTAGCATTCGAACCTTATCAAAGTTCCCTGCCTATACCGATACCTCCGAGAGTGTTGGCGACCCAACCGCCCATATTGAGCTTGCCCTATGGGCCGATATTTTTATGATCGCACCGATCACCGCCAATACGATCGCTAAATTAGCCTTGGGGCTAGCTGACAATCTTCTGACAACCAGTGTTCTGGCTTTACCCTCAAGCACCCCATGGCTTCTGGCTCCCGCAATGAATACCCGTATGTGGGATAATCCGCTCGTCAAAGGACATCTGACAACCCTAGCGAATACCTATGCAAATCTCTCGATCATCCCTCCGCGAGAAAGTGTTTTAGCGTGTGGTGAAACGGGCATGGGAGCAATGGCCACGATCGACACGCTTATTGAAGCCGTAAACGCTATCCCATGATTAAGCGACGCCTTCTCATCACAGCTGGCAACACGTGGGTGCCTCTCGATGATGTCCGTGTCCTCACCAATATCTTCTCTGGAGAAACAGGGCTACGCATCGCAAAAGCGTGTGCTAAGCGAGGGTTTGACGTAACCGTCATCTTAGCGGATTGTCGAGTTGATCTCGCTGCGTTCAAACATAAACGGATACACATTATTCGAGCTATTCTGTTTAAAGACTTTTACAAAGCAGTGAAAAAAGAAGTGAAAAAAGGAAAATATCTGGCCCTCATTCATGCCGCCGCTATTTCAGACTTTATACTTAAGAAACCGCTCAAAGGCAAAATTTCCTCTAAGAAAAAGCTGAAACTTTCGCTGTCAAAAGCACCCAAGATTGCGGACAAGATCAAAACGTGGGACCGTCAAATCAAGCTCATCAAATTTAAACTTGAGGCTCGAAAGAATCTCAGGAAACTAACGAGCATTGCCCTCAAGAGCAAACGGGCCTCACAGGCCAACCTTATCATCGCCAATAAATTGCCGTTCAAGAAAAAACATACTTTTCTTTTGATAAAGTCAAAAACACAGATCAAGCGGGTCAATGGCAAAGCCAATCTCGCCAAACGTTTAGCCAAAATTTTAGACAAAGAGCTGCCATGAGGGTTTTGGGCATTGATCCCGGTTATGCCATTATCGGCTATGGCATCGTTGAACTGCGCGGCAATCAGCTGATCTCTATCCACTACGGCCACATTGCCACTAGCGCGAAGAACACTTACCACGAACGGCTATTGGCCATCAATCAAGAACTCATGACTTTGCTGGAAACGTGGCAACCCGATGCGCTCTCTATCGAGAAGATATTCTTTGCAAAAAATGTCAAAACAGCGATCGACGTGGCCCAAGTTCGAGGCACCCTACTGCTTGAATGTCTAAAGAAGAAGATGACCGTCGAGGAATACACCCCCAACGAGGTGAAACTCGCCGTCACGGGATCGGGCGCCGCCGACAAATCTCAAGTTCAAAAGATGGTTAAAAGTTTGCTCAATCTATCCGAGATCCCCAAACCCGATGACACCGCCGACGCCCTCGCCATCGCGATCTGTCATATCCATTCCGCGAAGATCAGAAATTTGCGATAACTATGCTACAATACCTTTATGTTCGCCTATATCAAAGGAAACTTAACGGCCCTTAGTGACAATGTTGCGGTCATCGAAGCGGCAGGTGTTGGCTACGAACTCTTTATCTCCAAACGAGATGCCGCCGAACTTGTCCCCTTTCAGAATCAAGAGGTTCGCCTTTATACGTTTCTTAACATCAAAGAGGATTCTCACACGATCTTCGGGTTTTTAACGGCGGAAACTAAGCAGGTCTTTTTGACGCTCTTAGATGTCAGTGGCATCGGGCCGAAATTAGCATTAACCTTACTGGCCGAACTTTCACCCTCTCAACTGATCCAAGCCGTCCTTAGCAATAACTTGCCCCTCATTATTTCGGTACAAGGCATTGGCAAAAAGACTGCCGAGCGACTGGTCTTAGAATTGAGAGACAAGTTCAAGAACATGAACTTCATTGGACTTTCTGCCACAGAGGGAGCCCCAACAGTGTCCGTTAACCAACAATTAAGCCATGATATTACCGATGCGTTAACCGTACTTGGCTATAATGGGGGGGAAATTCGACGAATGATACAATCCCTCTCAGGCGAACTACAGGTGGGGCACACTGTCGAATCGGCGATAACTTTGATCCTTCGGAATCAAAGCCGTCTTTAACAACCATTTCTCAAACCCGATCATAAGTCGTCGATATTCATTCATTTCTATGGCGAGTGGATAAGTGTAAATGGTTCTGATCCCGCTTAATTTACCCCCTAATATATCGGTAAATAATTGGTCGCCGATCACAACCGTATCCTTGATATTGACCCCGTGATCTTTTACGAGTTTTTTATAAATGAACGGTAACGGCTTAAGAGAAAGCATAATGGCCGATGTTTCTAGGAACTCAACCACTTTGATCAATCGTTTTGTCTTTGAACTGTTTGAAACAAGCAGTATTTTAAACCCTCTCTCTTTCCATTCTCGAAGCAATTTTTTGGCCTTCCAGTCCGGCACAGACTTCGCCCGTTCGCACAAGGTATTATCAATGTCGATGAGAAGCGTTTTGACCCCCCAACGCTCGAGATCATTAGGGTCAATCTCATAGACGGACTTCACGACCCAGTCTGGTTGAAGCCATTTTCTAAACCAAGTAATCAGTACGGATTTAAGACGGAACATAACGACCGCATTATATACTAAGACTTAATTGTTTTGCGAACAATTCTAGTCTTAGTTATACTGAGCGACTTGTCGAAGTATAGCACTATCAGCTTTATGACTTTGAGGAAATTTCCTTTTCAATGAAACGGAGGATCTTTGTATCTCCCTTTTCTTTGGCGATCGCGAGAGGGGTTGACCCTAGCATGGGGCTTTTAAAGGCAACGTCTGCACCCCTTTTGACTAGAAATCGTATCAGAGGTAAATTGCCTTCGGCAATAGCATACATTAAGGCAGTAAAACCAAACGGTAAGGTTGGATGATTAATATTGGCACCTAGTTTTAGAAGTAACTTTGTGTGCCCGAGATTATTGTCAGCGATCGTTAGCATAAGAGGCGTAACCCCTGCTGGTGTTGCTGCATTAACATCACAGCCCAGTCCAATGAGTGTTTTGATGATCTCGGGTGTTCCTCGACTGACCGCGAAGAAAAACGGTGTCCAACCCTGTTGATCTAACACATCCAACTTGGCATCTTGTTTAATAAGAAAATTCATCGTTGATTTACTTTTTGTTACAATGGAAAAGACTAACGCCGTCCAACCATACATATCAGCGTCATAAACTGAAAACTCATAATTCGTCCATAGACGTTCTACCAGTTCTTTATTCCCGCCCCAAGAGGCGAACATCAGCATATTTCGACCAAAACGATCTTTATCAAGAACATTGGCTCCCTTTTGAATAAGGGTAAGAGCTACACCACGACGCCCACGCTTGCAAGCAAGCATCAACGGGGTACGACCATAACGGTCTAGCGCATGGACATCCGCTCCTTTTTTGAGCAACAATTTAACCACTTCTTGATTCCCTAACCAAACAGCAAGATGAAGGGGCGTAAATCCGAATTGATCCGTAGATTGAAGTTTGGCGCCCTTGTCGATCAATCGTTCGGCTACACCTTTGTTAGACTCGAAAACAGCTTGCATTAAGGGTGGCCATTCATGAATAAGGGGGCCATTTACATCACCATTAAAATCCTTCAAGGTTGAGATCGCGTCAAACCCACTTCCAGCTTTGATCGCATCTGTCAGTTCAAGTAGTGAGGGATTCATAATGTCCCTATTATATGAAAGGTTTTCAATAAAGCAATACTCATTCAATTATTTTACTGTTTATTTTATTTTTTATTGGGCATAAGCATCGTATCAATCACTTAGGAGGCAGACATGACAAAGCATATGTTTCAAAGAAATGCGCTAAGTTTCGATGCAGAGATTAAGTTGATGAAGCTACTCGGTGCCGATGAACGTGTTATCGCAGAATTGATTGATATGAAGAATCATCCCTAAACGGACAGCTTATTAACTCTTTGTTGATGACGGCCACCTTCGAAAGGGGTTGAAAAAAAAGTGTCAATGAGCGTATAGGCGACATCTATGGGTGTTGTTCTTGCCCCGAGGGCTAATACATTGGCATCGTTATGTTGTCGCGCCATCGTGGCGGTATAAAGGTCATAGCAAAGCGCAGCGCGAATTCCGTTTACTTTGTTTGCCGCTATTGAAATACCTATCCCTGTACCACAAATGACGATACCCTTATTGGCTTCACCAGACGCAACCGTCTCACCCACTTTTTTCCCGAAATCAGGATAATCGACCGATTCGGTTGAAAAGGTGCCAACATCTATGATCTGGGGATTAAGCGTTGTCAACAAATGGTGCTTGATAGCTTCTTTGTAGTCAATTCCTGCATGATCACAACCGATCGCAATTTTCATTATTGTCCCTCTCGTTCATCCAGATAAGCATCAGCTGAAATAGCGGCGATCGCCCCATCCGCTGTTGCTGTCACAATTTGATATAGTGATTTTTGTCTAACATCCCCGGCGGCAAACACCCCTTTCCAACTTGTTCGCATATGATCATCAGTCATCACATATCCTGATCCATCGAGAATAAGCTGGTCCGATAAAAATGAAGTGTTCGGATGATGGCCAATGTAGACGAACATCGCTGACATAGGGAGGACTTGTTGAACCTTTGTGGATACATGTTCAATCGTTAAGGATCGCATAATGCCTTCACCAGAAACAGATATAGGGCTGTGGTCAGGAATAAATTTAATTTTGGGGTGATGCATCACATGATCAACCACTTGTTTATCCGCTCTAAAGGCTTGTCGACGATGAATGAGGGTGACTGATTTGGCTGTTTTTGTAAGAAATAACGCCTCTTCAAGCGCACTGTTGCCCCCACCAATAACCGCGACCTCCTTATCTCGAAAAAAAGGGCCATCACAAATTGCACAATAGGAGACCCCTCGGCCTCTGTAATCGTCTTCTCCGTTGATGCAAAGTAGCTTTGCGTCGCGTCCTGAAGCTATAATAAGGGCATTAGACTCGATGGACTCTAAGTAGGAAAGCGTTACCGTTTGGGATCTCTCAGAAAAACAGATCGACTTGACCCGATCGGCAAGGATAGTCGCCCCCAAAGCCTTGGCTTGCGACTCCATTTGTCGACTAAGTTCCGCGCCACTAGTGCCATCCGGTCCTGTACCCGGATAATTTTCGATTTTGTCGGTTAAGGTTTGTTGTCCACCCGGAACAGAGCGCTCAACAAGCACAACCTTTCGACCAGCGCGACAGGCATAGATAGCAGCCGTTAAACCGGCTGGACCGGCGCCAAGAATGGTGATGTCGGTTTTCACTGGGCTCATTATACCATCCAGATAAGTCCCATGATATAGACCATCCACTCGCGAAACCAACTGTCAAAAAAATTAAAGTAAAGCAACACGAAAATAAGGATGATCCCATACTTCTCAAAATGTTGAAACGCTGGCTCCCAAGATTTGGGAAGAAAAGGAATGAAAATTCGCGAACCATCTAAGGGAGGGATCGGAATCAGGTTAAATAACGCCAACACACTATTGATGACAATGAGCTGTATCATCGCTTCGATAAGCAGTAAAACGCCCCCTGATTCACTGGTCAGAATGAGGTTTTCTTTAACCTGTGACTGCTGTGTCATAAAAGTATGATAGGTGTCTATCCCTATAATTGAGACCAATGAATGCAAACAAAACATCGCCAAAACAATAAGAACTCCATTCATCAAGGGACCGGCCAATGACACCCAAACAATGTCCCACTTGGGGTGACGCATTTGCTTTGAGTTTATGGGGACCGGCTTTGCCCAACCAAAAAGAACAGGAGAACGTGACAACATTAAAAATATTGGCAGAATCACCGACCCAACCCAATCGATATGCTTAATTGGATTAAGCGTTAGACGACCGCTGCGTCTTGCGGTGTCGTCACCAGCCAGAAAAGCCACAAAACCGTGAGCAACTTCATGTAAAATGACGGAAAGGATGAGAGTGATCAATGTTAACCCTAATATCATGCTATGCCCTCGGATGTGATCTTTCAAAAATCTCGTGCAACCGTTTAGTGCTGACGGTCGTATAGATTTCAGTCGTTGCAATATTACTATGACCTAATAGCTCTTGAATATAGCGCAGGTCGACATTTTGATCCATTAACTGTGTCGCGAATGTATGGCGAAGCTTATGGGGACTCATCATTTCAGTGATCCCCAATCTTTTTTGTGTGTTTTTTAAAATTGACCATACTTGTTGACGAGAAATACCGGTTCCCGTGCTTTTCTGAAAAAAGATCGGTATGTTGGGATGGGGACGTTGTGGTTCATACTCGGATAATAAACCCTTTAAAGCCGGAACGATCGGGATCAATCTTTCTTTCCCCCCTTTCCCCCTGACGCGGATCCAGTCATCAACTAGATTAATGGCGGATCCTTCAAGCGTGACAACCTCTGAAACCCGCAACCCAGCAAAGTATAATAATCCGAGTATAGCCTGATCTCGAAAACGATGAACGGGCCCCTTTTCATCAAGAAGCCGATGAACCCCCTTTGAAGAGACCATTTTGGGGAGTCTTTTTTGATACTTCGGATATTCAATATGAATACTGACATCCTCCTTTAACCAACCTTCTCGCAAAGCAAATTGGATAAAAACACTCATTGCGGCTAGTTTTCGATTCGCAGATGTTTTTTGATAGGCACGTTTTTTTAAGGCAACAAAATAACGGTTAACCCTTTCGAGATCAATGGACTCCACCTCATTGATCTGCGTCCAAGTTTCAAATTGTCTTAAATCACTTAAATAGGAAGACTGCGTATTCTTAGAATACCCCCGTTCATAATTGAGGAATTGCTCAAAACGAGAAAAAGCCTCAACAAGAAGCATGAGACTTAAGGATCATTTCCTTATGTTTATTTAAACCCAGTACCAATCGTGTCCCCTTTTTGGGCGTATTCGTTAACAAAGCTTGAGCAAGAAAATCTTCGATGTCTCGTTCGATAATTCGGCCAAGTGAACGCGCACCAAATTGTTCGAAATCGGACTCTGTGATGATCTTGGTCTTCAGAGATGGACTGATTTCAAGGGATAACGACTGCTCGGCTAAACGATCCTCAATATTATGTATCATCAAATTAAAGATCTCGAGCATATCCTCTTGAATAAGGGGTTTAAAAACAACAATACCGCTGAGACGGTTGATAAATTCGATACGGAAATGATTTTTGATCTCTGCAACGACGTTTTGTTTCATTGTTTCATAAGCACTCGACGTGTCTGAAGAACGAAAACCCAAATTCTTCAACTGAGAGGAGCCCATATTGGTCGTCATTAAGATCAAGCAATTCTTAAAATCGATCTTTCGCCCCTGACTATCGGCCATTGTTCCTGAATCCAATATTTGAAGAAGAACATTAAAGATCTCGGGGTGTGCTTTTTCGATCTCGTCAAAAAGAATGACTGAATACGGATTGCGTCTCACTTTTTCTGTTAATTGTCCGGCTTCATTATATCCAACATAGCCAGGTGGGGCACCAAGTAGTTTTGAGACATTGAACTTTTCCATATACTCGCTCATATCAAAGCGGATCAGTTTATGACGATCACCCAGAATATACTCGGTTAAAACATTCGCGAGTTCCGTTTTTCCGACCCCCGTTGGGCCAGAAAAAAGAAAGGCTCCTATAGGACGATCAGGATTTTTCAAGCCGGATCGAGCACGTTTCAAGACGCGGGATATTTCTTGTATGGCTTCTTTCTGTCCAATAATTTTCTTTTGTAATTCACCCTCTATATCGAGATATTTTTGAGTTTCATTTTCTTTTAAAGCGGACACAGGCATTTTTGTCCAATCAGCCACAACGCGTTGTATATCTTCTTTCCTGATCTTAACTATATGGGCACCCTTTTTGGCCATCCATGTTTCTCGTTCTTCACGGATCCATTTTTCAAGTTGATCAATTCGATCCCGATATCGAGCCGCTTTTTCATATTCCTGATTGCGTGCAGCGGCGATTTCATCTTTTTTAATAGATTGCAGCTCTTTTTGAGCATCCTTAATATTCTCCGGCAAGGAGATCGATCGGATCCTAACCATCGCAGCCGCTTCATCAATAAGATCAATGGCTTTATCAGGAAGAAAACGATCCGTGATATAACGAGAGGACATATCAACAGCGGCTTGAATGACCTCGTCGTCAATATCGACTCGATGATAGGCCTCATACTTATCTCTTAAACCCTTAAGAATAAGGATCGCTTCGTCTTTACTGGGCTCAGAGACATCAATTTTCTGAAATCGACGCTCAAGGGCAGAATCTTTTTCTATATATTTTCGATATTCATCAATGGTCGTAGCCCCAATACATTGTATCTCACCTCGAGCTAACGCGGGTTTTAATATGTTGGCCGCATCCATAGCATTATCCCCTACTGAACCCGCCCCAACGACCGTATGCAATTCATCTATAAACAAAATAATTTGGCTATCTTTTTGGGTCGCCGTATCAATTAATCGCTTAAATCGTTCTTCAAAATCCCCCCTAAAACGGGTTCCCGCAAGAACGGATGATAATTGCAGTTCGATCACTCGCTTATTTTTGAGATCCTCGGGTACCTCGCCATTTATGATGGCTTGAGCTAACCCCTCGACGATCGCCGTCTTCCCGACCCCTGGGTCACCAATAAGAACGGGGTTATTTTTTGTTCGTCTGGACAATATTCGAATAATTCGTTCAACTTCTTGATCACGACCAATAACAGGGTCAAGTTTATTTTCAGACGCTAACCGAGTTAGATCACGCCCGAATTGAGAGAATACATCACCTGATGCGTTTGCATCATTGACTTGAGGTGCTTGCATCCCTCCCCCAAATAATCGATGGATCTCATCATCGGGATCGGCCTTTTGGGCGATGGCATGAAGTAGATCCATCATCATGCTTAAGGTAATATTTTTCTTATTGAGATAAATCGCTGCAAGCCCTTCAGCCTCTCGAAGTAATCCAATGAGAATATGTTCGGGCCCCATGTAGGTGCTACGCAATTCTCGTGCACTGAAATAGGCAAGTTCTAGTACTTTTTTTGCACGCGGACTGAGCTTAATGCTCGAAGGAGGTTCATGATTTCCTTCACCCCGCCCCATCATAGCTTCTAGCTCTGAAAATAAGTTAACAATATCGAGGCCTTGATCGAGGAATATACGATAAACGACGCCTTCTTCTTTGATGAGCGCCAAAAGCAAATGGCCTGTATCTAAAAGCTGATGCCCTAAGCGAGAGGTTTCCTCTTGAGCCAAAACAAGAACACGTTTTGCATGCTCGCTGAACATCTCAAATATTTTATCAAATGAGGGTTGATTGAATTGCTTTAATAAGGAATCGATAATCGGCGGTAAATTTTGTTGAGCCAATTGATCGAGAAACTGTGGAGGAAGAACCATTAAGTTTTTCTCTTGTGCACAAACTGGACATACGTGTTGGACTTTATTAACACCATTCATATTAGAGGTAATGGTGATACTTGCAGGACGTTGTTTGCAAATCTCGCAGATCATAGGGCTATAGCCTCTCGCATTCCTTTTATCGCCGAAGAAAGGCCTAATAATACAGCATCAGAAATAATACTGTGACCAATATTTAATTCTTCGATCCCAGAAATAGCCACAATGGATCGGACATTTTCTCGTGTTAACCCGTGTCCCGCATGAACCCGAAGGCCTAAACTCGTTGCCAAAGTGACCGCCTCTTGAATTCGATCCAGTTCAAGGTCTTGATCATCGCCTGATGAATTGGAATAGGCTCCTGTATGGATCTCAATACAAGGAGCTCCAACAGCGACACTGGCTTGAATTTGTCGAAGATCGGGTTCTATAAACAAACTAACAACTATACCCGCCTCTGCAAACTGTTTACAGATAGGACGCAGGGACTGGATCATCTTGGCAACATTAAGCCCTCCCTCGGTAGTGACTTCCTCTCTTCGCTCGGGAACCAAGGTTACTTTATACGGTTTGATATGGAGTGCTATTTGTATGATCTCATCACAAACAGCCATTTCGAGATTAAGAGGAACACGGATCGATTCTTTAATCCTATAGACATCATGATCTTGAATATGTCGACGATCTTCTCGCAAATGAATGGTGATAAGATCAGCCCCAGACTCTTCGGCGATCAACGCCGCTTCGAGGGGATCAGGCATTCGACCGCGTCTGGCTTGACGAAGAGTGGCGATATGATCGATATTAACTCCAAGTATAAGTTTAGGCATCATCATATAAACTGGGTTCTTACAGCCCCAGTTTCCTCCATTCCTAATGCTCGAATAGCTTTACTATTAATCCCAATAGAGCTTTCAGAAACCCACTTATCGTGACGAACAACTTGAACAACTATACTCCAGTCTTTGAGAGGATTCATCACTCTCAAGCGAGTACCTAATGGGAGAAATGGATGGCTTGCAGGGAAAATCGCACCAAAAGCTTGTCCTGCCACATCCGATAATTGAACATGGTTTATAGGTTTGAACTTTGCTTTTGCTTGTAAGGAAATGGGATGAGCACCATTATCGATCTGGATCGATCTAGCAAAGTCTATCAATCTGGGAAGACCATTTTGACGCTTTTCGTTCAAAAGTGTCTCAGAATCAGAAAGAACCAAGAGTGTCGTATCTTGCCAAACTATTTCTGTCCCCCCTTTTGCCGTTGAACGAAATAAAAGACTATTGGGATTATTTTGCAGCTCTGACTGTTCAATGAATCGGGCTAAAAACGAATAAACGCGTTTAGTCGTTACGGGATCATTACCGATTAAACATAAATATTCACGATTATTTAAATATAATGATAGTGAATCTTTATCGCCTTCATGATTGCGGATCACTTCATAATCAAAGGCGAACAAACAGGAGGTCAATAAAAATAAAACAACTAATAAGCACCGCGCCATCGAATAACCTCCACGATCGTCTTAATGATTATTCTAACATCAAACCCAAGAGACCAGTTATTAATATAATAGAGGTCATACATGAGTTTTTCGTCTGTTCGTGTCGATAAGGCGGCTCGACCGTTGATCTGAGCCCAACCCGTTAGACCAGGCAAGACTCGGTGGCGTTTGTCATAATCAGGAATTTCGTCCTTAAACTGGTCGACAAAAAATGGGCGTTCAGGTCTAGGCCCCACAACACTCATCTCGCCCTTAATAATATTATAAAGCTGAGGGAGTTCATCCAGAGAGGCTTTACGTAAAAATGCACCCAAGGGTGTCGCTCGATGAGATTGATCTTCAGTATGGATCACTGGGCCTGAGTGTCGTTCAATATCGACAGGCATGGTTCTAAATTTCAACATCATAAATGGCTTTCCATTCAGCCCCACTCGTTCTTGCTTATAAAGAACAGGACCTTTCCCCTCAAATTTGATCAATAGACTAATAATAAGTAGAATAGGGCTGATCAAGATCGTCACCAAAATTCCTATCGTTGTATCAAGCAGTCTTTTTAATAAATATTGAAAAGGATTGAGTGAATTAGCTCGAATCGTAAATAAAGGCAGTCCAATGTCATCATTGGTCTCGACACGGCTTGTCACAACATCATAAAATGAAGGGATCATCCATAACGATATCCCTTGATCGATCAGTGGATCAATGATCGAAGACAATTCAGCACGACTCAACTCACGGGTTGCGATATAGAGTCCCGAAATATTCTCTCGTTCAATCACAGTGATGATCTGATCTATTTCACCCAAATAATGATAGTTTTCTTCTAGAGAATAAAGCAGTTTCTTTGGGGGAACCCCCATAGCACCAATAACATTATAATGATGTTTTCTATCACGGATCAATCGTTCATAAACGGTTTGACTGAGTTCATCAGTGCCAATGACCATGACACGAATTCTTGACTTTCGCCGTCGCCATGCCCCCCATCGAAAGGCGATATATCGAACGATCATTATCCCGAACACAGAAAGAAAAAACCCATACAAAAGAACGGATCTTGAACCGGGGAAAACCTGAAACATCATCGTGCTCGCCATAATTAGAAAACTCGCCAACACACCCGCTTGAATAATATGAATGGATTCATCGATCCCAGCCAAAATTCCGCGTCTTTCTCGATAACCCTGGAAAAGTGTTATGGAAACGATCCAAATAAGAGAGATCAAATATAACGATTGAATATAGGGCACAACACTGGTCTGCGGGTAATAATTTCCATATGAAAATACCATTGAGGAATAAATTTTAAGTTTGAATTTAAGAATATAAGCGGTTATGTAGGCGCCGTTGATGACGATTAAGTCAGCAACAACCAGCAAAAAAAGTCGGATCATCGTTTACGATACTGCTGTATCATTTGAATCTTTTCAAGATCTGATCGTGCTTTTTGATCTTCAGGATGAGCCTCAACATATCGTTTAAGATTATCGATACTACTATTATATAGACCCTGACTATAATTGATATAGGCCATGTATTTATTAACATCTCCCATTTCAGGGTCGATCATTGCGGCTTGCCTATAGGCATACACAGCTAAATCAGACTGGCCATCCTGTTGATACGCGACACCAAGGCCTCGCCAAATTTTTGCATCATCAGGATGCATTTCAAGAGCCCATTTAAACATGTCAATAGCTTTTTTGAACTCTCGTTTAAACATATAAAGTTCAGCCATTCTTGACCTATAGCCATTAAAGTCGCCACCTTTAACCCATATAGAATATGCTTTTGAAGAGGGATCATATTCCTTACGATCTGCACTTGCCATCATCTCAAAGTGATTTAAAGCCACATCATACTGACCACGAGCGATATCGATCTCAGCCATATTATATAATGCTTCCACAAAAACATTATCAAGTACTAAACATCTTTCGTAGAGTCGATAGGCTTCATCTACCCGCCCTGATCGGTGCAAAAAGAAAGCTTTCGACATGACGAACAATGGGTTCTTCATGTCAATACTAGCCGCTGTACTATAATCGACGTCAGCCGCATTAAAATATTTTTGTCGAGTCGGTATATTGGTTTGGAGATTCATTAAACCGAGATCGATCGAGGCGACCCCACTCCAAAACCAAGGATTGGTGGGATTGATCTTAAGCATATAATCATAGGCTTTTCGTGCCATTAATAGCCAATGCTTTTGTTCATCAGGTGTCTGTGCCGCTCTCGACATTTCTTCGTAATTTCGAACTTGCGTGATCATATAATACGTCTCCCAAGGTGCATATTTCATAGCTGTTTCGAGAGATTGCATAGATTCGGGATATCGTTTATAGGTGTTTTCAACAAACCCTTTTCGATAATAGAATTCGGCCATCCAAGGACATATAGCCTGCCAAAGGCCCACCACAACGAGGATACCAACAAGAATGACGACAATAAGTCGAGTATCTTTAGCGAGAACTATCTTTTTTTCGGTCACTTTTTTGTTCACTTTCTCCAAACTGGTTACCTAATCCATAATATCCGATCGATAGACCTAACCCCATAAGCATATAGTTAAGAGACGTTGTGGCAACTACACCAAAGTTAAAGAGAACCTGCCCTTGATAAAAAAGAAAGCCAGCTAATGTCCCCAACATGAGAAAAAAGGAAGGATTTTTTCGATTTTGATACAAATACCCTAACATTAAATATAGATAGGTGCCAATAACAAGAACGTATCTAGAAATGAGGCCCAAAAAACCCGTTGTAGCGAATGTATTAATATATTCGTCATGAAGTCGATCAGGAGTAAGATTATAGCCCCCTTCTAATTTTGCATATTCGACGCGACGATAAAAGGGATACATTTCCTTTATCGTATCTGGGCCTGTTCCAAATAGGGGATTTTTAAGCCCCCACGCTATTCCACTCTTCCACATGCTCATACGAGGGGATTTGCCTGAAACAGCTTCTGATTTATAACTTTCGGTCTTACCCTTTGCCATATTTAAAACATTCAAAGATTTTTCATTCGACGAACTTGAAGTAAACTTTTTAAACAAATCGTGCTGAGGAATAAAAATAACTCCGAGTAAACAGATTAAAATCCCACCCCCCACGAGGACTAGGGATCGGTCTTTCATGTTTTTATAGGCTAGAACGATAATATAACCGAGGGCAACAAACAAAATGAACATAATAAAGTCAGGTGTGTTTGGAGAAAGGGGAATAAATCCAAATCCAAACAAAGTGACAATGATCATCTTGTTTTTAACATAAATACTTTCCTCTTGAAATGATTTCTTATGAACCCAATACAAAATCGCCAGAAGAGACACATATACTAGAAACATAAATTCGTTGGTCGAAACAAGTTGGGTCACGTACGCCAAAGCAATGATCGAGAATCGTTCAATGAGATTCAACGCACCCTTTTCCTTGTAAACCCTGAATCCATAGGCTCCTGCCACAAGCATTAAAAAAGGAATGGTGATAAAGGGTTTAATATGGACAACATTGAATAAGAACATTACATAGATAAGTCCCACCATTCCCAACGTTAAAAAGAAATCAAAGAAATATTGTTTTTTTGATTTATCAAGAAACACTTGACTAATGAACATTAAAAATACCGTTATCGCACCTTGGAAACCTAACCAAGTACCTCGTCCCCAAGACGCAAACATGGCATAATAAACAATGGATGTCAGCACAAAAGCCATAAAGTATAAGCTATGAAATTGCCATGCCTTGACCCGATCTTGAAAAAACTTTACTTGTATCATATATCCAAAAACAAGTAAGATCATCATCCCAACGAAGGGGCCGTAATGAACGGGGTTATTGATACTACCGAAGGCACGTGTTGTCGCATCAGCCGACCATTGCATAAAATCGATACCATTCATTTGGAAGATACCATATATTGCGCTCATGGAAGCAGAAACAATAAAACTAAAGAAAATCCAGTAGAAAAGTCGAAGAGAGTCAACCAATTTCGCAAAAACAAACACAAGGATCACATAATTCAAAACGGAAATAATTCCTTCCCAACGATCGTAAGCCCCAATGATACTAACGTAAATATTTCTACTAAAAATCGTGGCTAAGATATTAACAACCACCCAGATCAGCATCGGAATTTCGAGCCCCGTCTTGTACCACTTGATCCCCCATAAGGAATAGAAAGGTTTGTTAGCATAGGCAGGATCTATCTCTTTGGCATCATAGTCGATCAGCAGGGACTTCCATGTCCAAAGTCCCATAATGAGAAGAGTTGTTACCCTAAGCAATAACATTTTATTCACCTCAAAAACGCTTCGTGTGATGGAAGTAAAGAAAATGGGAATGCCAAAAATCAAGACAAGAAGCAAACCATTGATCGCACGCTTGATCGGATGAACCTTAGTCTCTGTAAAGAAATAGGAACAAAACAGCGAGATAACGATCAGAATCTCGGTCAACAATAAATGATCGCGAATGAATTGTGTAATAGTCATGGAACGTTCGTATTATAGAATATAAAATGCCCGCTGTCAGCGGGCATTTTATTTATTCAGTCAACGGTAAAAAAACGGAATTACAT
>CAIUCY010000023.1 GCA_903897765.1 uncultured Candidatus Marinamargulisbacteria bacterium | reverse complement strand
GGGAAGCCATAGAAGGATTCCCGCAAGATTCGCGATAGTAAAATCGAGCTTAGAACTCGGATGTCGGAACAACACCCACTTCAACTTGGTTAAAGGTTCGCCAATAGTAAATTTGATAATCAAGGTTTAGATTGTGAAGGGTTCCTTGTAACTCTTGAAAAACAAGCGTTTCTAGTGCGGAGCCATCAATTTCTTCTGGCCTGTCTAAAGGCCCCGTCGGCCTTATGGCACGGTAAACACCCACATCAAAAAAGAAAAACTTTGGATGAGCAATGAGTTGTCGCTTTGCTTTTTTAGTGAACACAGGAATCCGCCTTGCAATGAGCAAGTCCTCTAATATAATAAAATATCCTTCGACCACTTTTCGTTCAACGGAACATTCTCGGGCTACTTCCGAAATATTGAGAACGGATGCTTGCGAAAAACTGGCTGCCTCCAAAAATCGAATAAAGGCACTCATGTTTCGGGTCAGCCCTTCTTGCCTAACTTCTTCGTCAAGATAGGTGTGAACATAACTCTGTAGATATGCTTTTGGGTCGTCATCAATAAACACCGAAGGCAAATGTCCGGACTGAATCGATTTTTCAAGATGGAAGTCTTTTCCAAGCTCGCTAGCCGTAATGGGTGACATGGATAAGGTTAAGGCTCGGCCGGCCAGTAGATTGACTCCTTTCGCTCTTAGTTTTCTGGCGCTTGACCCTGTTAATACAAATCGGGCTTTCTGTTTTTCAATAAGTCGATGTACCTCATGTAATAGCGATGGAATGCGCTGAATTTCATCAATAATTATCCAATGATCGGCATGAGTTCCGCTTATGTAGCCTTCTAGTCGTTGTGGGTTGAGCAATAGTTCGTTATTAAGCTCGGATTCAAGTAGATCAAGGTATAAAGCGTTTGGAAAATGATGTCTTACCCATGTTGTTTTTCCTGTGCCTCTGGGGCCAAAGAGAAAAAAACTTTTATTTATGGGGAAGATGATTTGTCGAATGAACATAGTTCCATTATTGATAATATTTTTGGAAACGTCAACTCCAAAATTGTATATATAAATGGAGTATTTATGAGTTTGTCCCCCATGGACTGATGATCATTTCAACGTTGTCCCCATATCAGAAAAACACTGAAGGTTTCTTTTGTTCCGTTGGGTATTTCCTTCTCAAAAGAATAAGCCGTTTGGCTTTGAACATTTAAAAGCCCCAGTTCAAGAAACTTTTTTTCCCAGATGGCACGATCAAACCCAAAATGCTTGACCCCATTATTGTCGGCATGAAAATGGCCTGACTCCGCATCAAGATCTGATATGGCAATGATACCCCCAGGATTCAAGGCATCGATAAAGACTTTGATCAGTTTAAGGGGATCCTTGATATGATGCATGGTCATAGAGGAGAAAATAACATCAAATGTTTTATTTAACGTTTCTTTCTCAAGATCTAAAAGCTCTG
Organism: uncultured Candidatus Marinamargulisbacteria bacterium; assembly: GCA_903897765.1. Classification (GTDB taxonomy): domain Bacteria; phylum Margulisbacteria; class Riflemargulisbacteria; order GWF2-35-9; family GWF2-35-9; genus CAIWAN01. Next base: position 382 of record CAIUCY010000023.1, on the reverse strand, counting down.
TGCTTATGTTCGGAATATTAAAATGCTGAATTTTTTCTTTCAAAACACCAAGCATTCCCTCCGAGCTATCCATGGCTAATATATGTTTGACTTTCTTGGCGATCTCAAGCGTGATAAGGCCCGTGCCTGCTCCATAATCTAAGGCAAGTTGATTTTTTGTTAAATGTATGGCGTCAAATAAGGCATTCGTTATTGCTGAAGTAAGAACCTTTCGTTGAGGTGCTTCATCCCAAGTGGGTGCTTCTTTTTCAAAACGGTTCATAGTTGTTGCTCCTTTTTCATATTACCAATATCCTCCTCCGCGTCCTCTCCCGACACAAGCGGTGAGAACCTCGTCGGATTGTTTCCATCACACTTCGAAAGGGGACATCATGAAATATCC
>CAIUCY010000022.1 GCA_903897765.1 uncultured Candidatus Marinamargulisbacteria bacterium | reverse complement strand
TGATCGATCAAACGATAACGATTGCTAACCGTTTCAAACTCAAACCTTGATCGAGCTGTATTGATCTGATGTTTATCTGGATTTACAAACAATCCGATGATTTGCTTATAATAATTCTCAAAAAACTCATAATGATAAAGTCGGTCAGGATTTTCTTGGATTAACATCCTCGCATGACGGGCACAAGCTTCATATGTTTTATCGGGCATTTTACTGTCAGCAAGCTGAAAAAGGAAAACAGCTCCCTTGCAAACCATTTTGCCTTCACGGTTGCACCGGCCAGCCGCCTGAATAATAGACTCAAGTGGCGCAAGAGCTCTAAAAACAACAGGGAAGTCAAAATCAACCCCCGCCTCTATTAGCTGGGTAGAAGAAACCAGAATCTTTCTTTTATTAATTAAGTCTTGCCGGATCGCTTCAATAATCTGTTTTCTGTGTGCTGGACACATAAACGTGGACAAATGATACCTTTTATCCCACTGCGAATCATCATGTGACACCATTTCATAAAACAATTTTGCCTCTTTTTTTGTATTAAAAATAACCAAGGTAGCCTGATTCAAAGGTTGAATCCATGAGGACAATGTTTCAAACGTAACGTCTTTGAAATCCTCGATGATGTGATAATTCACCCGCCGGATACAATCAAGTTCAAACAAGCTCTTAGGATCATCAATCAATCCCACAATTCCCTCTATACCATACTCAAAATTTTCCCGTCTCTCAAAAGCAGGCATAGTTGCGGTACAAAACAAGAATGATGTATGCAGTAAGCTTTGAATGTTTTTTAACATCTCTAATGTTGGCGCAACGAGTTCTTTATTCAATGTTTGAACCTCGTCAAAAATAACAACAGCATCGGCAATGTTGTGTATCTTGCGTGCCTTTGAAGGTTTACGGCTAAATACTGACTCAAAGAATTGTACCGAGGTGGTCACGATCAAGGGATAATCCCAGTTTTCACATGCCAGTTTTTTATAATCATAATGTTCTTCATCCCCATCAGCGAGCTCTTCAGTTAAATTGGAATGATGTTCTAACACTGAATCATTGCCAAAAATTTCTTTCAGAATTTGGGCTGTTTGATCGATGATATTAATAAACGGCAAAACGATAATTATTCTGTTGAGCTGATTAGTTTTTGCGTGTTCCAAAGCCCACGAAAGTGAGGTGAGCGTTTTGCCTAGACCCGTCGGAAGGTTTAGAGAAAAGAAGCCGCATGGGGTTGTCGCTTTCATTAATACCTGTTCTCTAACTTGGTTTCTTAATCGATTGATTTCACCTTCCATCGATTTTGTTTTCATAAAACAGCTAAGCTTGGTTGTCATTTTTTCTATTTCAAGATGAAGGGCTTTTCTTGTGCCTGACTTTTTAGAGTCAAAATGTGCTTCCGTATCCAACCAATCCGCATCGGTTAAAATGCTGAACAGATATCGGATATACAGCTCTCTTTCAAGCCTATTTGAATATTTGAAAAGCGAGTGATTTAGATCATTTTCAGTTAAGGCATTATCCTCTAAGAACATCCTCTTTATTAACTCGAACTGATTGACCTCGCCATTTTTAAAGTCATCGGTATCGTCTTGCCAATCTGCCCTATCCGGCAGACCTTTGTGGTGTCCATCGACAATAAAGGATACTTCGCTCAAACCTAACAAACGGGCATAGCCTGCTCCCCAAGAAGCATGGGGGACGCTGCCTCGTTTTCCACCATTCTCCAAATAGTACTGAAATTCAGGTTGATACTTGCCAAGATCATGAAGCAATCCGGCAATTCTTAATAACTTTTTTTCACCATCAGATTTCCCAAAAGATACGGAGATCTTCGCAGTTGAAGCAAGATGGTCTTTTAGTAGATGTTTTATGCCGTCATTGTTTTTTGAGTGCGCAAAATAACTCATGCCTCTTGGACGCCAACACCATTGGCATAAGAACCTTTAAGTATCTTAATGCTACGCATCATATCCCAATTATATGGAAAAGACTAAATTATGGAAGTGAGGCTTTACCTTTCGCGCTTCTTTCGCTCGTTTTCATCGAGATAGAGTTTGCGGATACGGATACTTTTAGGCGTGATCTCGACAAGTTCGTCATCGTTAATGTAGGAGATATATTGCTCAAGGCTCATCAACCGTGGGGGGACCAGATTCACGGCTTCATCTGTCCCTGACGCACGCATATTGGTTAATTTCTTGCCCTTCGCTGGATTGACGACCATGTCACCTTCACGTGAACATTCGCCAATAATTTGACCGTTGTAAACATCAATGCCTGGACCCAGAAACAATTCGCCACGCTCTTGAATATTAAATAACGCAAATGCGACCGTCACACAGGTATCCTTTGCGATCATCACGCCATTTTTACGTGTTTTAAGGTCGCCTGCATATGGACCATATTTATCAAAAACATAGTTCATCGTACCAAGCCCCTTGGTCTCTGTCATAAACTGATCGTGATAACCCAGCAATCCACGGGTTGGAACGATATATTTAATACGTGTGAGGTCGCCGTCTTGATTAATTTCGATCAATTGGCCTTTTCGTGACCCCAAGCTTTCGATAACACGACCCATGAACTCTTCGGCGACATCAACCGTAAGTTCTTCATACGGCTCGAGTTTCTGCCCGTTCTCTTCTTTATAAATAACCGTCGCTTTCGAAACCTGGAACTCATAACCTTCACGACGCATTTTCTCTACAAGGATAGAGAGGTGAAGTTCGCCTCGTCCCGAAACCTTAAATCCAACGGCATCCGAAAGTTCTTCGACTTGAAGAGCCACATCAGCAAGTGTTTCCTGAATAAGCCGATCCCGTAAGTGACGCGACGTGACATAGGTTCCCTCTCGGCCTGCGAATGGCGAGTCATTGGGGATAAGATTCATCGAAATTGTTGGGGGATCTACGGGTTTATAGGCAAGCGGGATGGGATTCGTGGGATCAGTAATGGTTTCCCCCACTCGAATATCCGTCAAACCAGCTAACGCAATGATATCACCCACATGGGCAGAATGCGCTTCAACTTGTTGATTGGCGTTGAACTTATAGAGTTTAGTGATCCGCGAAGGGACAAAGGTGCCATCATGCTTAGCGATGACGACATCTTGATTGATCTTTAGACTTCCTGACGTTACTTTGCCTACCGCAATTCGACCCAGAAAAGACGAGTACGTCAACGAGCTCACTAAAATCTGAACCGGACCATGCGAATCTCCTTTTGGAGGGGGCACATAACGGATAATTTCATCAAATACTGGGAAAATATTATCGCTAGGTTGATGATAATCCAGCATGGCATAGCCATTTTTTGTCGAGGCATAGAGTATAGGAAAATCGAGAATATGATCCGGCGCATTTAATCCAACCAGTAGGTCAAACACTTGATCAACCACCCATTCAATTCGGGCGGAGGGTTTATCGATCTTGTTAACCATGACAATAACGGGCAAGTTCAGTGCTACCGCCTTTTTTAGCACAAAATAGGACTGCGGCATGGGGCCTTCAGCTGCATCGACAAGAAAAACAACCCCATCGGCCATATTAAGTACTCGCTCCACTTCGCCACCAAAATCGGCATGCCCGGGGGTATCGATAATATTGATCTGATAACCGTTGTATGTACAAGAACCATTCTTGGCCATGATCGTGATGCCCCGTTCGCGCTCAAGATCCATGGAATCCATGAGAAAAACTGCAACTTCTTGATTTTCACGAAACAGTCCACTTTGACGAAAAAGTTGATCGACCAGTGTTGTCTTCCCGTGATCTACGTGGGCGATAATAGCGACATTACGAATCTTACTCTGTCTTGGCATGGTAGCTTAGTCCTTTTGATAGTCTGTAACCCGAATCATTTCAAGTTTACGGTTAATTGAAACGTCTATTCTATAGGGGTTTGCTAATTTTGGGTATTCTTTTTTTGGAGCAGATCGATCGCCTCAAGATATCTTTGCTCCTGAGCTTTCTCTTTTGAAATATTCTGAACGATCCCGATCAGTAATTTCGGCTTTCCACTGGCAGTTCTCGTTACAATACCCCCATTATCTCTATACCAAAGATAATGACCGAGCTTGTGTTTTATCCTAAATTCCGTAAAATACGTCGTTGCTTCACCTTTCAAGTGGGCGCGCATTGCTTCCATGCTTGGCCCATAGTCATCAGGATGGATCAGCTTTGTCCATGCTTCATAGCCTTCACCCATCTCATCCTTCTCATATCCAAGCATCCGATATTTGCCTACACCGGTATTAACCTGATTGGTTTCATAATCCCATTCCCACCAAGACATTTCGCCCATTTTCAAAGCATTGTCAAGGCGGATATTTAACTCAGCGGCAATATTTTGAACACGCTTTTGATTTGAAATGTCGATAAACGATATCAAGACACCATCCACAATATTTTCTTTAGTTACATAGGGTACAACGCGCATCAAGTACCATTTGCCTTGCGAATCAGACACTTCCTGTTCCAGTGCGACCTGCGTTTCAGAAACACTCTCAATATCGCGATAGAAATGATCGTATAGCATTTTCTGCGAAACTTCCCGTAAAGGTTTACCGATGTCAGAGAACGAGATGTTTGTTATCGTTGACGCCACTTGATTGATCTTTCTTATGGATAGGTGTCTGTCGAGATACACGTCGCCAATGAACGTATTCCGATGCAAATTATCAAAGTCAGCGTTAAGTCGTGTTAATTCGTCTATTTTATGAAGATGCGCGGCATTTACTTTATACAACTCCTCATTTGACGCAACGAGCGCTTCGTTTGCAGACAATAGTTCTTTATTGCTCGTCTCTAACGATTCAAGAGCTTGTTGAAGTTTTTCGTTTTTAAATTGAAGCTCTCGCTCAAGCTCTTCAATTCGATTCTGTAAACCGTCTGATCCATAGACATCTTGTGACATAATCAACGGCACCCTTTCCTTGTATTGCCTCCCCCTTATGGTATATGAGAGCGTTTGTTATCGTCAATAAAAGGAGGCAGAGGGTTATCTTAATTTCCAAGAACCGCTTGGGTTGCTTATCCCCGCCGTTCGTGGAATAATGACCCTCGTCTACTTGTGGTAAATTTTGAACAACTTCACCTTATCCCCCGTCTCCTTGATGCACTAAACGCTGAGGGCTATACTACCCCTACACCTATTCAGGAACAGGCCATTCCCGTTATTTTGGATGGGAAAGATCTCTTTGGGATCGCCCAAACAGGAACCGGCAAAACCGCCGCCTTCGCCCTTCCCATCATTCAGCTTCTTCAAAACAAGGGCGTCCATGAGACCAGCGGTCATCGTGCCATTAAGACCCTCATTTGCACGCCAACGCGAGAACTAGCCATTCAAATTGGAGAAAGTTTTGCAGCTTATGGAAAACATTGTCATCTTCGTCATACCGTCATTTTTGGTGGCGTCGGTCAAAACCCTCAAGTGGCGGCTCTTCGACGCGGTGTCGATATCGTTATTGCTACGCCTGGGCGTTTACTTGATCTGATGCAACAGGGCCATGTTCACTTACAACATCTCGAAATTTTTGTATTAGACGAGGCTGACCGCATGCTTGATATGGGATTCATTGCTGATATGAAATTTATCATGGCTAAAATGCCAGCTAAGCGCCATACTTTATTCTTTTCCGCTACTCTTTCA
>CAIUCY010000021.1 GCA_903897765.1 uncultured Candidatus Marinamargulisbacteria bacterium | reverse complement strand
GCAATCGGAGCTCACCAGCGCGAAGTTGGTGGATACGCTCCCAAGTAATATCAATATAATGATTGTCGATATCGCAGCCATAGGCATGCCGCCCATGTTTTAACGCGGCGATGGCGGAGGAGCCTACACCGAGATAGGGATCAAGGATGTTCTCACCTTCGTTTGTCAAAGCCAGAACAAGCCGTTCCACCAAACCTACCGGGAACTGGCAAGGATGTTCAGTTTTTTCGACGTGGTTTGACTTAACATTTGGAATATCCCAAACATCCGACGGGTTTTTGCCTAGGGGATTACTCGAAAGCTCCCCCTTATTTGGACCTTTGAAGTATTTTTTATTAGGGTATTTCGAAGGAACGCGAACTGGATCAAGATTGAAAGTATATTCATCTGATTTGGTAAACCACAGAATGGTTTCATGTCTCCCAGAGAAGCGCTTTTGGCAGTGCAGGCCGTGTCCAAACGTCCATACGATCCGGTTTCGCAGCTGTAACCCGTGGTTCTTGAAGAGTGGGTATAGTAAAATGTCTAATGGGAATATCTCGCCATTATCAACATGGTTGCCAACTTGCCAGCAGATTGACCCTTTCGGCGAAAGTAAACGAACTGCCTCTGCGATGCAGGCGGCTTGGTCTTCAATGTGTTTTTCTTTCGAGGTGCGCTTCTCGTAAGGCTTGCCAATATTGTAGGGCGGTGACGTGACGATGAGACTCATGGATTCGTCTTGAAGTCGATGCATAAACTTCAGCTTGTCTTCACAGACAATCTCGGCTTTTGCATCTCGTTGAAGCCTATGCACGTTGGGTAATATGTCGACTTCACGGGTATGCTTTTGACTTGTGGATATACTCATTGCTGCCTTTGCGTTCTTACTTATGCTGATCCCGGAAAACCTCGGGGTCGTTAATCCGGAAATTCAAATCCCCCCAATTATTTTTTTTGACAATTTACTATTTGAGAACGACTTACACATCATTATTGTTTCAGGAACTAGCGCAGAATAACCTCAGTATAATGCAAAAGTCATTTCTAGAAATCCCATTTCTGTTATATTTTCATCCATTAAAAGCGTACAACTGAATGCTGAGAGAGCAAAAAGAAGAGAGTGCAAATAATGTAGACATTATTAGAATGTGATACCAGTTTTTCTTTTTCTTTACAAGTTAAAGTGGCATAGAAACAGCTATTTTCATCTATAAAAGATAAATTTCCCGCCGCAAGCAGCGGGGAGGATTCGTTCACCTCTTCTAGCCCCACCATCCCGGATCAAGCACCATGCAAGGAATATCCCTTGCATCAAGGCAGGTGGAATATGCAACATGTAGCTTGCCCGTTTATCTCTGTCCGCTCATCCGCACATGCTTCGGCCGATCAGGGTGCTAACACGCGGCTTATTCGGAAATATCTTAGGCACAGGAACATTCCGCATACCGTCATTTATACAGCGGCAAATCCGGCAAGGAGCTTGAAAAGCTTTAGCGGCGCTAATTGGTCGTAAGCTGGCTTTGTCGGATATCGAAAAATGAATCTCCACGCTCTTCTGGGGAAT
>CAIUCY010000020.1 GCA_903897765.1 uncultured Candidatus Marinamargulisbacteria bacterium | reverse complement strand
GTGGATACCCTCCGCTACTACGAACGGATTGGACTCATTCCTACGGTAAATCGCAAAAGCGGAATCAGGGATTATAACGAAGGAGACCTTAAATGGGTCGAATTTGTAAAGTGTATGCGAAATGCAGGGCTTTCGATTGAGGTCCTGATCGAGTATGTTACGCTATCTCAACAGGGAGATACAACAGCTTCGGCTCGAAAGGAACTTCTTGCTGAACAACGCAAGCATCTCTTGGCTCGAATGGATGAGATGAAAAAAACGCTAAAGCGTTTGGATTATAAAATTTCAGTATACGACAGCGTGCTATCTGGCAAAGAAAAAGAACTCAAGTGGCAATAATTAGTATTATCTAGGTTCTAACCATTCTATGTGTAGATCCTATGTAGTGCGATCCCAATAGCCATGGTCTGCCTAGGCATATTTCAATCTGACACACCCGCTAGGCCGTCAGTTGTAGGAGTCGAAGCCAATTGAGCGCCGACGTATGACGACGGGCTGGAACACCCGAACCCTAGAACCTAATCCCAAATCCCCACTCGGCCCTATCTTCATCTTTCCCAGAATGAACCGCCGTGAAGAAGTCCGCTTTCCCGTCTAGGATATCTTGGGTAAGTTTTAGATCGACACCATTCCCAAGCTTGATTGAAAGCTTGTCTTTGTCGTTTAGCGCAATATCGCCACCAAAGATAATGGGCTTAATCTGGTTGTCGCCATAATTGACCTCAAAAGTGAGTCCCACATCTTTTGATACCTTCCACTGTCCGGTTATCGTGATATCGCTTTGGTTGGTGCCGACCATAATCTTACCTTTGATCTGGTTCTTTTCAAGGACAGAGGTTCCGACCTTGAAAGCAAAGCCAGAATCAGACGATTCGCTGAGTTCATAGTACAGGCGGTTCTCCTTCGTGATATCCCATGTTCCTTTGAAAACTAGCTGGGTCTTTTCTTTCTTTTTGAAAATGAGGCTAGCTTTTTCGTAATTGTAGATAATGCGGTTCTTCTCATCAATGACCCACGTATTATTGAAGGTCAGGACATCATGACGACCTGATTCTTTCTTCACTTTGAAAATGAGCTTATTGTTTTCATCTGCTTCCCAAACACCCGAGAGGGCCACAGTCTCGGTCTTAACTTTGTCAGGGTCAGTTCGGTTAGTTACTTCAAATGATATCTCATTGGCTGAAACACCTTTTATAGTGCCTTCAAGAATAACCTTGTCACCAAAATCAGTATCCTGTGTGCCATCAAAGGTCAGGCAAAGATCGTGGTCCTTGGTAAGCGACCACTTGCCATCGAGAACGACATTCTTGTTCACGACGAGTTGGTTCTTGGCGTTTATGGAGTAAGTTCCGAATGCGGTGGCCATAGGTTACTCCGCTTTGGGGTTTTTCATGTGAATGTGAAACATCGAAACATGGTATACCAATCGACTTCGAACCCAAATCGTGCTTTTAGTTTTTATACTTTTGCTATTGTCTCCTAAAAGCATTTGAAAGCATTTTATCAAAAGAAGTATAGAAATCAAAAATATATTTTTGGCCCTCCTTACCTTTAATTTCTCTCAGTGTTGCACCATCTTTACGTAAAAATATGGTGATGGCATTTACCCCCACCTATTGGACGAACTTGAGACAAAGCTCTTAGCAGAGTTTCGAAAGATGCTTAACGGGGACGAAACAGATAAATTTAGTATAGAGAAGTCAGCAGAGATAATTCGTCATGCAAACAGTATTAACCAATCGATTTCAAGTAATTCACATGGTTCTTCGGTGAAATAGGGCATTCCCTCAACTCAACTCAACTCAGGCGGGCACAGGATTTGGCGGGCTTGTCTCGGCGAAGCGTTAGCATAGAGCGGGGAGGAAGATCCGAGCAAGTGAAGATCATGCCCAATCTCTTCGTTCTAACAAAACCAATTCTACACCGAACACTCCAACACAGGATCTTTCTTTGCCAACGTTCCTAGGCTCTGCATGAGTTTCATTTCAAGATAATTCGATCATTCAACTTTTCAAGAAGCGTCTGACATCGCGATTCATCGGATTGATTGTTTTCTTTTTGATATAAGCTGATCGCCAAAGATACAATTTTTTTGATCTCTTGAAATGCTGGATTATTTGATCTCACTTCCTGCGCATTATTCGCATCAAACCATGCTAATTTGGCTAAAGCGTACCGTTCGGTCACTAAAGCAGAGTTGTGGAATAAGGCGTTGGCGCTTGTCAGCAAGGTCATCGCTTCAAGATATAATTTACTTTCGTTTAAAAGCGTACCTACCTTCAATAGCACGTCTCTCAGGGTTATTTTTCCTTGATCATTGGTTTGAGTAGTATTCAGTTCCTCAACCTCAGCCAAAAAAACGTGTTGTTGCGTTACGGGTTTTACTTTGGGTTTAGGTATACCATTTGACTTCAAATAATTATCAGTAATTGGTTGAGTAGCCTGCTTTATGTCAAGCTCAAATAGTTTCAGGTAAAGCTCAATTATCAAGAATGGATTAGATATTGATTGTTCCATCCTGACCTGATGTATTGCCGAGATGAAGGAATCGATTGCCTTCTGTTTGTTTGCTTCCCCCATTTTAGAATAGACATCACCCAACTTTACTTGGCTTTTGATTAGTTCAGTCGATTTCACACTGCATTTTCGTGAAAGGGTCAACAAATCAATGGCTTTATTTAATCCTTTTTCTTCATCAGATCCAGATTGAGACTCTGCAGCTTCTGCCGCTTTGTATAAATTATCAAATATGGATTGGCTCCACAAATCTTGGAAGCCAGATTGACCATCCTTGCCTTTTTTGAGTTTTCGCTCAACATTCATCAATTCCTCAATCAAACCAATAGCTTCACTCAGTAACGGTATTGCATTCATATACTTATTAAAATCAGAGAGATGGTCAGTGGCCTCTTCACATATCTTATCGATGAATTTAGGAATGACTTTACCCAACGTCTCATGAATCTCTCTCTTCGAGTTAGGTGCGGATTCTGTCGTTAAGACATTTTTTAGCAGAGTATAGGCTTTGGCGTATTCTCCCTTCGACAAAAAAATATTAGCCATCATAATTAAAAACACCCGATTATTTTCCGTTTTAATATTCATCATGGTGATTGATCCAAAAATCTCTTCATTTTTAGGGTCAATATCAACGGCCAATTTATAGCTTGCTTTGAGAAGATTTTCTAAAATCACGAATTCATTTTTAATTACTGTGATCGGATCCAATACATTTTTGCCAGTACGTATCGCCTTTTGAACATTGAACTCGATCGTTTCCTTTGTAGGAATAATTTTCATCTTCTTTATTGAATCAATAATCAATGATAATAAAATTTGTCGTTCTTTTTGATCTTCCTCATTTTTTTCCACAAAATGATATGTCATTAATAATGTGACCGTTTCAAGCTTATTATTATTTACAATCGGCACATGATAGACATCTTTTAAATCCCCTATCTTCACTGCTATTCTTCCCACATTGTTACGGTATTGTGGCTGGAGTGGATTTCTGATGAAAAAATTTGCATTACATATGATACTAACAACGTACAAACTCATTGCCTCTTCATAACGAGCATCCGCTAAAGCGACATCTCCATTTCTCTCAATTTTTTCGACATTTCCCTCATTAGCATCAATAACGCTCTTATTTCGAAATTTTTGTAAAAAAACGTTCCCCTCTCCGATAACTTTTTTCTTCATTGATAACCTCTATTCTGATTTATCGTTTACGGCCTTTATTATTAAAATATCGAACGACTTCGGGGTATATTTCAGACTTTTGGACTGATCAGAAAAAATCATTGGGAAATTATGGAAACCTGCCAACAAAACTTAGGAAAAATAAGGAAACCGGTTCAAGAACGACTAAAGTTGAGAGGAGGATGTTCTCACCGGCAAACTGAAAGACCCAACGCTCAACTCACTAACGTTTGAAGTCGATTATGGCGAAAAGCAGAAAATCAACTCGTTCTCAAGTCAATCTGTTTCAAATTATTTAAGGCTTTTCGAAAACAGCAATATGCTTAAACCTTGTGTACGATGGGAGGAATGAATATTTGTGTATCGTGTCAGAAATCATCAAAACAGGCTGAAATGCCTGATATTGATGATTTCCAGCTCATAACTAAAACCCATTTTAAACCCTTACCCCAAAATCGTTGCCTCAAAATCTCATTTCGCAGAGGTCTTACCTTGTACTGGTGATACCGGCTTCGTTGGTAGTATCGGTTTCGGTGGTACTACAATTACTGGCTCCGGTACTGGTGATACCGGCTTCGTTGGTAGTATCGGTTTCGGTGGTACTACAATTACTGGCTCCGGTACTGGTGATACCGGC
>CAIUCY010000019.1 GCA_903897765.1 uncultured Candidatus Marinamargulisbacteria bacterium | reverse complement strand
CAGGTTTTATATGATAGATCGATACCCTCCATGGTCAGATTTTAGATGATTTGATTCGACACCTCGAAGTTTCCTTATTTCTTTGATACGATAGCCGTATGCTCAAAAAATTTCTTCATAATCAAGTTCGTTCATTGGGGTTAGAGCCAGGGGCACCTATATATACTGGCGAAAAGTCCGATGTCGACGTCATGATATCGGCGATGCGATTCAGCGAATCAACTTACGAGGAAAAGAAGGGTTTAACCATTGAGGAGGCCTTGGGGTTGATACAGAAGGATTCTTTGACATGGATCAATGTGGACGGCCTTTCGGATTCTTTGCTTATTCAAAGGCTAGGTCGGGAAATAGACATTCATCCTTTAGTTATTGAAGATATTTTGAACACCTCTCAACGCCCCAAGTTCGAAGCGTTTGAATATTACTTTTTTGTGGTCTTGAAAATGCTTTTCTACGGAACGAACAAACGAGAGTTCAACGCTGAACAGGTCAGCCTGATCGTTAAGGAGAATGTGGTCATTTCTTTTCAGGAGGATATTGAGGGCGATGTTTTCGATGCCTTGCGAGAACGGATCCGAACCAACAAAGCCCAAGCAAGAAAGGCGTCCTCTGATTATTTAGCCTATCTGCTTATCGATGCCATCGTGGATAACTATTTTGTCATTATAGAAGAGGTTGGCGAGAAGATCGAAGCCCTTGAAGTCATGGTTATTAACAAACCCAGCCCAAAAGCAATGTCAAAAATGCATTACCTTAAGCAGAAAATGATCTTTTTGCGCAAGTCGATCTGGCCCTTGCGGGAGGTTGTCAGTGGCATGCTTCGGGAGGAAGACGGTCAAATAAAAGACAGCACAAAAATCTTTTTACGTGATATCTACGATCATACAATACAGGTCATTGAATTGATCGAGACCTGTCGCGACATGATCTCAGGGCTTCTCGATATTTATCTTTCAAGTAACAGTAACAAGCTCAATGAGATCATGAAGGTATTGACCATGATCTCAACAATTTTTATACCCCTGAGTTTTATGGCTAGTTTTTATGGAATGAATTTTCGCTTTATGCCAGAACTCTCTACTCCTTGGGGCTATCCAGCGTTGATCATCGCAATGGTTTCAGTGGCTGTCGCGATGCTGTTTTACTTTAAACGACGCCGTTGGTTGTAGCGGAAGCAAAGTGTCTTGCCGGAAATCGCCTCTTCCCCTACACTATGATAGGGTTTTCCCAATCTTTTATTCGGAAGGAGCAAGAGTATGAAACGTTTTAATTTGATGTTGACCACCATTTTAGGGATGGTCTTGACGAGCTCGACATGGGCAGGTGAGGCTAATTTGGTCTTGCCCGATCTCAATACGGGCAGCTTCTTTGGTTTGACTGGGAAGAGTTTTCTTGTGTGGGGTATTTTGATTTGTGTTTTGGGTTTTCTGTTTGGGATCGTTCAGTTCCTTCAATTAAAAAATATGAAGGTGCATAAGTCGATGTCGGATATTTCGGCATTAATTTATGAAACCTGTAAAACATATCTTATTACTCAAGGCAAGCTTCTTGTTTGGCTTGAATTGTTGATCGGTTCAATTATTTTTGCTTACTTTTACTTTATTGAGTCGCTGTCTCTTTCCAAAGTTGCCATCATTCTTGCGTTCAGTGTGGTGGGTATTTTGGGTTCTGTGGGCGTGGCTTGGTTTGGTATTCGTATCAACACCTATGCTAATAGCCGAACCGCGTTTGCTTCATTAAAAGGCAAGGGCTATAACTGCTATGCGATTCCCTTAAAGGCAGGTATGTCTATTGGGACCCTTCTAATTAGTACAGAGCTAATTATTATGTTGACTATTTTGCTTTTTCTTCCGAAAGAATTAGCGGGTCCTTGTTTTATCGGATTTGCGATCGGCGAGTCGTTGGGAGCGTCTGTTCTTCGTATTGCAGGGGGTATTTTCACCAAGATCGCCGATATTGGTTCCGACCTTATGAAAATTGTCTTCAAGGTTAAAGAGGACGATGCTCGAAATCCGGGCGTTATCGCAGATTGTACGGGCGATAATGCGGGTGACAGTGTAGGCCCCTCGGCCGATGGTTTCGAAACCTATGGTGTTACGGGCGTAGCCTTGATCACGTTTATTATGTTAGCGATCAAGAATCCAGAGATCCAAGTTCAGTTGCTCGTTTGGATATTTGCTATGCGTGTGGCCATGATCTTGACCTCGGTGGGAAGCTATTTTATTAATGACCTTTTTATTGCTAGACCTCGTTTTGGCAAGAAGGTGAAATTTAACTATGAGATCCCGTTAACAACCTTGGTTGTTTTGACATCCCTTATTTCAATTGTGGTTACGTTTTTGATCTCTCGGCTACTTGTTCCCAGCATCGCGGGGAATCTTGATCTTTGGTGGCAGCTTTCGTTGATCATTTCCTGTGGAACAGCCGCTGGTGCCCTCATTCCAGAAGCCGTTAAAGTGTTTACGTCGACGAACTCAAAGCATGTTCGTGAAGTTGTAACATCCTCAAAAGAGGGTGGAGCGTCGTTGAATGTGTTGTCTGGTTTGGTTGCGGGCAACTTTTCTGCCTATTGGTTAGGGTTGATAATCGTCGGATTAATGACCCTTGCGTATTATGTCTCCGGCCTCAGCTTGGCTGGGGTTCTTGCCGTAGGAACAACGGCATCGATCGGCGAAACGATGGCGGCCGTTTTTGCTTTTGGTCTTGTTGCTTTCGGATTCCTTGGAATGGGCCCCGTTACTATTGCCGTTGATTCTTATGGCCCGGTTACCGATAATGCTCAGTCGATTTATGAGCTTTCCCTCATCGAAACCATTCCAAATATCAAGAATGACCTGAAAAAAGATTTTGGTTTTGATACGGATTTTGAGTTGGCAAAAGAACTGCTCGAAGAAAATGATGGTGCGGGAAATACATTTAAAGCAACCGCTAAGCCAGTATTGATCGGAACGGCCGTTGTGGGTGCTACCACGATGATATTTTCGATCGTAATGGAGTTAACGGATAGTCTTTCGAATACTCCAGAGGTATTAAAACTTTCTTTAACCCATGCACCGTTCTTGCTCGGACTGATCACCGGTGGAGCCATGATCTATTGGTTTACAGGTGCATCGATGCAGGCCGTTGTTGCGGGTGCTTATAAGGCGGTTGAATATATTAAAAAAACCATGAAGTTAGATGGTGAACAGACCGCGTCGACAGAAGACAGCAAAAAAGTGGTTGAGATCTGTACGTTGTATGCCCAAAAAGGCATGTGGAATATTTTTCTAGCTGTTTTTTTTGGAACATTGGCCTTCGCTTTTATGGAAGCCTACTTCTTCATCGGATACCTTATTTCAATTGCGATATTTGGTCTTTACCAAGCCGTTTTTATGGCCAACGCCGGTGGCGCTTGGGATAATGCCAAAAAGGTGGTTGAGACAGAGCTTCGCGCCAAAAATACGCCGCTTCATGAAGCGGTAATTGTAGGGGACACGGTTGGAGATCCGTTTAAAGATACGAGCTCCGTAGCGATGAATCCTGTTATTAAATTTACGACTCTGTTTGGCTTGCTAGCGGTATCCATGGCAGTGGGTATGCGCCATGCCGGAAAAGGGTCGATAGCGACGGGACTTGCTGTAGCGTTTCTCCTTGTTTCCATGTTTTTTGTTTGGAGAAGTTTTTACGCTATGCGTATTGAGGAAGCGGCTATCGCCTAGTCCTCACCTGCTCAGTTCCTTTACAAGGCCAGCGTCATCGGATAGAATGACGCTGGCCTTTTTATTATGATACAAAACATCGTTCTTTTTCTAATTGGGTTTCCTGCCCTTGCAGCGCTCGTTCTAGCGGGAGTTAGAAACAACAATTTCAGAAATCGTTTAGTTTGGGTTTTCGGCCTCATTATTTTAGTGGCCTCTGTTCTGTTAATGTTTGGGTTCGGCTCTGCGAGCCTTGAAGTGTTTCCCTTCCACAGCAAACTTCTTGAAAAAGCGATGTTTTACGGCGAATGGATCATGTCACTTCTGATTTTTGTCCTTGCCATAAAGCATAAAAAAATGGCGCCAATTTTTTTGGTTGTAATCCAAACAACCCTGTTAACGTGGTTTGAACTGGGTCATGGGCATCAGTTAGTCGCGGCAAACAACCTTTTTATTGATAAGCTTTCAATCGTTATGGCGCTGATCATCGGGGTGATCGGTTCTCTGATCTGTATCTATGCCGTTGGATATATGAAAGAATTCCATGAGAATCAACATCCGGAGATAAAAGATCGGCGTGCTCTGTTTTTCTTTATTCTCTTTTTTTTCCTATCAGCTATGTTCGGGATCGTTTTCTCTAATAATTTAATGTGGCTCTTTTTCTTCTGGGAAGTAACAACCCTTAGCTCTTTTCTTCTAATAGGTTATAAACAGAACGAAGAATCGATAAACAATGCTTTTCGAGCTGTTTTTATGAATTTATTCGGAGGGGTTTTCTTTGCAATGGCTATTATTTATTTGTTCTTTACGGCTAATACGATAGAACTGAATCAAATGCTTGGTTTAGGTGGACTTGTTATGCTCCCCGTCGTTTTTCTAAGTATCGCAGGGATGACGAAAGCGGCGCAAATGCCTTTCTCAAGTTGGCTTTTGGGCGCAATGGTGGCGCCAACCCCTGTTTCGGCTTTACTTCACTCAAGCACAATGGTCAAGGCGGGTGTGTATTTGCTAATTCGGGTAGCCCCACTATTGAGTGGAACGCTTGCTGGTTTATTGGTGGCTTGTGTGGGTGCGGTCACCTTTATTATAACGAGCTTTATAGCCATTTCTCAAAGTGACGCGAAGAAAGTCTTAGCTTATTCTACAATTGCAAATCTGGGGCTTATTGTGATGTGTTCGGGTATCGGGACTCCCACTGCTATTTGGGCGGCGATTCTGTTGGTGATCTTTCATGCCATTGCAAAGGGACTTTTGTTCCTTTGTGTTGGTGTAGTCGAGCATAAGTTACATAGTCGCGACATTGAATCTATGGATAATCTCATAATCAAAATGCCCCGTTTGGCTTGGATGCTTTTGGTCGGCATGGCGGGTATGTTTTTGGCGCCGTTTGGCATGCTCATTAGTAAATGGGCCGTTTTGAAAGCGCTTGTTGATACCAATCCAGGATTGTCCGTGGTATTGATCTATGGCAGCGCTGCGACATTATTTTTCTGGGTAAAGTGGATGGGGAAGATTCTGGCTGTGGTTCAACCTGAAAAACGCGACGAAAGTGGTATTAACCTCAGTGAATGGACAGCTCTTTACGCCCTTGTAACGGCAACCATTGGCGTATGCTTATCCTTCCCAATTATTTCTAGGCTTATGATCGAGCCCTTTGTGTTTGGTTCATCAACGGCAACAACTATTCTGACGCGAGGAAATAGTTTGATCATGATCATTATGATGGGTTTTGTGATTCTTTTTCGGTTTAGTCTGCCAAAGAAAGACGAAGGAGAGCGCGTTGTTGAGACGTATCTCTCAGGACTTAATGTAGATCAACGCAATGCTTATTCGGCGCCTTTGGGTGCTACAAAATCATTCATATATAAAAACTATTATCTTTCTAAATATTTTGGTGAAAAGAACTTGGCCAATATTGGTGTCGCCACTTCTTGGCTTATAGTCATCTTATTAATTGGGAGTTCACTGCCATGGTTAGTATAATGATGGGGCTATTATATTTGTTCTTGGGCCCCCTTTTTGGTGGGCTTGTGACAGGGCTCGATCGTCGAATAACGGCTCGAATGCAAGGGCGTTTTGGCCCTCCGATCCTTCAGCCTTTTTATGATATCTTGAAGTTGTTTGAGAAAGAACAGATCGTTGTCCGTCGCTCGCAAAACGTCTATGTTTACTTCTATCTTCTCTTTATCGTCTTTACTGGGGTGCTTTTTTTCATGGGCGAGGATCTGCTACTTGTCATATTTTCCCTTACGTTAGCCGCGATATTTTTTGTGTTAGCTGGTTATAAAGGAGGGTCGCCGTTCAGTATCATTGGTGCTGAACGTGAACTTCTTCAAATGATGGCCTATGAGCCCATGGTTTTGATGATGGCGGTGGGGATGTATATGGCAACCAAAAGCTTCTATGTAGGCGATATTGTTACCAGTCCGATGATGCCGATCCTTCTTCTTCCTGGAATGTTTATTGGGGTGACATATGTTCTTACCATTAAACTGCGCAAATCACCGTTTGATCTTTCAACCTCACATCATGGACATCAAGAGCTTGTCAAAGGTATCACAACGGAATATTCAGGCCCAGCTCTAGCTCTCATCGAAATCGCGCATTTATACGAAGTCCCTTTTATTATGGGTTTTGTTTTTCTTTTTTTTGGCTCGAATTGGTTGCTAGGTTTTGTGGCTTGCTTAGCGGTATATCTGTTAGAAATATTAATTGATAACACATTCGCTCGAACCAAATGGCAATTTATGTTAGTGGCGTCGTGGGTAGTTGCGGCCGTTTTTGGGTTTGGTAATATTATCATTCTGAGTTTATTGGGGTAAACATGACCTATTTAGCCAAATCACCATGGATTATTCATTATGATGCGACAAGCTGTAATGGCTGCGATATCGAGGTTCTAGCCTGTCTGACGCCCATGTATGATGTTGAACGTTTTGGGGTCATCAATACAGGCAACCCCAAACATGCCGATATTTTTTTGATCACGGGTTCGGTTAACGAACAAAACATTAAAGTGGTTGAAAATATCTATAATCAAATGCCGAACCCAAAGGTTGTCGTCGCCATTGGCATTTGTGCAACTTCCGGAGGCATCTTTAGAGAGTGTTATAACGTCCTTGGAGGCGTAGATAAGGTTATTCCGGTTGATGTGTATGTTCCTGGGTGTGCGGCTCGACCAGAGGCCATTATCGATGGGGTTGTTAAGGCGATCGGTGTTCTTGAGCAGAAACACACTCAAATGAAAAAGGGAGCGGCCGTATCATGATAGAGGAACAAAAAACAATCGAAATATCTCCGTCTGACCTTGTTGTCAAAGTTCGAGATATGTTTGTTGAACAGTATCGTTTGGTTCAAATCGGGGCTACAAAATTGCCTGACCGTATCGAGATCAACTATTCGTTTGACAAGAACTATCAGTTTATCAACTTCAGATTAATCCTTATGGATGATAAAGTGGAGATCCCCAGCGTTAGTGGTGTTTACTGGAACGCCTTGTTTTATGAGAATGAGATCCACGATCTGTTTGGTTTGAATATTAAAGGTATCGTCCTCGATTTTAAAGGAACGTTCTATGAGACGAAGGAAAAATTTGCATTTGCGAGTTGTCCACCCAAGGTAGAACCTATCGTTAGAGTCAAAGAGAAGGGAAAACTCAATGAGCAATAGAACCATTATCCCTTTTGGTCCGCAGCATCCTGTTCTCCCTGAACCGATCCACTTAGACCTTGTTATGGAAGATGAAACGGTTGTCGAGGCCATTCCTCGTATTGGTTGGGTTCATCGTGGCCTTGAAAAGCTTGTTGAAAAAAAAGATTTCCTAGAAATGACGTATGTAGCTGAACGAATTTGTGGTATTTGCAGCTTTATACATGGGTTAACCTATTGTCATGGCATTGAACAGATCATGAATATTGAGGTGCCGATCAGAGCACATTATTTGCGTACCCTTTGGAGTGAGTTTAGCCGTATTCATAGCCATCTATTGTGGTTAGGACTGGTAGCGGATGCATTTGGATTTGAAAGCTTGTTTATGCACAGTTGGCGAATCAGAGAGAAAGTACTCGATATTATTGAAGCGACGACGGGTGGCAGGGTGATCTTTGGTTCAGCGAAGGTCGGTGGTACCCGTCGCGATATTGACAATGATATGTTGAAGCGCATTCTTATACAAGTGACCGAGATAGATAAAGAAATGAAAGAAATCAGCCAGACATTTCTGAATGATTTTAGTGTGCAACAACGATTGAAGGATGTTGGCATTCTTTCAAAAGCGGATGCAAATATGTTGGGGGCTGTCGGGCCGATGCTTCGGGCAAGTGGCGTGAATCAAGATATGCGAAAACTAAATTATGCCGCCTATGGCCAGATCAATTGGGAACCCGTTATTGCTCAAGAGGGAGATTGTTATGCTCGGGTTCAAGTTAGGGTAGGGGAACTTTTTCAAGCTAGTGATATTATTCGGCAAGTCATTGAGAAAATACCTGAAGGCCCCGTTGATGTTAAAGTTACTGGAATGCCGCAAGGGGAGTTTTTTGCTCGAACCGAACAACCACGAGGCGAAGTCATTTATTACCTTAAGGGAAATGGAACTAAAAATTTAGAGCGTATGCGCGTTAGAACGCCTACCTTTGCTAATATACCTGCTATTACAAAGGTATTACCAGGTATACAGTTGGCCGATGTTCCGATGATGTTACTAACAATTGACCCTTGTATAAGTTGTACAGAAAGGTAAATGATGCCAAGCATATTTACATTAAGCAAGATGGTGTTGAAGAGTTTATTCTCTAAGCCGGCGACGTACATGTATCCGATATTAACTCGTGAACCTATTCTTGGAAGTCGAGGCAGTATCATTAATCATCTAGACCAATGTTCCTTCTGCACCCTTTGCCAAAAAAAATGCCCTACAGATGCTATTATCGTGGATCGAGAGAAAAAGACGTGGGACATAGACACCATGAGATGCATAACCTGTAATGCCTGTGTTGATTGCTGTCCTAAAAATTGTCTTGAAATGTTGACGGCATATTCATCCTCAAAGACATCGGCCGAACTCGGTCGATAAAAACTTCGATTTTAACTTAAGTAGTTTGTGTGTGCATGATGGTTATTGTTGTTTGAAAATAAAAAAAAGCCCTGCTATATAGCAGGGCTTTTAATTGCTTCTTAAAGTGAGAACGAAATTACTTCGTAGCTTCAGCCTTAGGTTCAGCTTTAACTTCAGCCTTAACAGCTTTTGCAGCCTTAGCCTTTTTGGCCTTAACAACCTTAACAGCTTTAACTTCTTTAGCAGCCTCAACCTTAACAGCAGCTTTATCAGCAGCCTTGGCTGGAGTTACATCAGCAGCGAAAACAGTAGCAGCCATCATAAGAACGAGTGCCATAGCGAGTGTCTTTTTCATAATATACGTCACCTCCTCTTGAAATTTTCTGTTATCAGTTTAACAGAGTGATTATGAAAAGATGATGAATTCAAAATTAATAAACGTTAATCAAACGGGAAATCCAGATAAAAAGTGGATCCTTTCCCCAGGTTGCTATTTACGGTTATCTTTCCGTGATGAAGTTCCATAATTCGTTTACACATACTTAGCCCAAGTCCAAAGCCCATCCCATGTCGTGAGCTATCAGCCTGAAAAAAACGATCAAATATTCGGCTGATATTTTTGTCGCTGATGCCTATTCCTGAATCTTGAATGGAGACGCGAAGCGTGCCCTTGTAATACCCCGAGGTGATATGGATATTTCCCTCATGGTTGGAATATTTTATCGCATTATCGACTAAATTTGAAAAAAGACGTTCGAGATAGGTAGGCTCCCCTTCGATGATGGAGTTAGTTTGAATGGTTGACGTTAAGGTGAGCTGTTTCTGATCAGCGACCCGCTCAAATCTTTTTATTACACGATCAACGAGGGGAGCCAGACTGGTGGGGATCATTTTTATTTCAATATGGGTATTATCAAGCCTTGCCAGAAGAAGCAGCGATTCAATGATGTGCCCCAAGGTATCAATTTCCTCTAAAGTGCTTGTAATCGCGAGTTGGTACTCATTAATGGATCGGCGTTTCTTTAGAAGGACATCAAGTTCTCCTTTGATGATGGTCAAGGGCGTACGAAGTTCGTGGGATGCATCCGAAATAAACTGAGTTTGTGCAATGAACGCGTGGGATGCCTCAGCAAGGAGTTTGTTGAACGTCTCTGCAAGGTGCTGAAGTTCGTCGTGGGTTGTAGGGACAGGAATATGTGTGCTGAGATTTCCTGGATCCATGGCTTGAATGGTTTCCGTCATAGAACGAACCGGTTTGAGGGTGCGGCCAGCCAAGAAAGCCCCCATGATACCCGTTAAAAGTACAATAGTGGGAATAAATAGAAGTAGCAACCATTGAAGATTTTTGGCTTCAAATTGAACACGATCAAGCGTACAAGAAATTTGAACAATATAGCCCAGATGATTTTGTTCTTCAACGCCGACCGTTAATTGCCTCATGCGAAGCGAAGGTTGATGGTCAGGCTTTAATAAAGCGGTGTTGTAGAACCAATTTCCTCGATCAATGGACGCTCTTGTGGTTGGTGGAAGGCGCATAAGTCCTGCATAGGCTTTTGAAGAGGCAATATGTCGCCCTTTAGCATCAAAAATTTGAATGAGTAAATTTGGCAAATGAGGGTCTCGAAGCTGGGCTTGTTCGGGACGTTTGACAACCCATTTTTCAGTAAATCGAACGAAGTTTTCATTGTTTCTTATGGTATAGACTTGATAAGGGCTTCCATCTTTGATCGCCTCTAATCGTTCAGCCTCCCAGTACGTGTTAATGGAGTCTGCAATGGCTTCAGCTTTATAAAGAAGTTGATTATCGACCTGTTCCATTAATAAATTAACATAAACATTAAAAATGAGAATGCTAAACAAAGATAGGGTAACGAACAAGATCGCCATATACCATAAGCTAATTCGAAATCGAATCGATTTAAGGCTTAACATTTACTGCGGAGTCTGTATCCACGTCCACGAATCGTTTCAAAGCAAGCAGGAGAACATAGTTTTTTTCGGAGATGGGTCAACGTTACGTCGATGACGTTAGTATCCGGCTCAAAATGCATGTCCCAAACATGTTCGGCGAGTTCGGTTCGCGTAAGAACCTCGTCGGGTTTTCGCATAAAGTATTCTAAAACGCTAAACTCTTTACTGGATAAGTTTAAAATGACCTCATTTTCCATGGCAACATGTCGAAGGAGATCAATGTGAAGCGTGCCAACTTGAAGATGATTGGGGCTTGCTTGGGCAGGGGTTCTTAGTTGAGATCTTATTCGGGCGAGGAGTTCTTCAAAGGCAAAGGGTTTAGTCAAATAATCATTTGCTCCACTATCAAGACCTAACACACGATCGTTGATGCTATCTTTAGCTGTTAGCATGATGATCGGAACGGATTTTCCGATTTTTCGCAGGTTTTTGCACACGTCAACACCGTCGATTTTGGGCATCATGACATCAAGCAATACAAGGTCAAATGTATGGGTCGTTGCTAAAAACAGCCCTTCTTCACCGTCGAAGGCTGTTGTTACGGCGTATCCCGCCTCTTTTAACCCTCGGCTAATAAAACGCGAGATCTTCTGTTCATCCTCTACAACGAGAATATGCATAGGTCTATTTTAGCCCCAAGGAAGGATTTCAACAAACAAAGTTTTAAGATATTGTCCCTCTGGAAAAATGAGTCGCTCAGTATGGCAGCCTGCTTGGCTGAGTCGTTTAACGATACGGATTTGTTTTTTAGCTTGAGAAGCTGCCGAGCGAATTAGTTTTTCGAAGTCTGTTGAGGTTATACGCCCCGAACACGAGGAGGTGAGTAGTTGCCCTCCAGCGTGCAAATGTTCAAGGCATTTTTTATTTATTCGAATATAAGCTTCTGATGCAACTTTTGTTTGTGCCGCAGTTTTTGCAAAAGCAGGGGGATCACAGATGATAAGATCGTAAAACAACTCTGATGATTTATCAATAAATTTAAAGGCATCTGTGGTCACAAAATCGTGGAGATTGGGTTCAATATTATTGATTCGGAAATGGGTTTTACAATGGGTTATAGCCTCTTGACTAATGTCAACAGAAACAACTTTATTGGCACCCCCTTTAGCAGCAGAAATGCTGAACGCACCTGTATAGGAGAAGAGGTTTAGAACTTTTTTTTTGTAGGCGTTTTTATGGATGAGAATACGTGCATCACGTTGGTCTAAGAAGAATCCTGTTTTTTGCCCCTTTAGTACATCGACTATAAACAAGAGGTTGTTTTCCCTAAAGATATTGGCGTCTATATTGCCTTTATGAATGTGTACTGGAAAAGTGGTCAGACCTTCTTCTTTTCTAATGCCAACGTCCGATCGTTCTATAATGTTTTTGAATCCTATCTCTTCAAGGACTTCGAGGAGAAGGCTTCTTAGACCGTCCATCCCCGCAGTGTGAATTTGAAAAACAAGAAGTTCTCCATACTGGTCTAAAATTAATCCCGGCAGGTTATCGCTTTCGGCGTATACCCATCTGAAACCAGTCGTGTTTTCCGGTAATCGAATACATTTAAGTTCTCGTAATTGGATGAGTCTATTTTTAAGAAAGTCGTGATCAATAATGTCGGATGCGTTAAGGGATATCATTCGAATTCGGATGGAAGAATGTGGATTGAAAAACCCTATCCCAATATTTTGATCATGACTATCTTGGATGACAACAATGCTGCCTGGTGTCAAATCGGATGGGGCCTTATCAATTCCATTGGAGAATATCCAAGGGTGACCCGCTAAAACAGGAATTTCGCGTCGAGGGAGAATCTTGACAATAGGGTAGCTATTCATTTTGAGTTTTACCCTATCGGACAGACAAATCTTTGTCAAATCTTTCATTAATGAGTATCATTGAAAGAATGCAAGCTCCATTCAATAAAACAAAGATCGTTGCCACCCTCGGACCTTCTTCCAATACACTGGAGATGATCCGAAAGTTGGCCTTTTCAGGTGTTGATGTTTTTCGTTTAAATTCATCCCATGGTTCAGTCGCTGATCATGAACAGGCGGTCTCTTTTATTCGGCAAATTGCGAAAGAAGAAGATATCGCCCTTGCTATTTTACTTGATCTTCAGGGACCTAAAATTCGTTTGGGAATTTTTGAGGGCGTCAGGGTCGCTAAAGTTGGAGACACGCTTGATCTAAGTGTATCAAGTGATAAAGAAAGTGCTCTTTTTGTTGATTACAAGGGCCTAACAAAGGATGTTCATGTGGGCGATCCCATCATGATCAATGATGGGCGTATTCGTTTGCGTGTCATGGATGTTGTAGGCGATATTGTTCATACCGTGGTTGAAGCGGGAGGCGAGTTATCTTCACGAAAAGGGGTAAATTTGCCTGGTACTGATGTGGCGGTTGACGCAATGACGACTAAAGATCGAGATTATGTGGCATGGGGTGTTAAGCAAGATGTGGATTTTATTGCCCTTTCTTTTGTTCGGAAAGCCAAGGATATCATCGACTTAAAACAGCTATTGAAAGAATGTGGCAAAGCCATCCCCGTGATTGCTAAGATAGAAAAACCACAGGCGATCGATCGATTGGATGAAATCATTGAAGCGTCAGATGGTGTAATGGTAGCTCGGGGTGATTTAGGTGTTGAGATGAACCCCGAACAAGTTCCAATCATACAAAAAAGCATAATCCAGAAAGCCAATTTTGCCCAAAAACCCGTTATCGTTGCTACTCAGATGTTGGAATCCATGATCCATGAGCCTGTGGCAACTCGAGCTGAAGTGGCGGATGTTGCGAATGCCATTCTCGATGGCACGGATGCGATTATGTTATCGGCTGAAACGGCTTCGGGTGATTTCCCCGTTGAGTCAGTAACGATGATGAGTCGTATCGCCAGCGAGGTTGAATCGAGTAAGTTGTATAATTCGCAGTATCTCTTCTTATCTCAAGACCATAGAGCTGATCTCAATACTCAAATAACCCGATTGCTTGATCTCCTTCCTATCAAGGCGGTGATCGCCATAACCCAAACGGGGCGAACGGCTGAAAAACTTTCCAAAGCAAAGGTTCGTCACCCGATCATTGCGTTATGTCCCCAGATTCGAATGGTGCGTCAATTGTCCTTGTTGTGGGGTGTTTATCCTCTTTTATATAAGGGACCTCTCGAAATCTCTGAGGTGACGATACATCAGGTGGCAGAACATGTAAGGGAACACTCCTTTTTAAAAGAAGGAGATCAGGTGATGCTGGTTACGGGGCTGCCCTATTTTACGCTTGGAAAGACGACCTCCTTTCGGCTCTGTTCAATCTAAAGGGTGGCCGCTATAATGCTGCAACCATATAGCTTCGGAGGCTGCGGATGAAAGGCTGCTCGGTAACGATTAAAGGAGTCTATAAATCCTTTGGAGCTACCCCTATTCTCGAAAACATCGATCTTGAAATAAAAAAAGGTGAATTCTTTTCCATGCTCGGTCCGTCAGGATGTGGGAAAACAACACTACTTCGTTGTATCGCTGGTTTTGAGTCCCTTTCGCAAGGTTCGGTTTTCTTGGGTGATCGAGAGGTAACGAATTTGCCGCCCAACGAAAGACCCGTTAATACGGTTTTTCAGAACTATGCGCTGTTTCCACATTTAAATGTTTTTGAGAATGTTGCCTTTCCCCTTCGGATCAAAAGATCAAAGACGAATCTGATCCAAGAAAAAGTAAGGCATTATCTTGAGCTAGTTAAGCTGTCTGATCATCTCAATAAAATGCCAAATCAACTTTCAGGAGGACAACGTCAGCGAGTGGCTATAGCGCGAGCTCTTATTAATGAACCGGAGGTACTGTTATTGGACGAGCCGTTAAGTGCATTAGACGCCAAATTAAGGCATCAATTGTTGGTGGATTTAGATGCTCTTCATGATGAAGTGGGTATTACGTTTATTTATGTGACGCATGATCAACAAGAGGCCCTTGGGGTGTCAGATCGAATTGCAGTAATGGATAAGGGTAAGATTTTGCAAGTAGGTAGTGCTTTTGAGATATATGATCAGCCCGCCAACGCTTTTGTGGCTGAATTTATTGGTGAAACGAATTTGTTTACGGGACAAGTGGATATGGTAATCGGGTCAGATATCATGGTGAGCATAGATCAATTAGGACTGCTCAAAATTACAAGCACAATCTCCGTTCTCCCTTTTTCGCAGGTTACGGTATCGCTTCGCCCAGAAAAGATCACACTCTATCATCGTTTGCCCCTTAATACGCAGGGGCCCGTCTTTCGGGGTATTGTTGAAGAGATCGTTTATGCGGGATATCAAAGTCGAATTTATGTAAAGGTAGGGGAGCGATTAATAAGCGTTCAACAACCTCACGTCGTTGGGGCAGGTAGTGATCATTTTTCTTGGAAAGAACCTGTTTTTATCACATGGGATCCAACCTCTTGCAGACTTGTAGAGGTCGCATCACCGTGAAGATCCGAGCCGGCTTTGCCTATATTGCTCCGCTCAGTGTTTGGATGGGGGGGATGTTTCTTTCGCCCATTGTAATTATTTTCAGTTTTAGCTTCTTACGGCGAGGGCTTTATGGGGGCGTTACCAATCAACTGACGATAGACGCCTATCAACAGTTATGGAACCCTATTTATGCCAAGGTTCTCTTGAATACATTGGTTATGAGCATTATCGCCACCGTTATTATGATTTTTTTTGCTATTCCAACAGCTTACTTTATGGCAAGAAGTAAGCGAAAAACGTTTTGGTTATTTCTGGTTATTATTCCATTCTGGACAAATTTCTTAATTCGAATTTACGCTTGGATCGCCATCTTAGGTAACAAT
>CAIUCY010000018.1 GCA_903897765.1 uncultured Candidatus Marinamargulisbacteria bacterium | reverse complement strand
GGTTTGGATCTCGACGGTCTCGACTTTCCCGTCGGCCGCGATCACGTGAACAGCTAAGCGAACAAGCAATTCAACAAACTGATTATGGGTGGCCGATTGAGTATGTATATAACCCCCGATGATCTGATTCTTCGTTAACGTTTGGAAAATAAACAACGCTGCTATTGAAAAAAGAATAAGCGGGAATAGAGCAAAAACGAGACCCAGCATGACCGACATAACACGAAAGCCCCCAAAGAAAAGGAAAACAAGGACAACTAGCCACATCAAAGGCCGGCCATTTCCATAGTTCGCGTAGCGCATGGGGGGTATTATATACTAAGACTAAATTGTTTTGCGGAACAATTTTTCCTGAACTAGGCCCGTTGGCACCCGTTTCATTCAATAGAACAATCTACCTATGGAACTTTGAATGAAATCTTCCCTTCTTTTATTTCTATCCGTTGCTGCAGATAAGAAAGATTCTTTTCTTGAATTGCTTCAATATCGGCTGTTTCGTATGTACTTGTAATATCTGAACCATCAAAAGCTCCAAAGGTTTCCTTGAAATGTATTGGCTTCCAATCTTTCCCTAGAGTGTAGATTCCAATATTCGTTTCTTTGTTTACTTCAACCCCTACAGCGGGGCCAAAGATAACACCCCCATATCCTGAACATTCTACCATTGTCATATAGTCAACAAGCTGTTTAAGGGTTGGTAGTTCAACATTCCTGTAATGGGTATAAAATTGTGAGGCAGTATCGTTTGGGCCTGTCGTCCTTAGACCCTCGCAATTTGTGTACTCCTCGCCAAATTGATTAAAGGAGCTCTCTACTACTACAGCAAACCAGTCACTTTTAAGGGATATGACTTTTAACATCTTTTCCTCCAACTTTAATTTGATATCTATACAATTCATCGATCGGAAAAGGGATTTGTTGCAGTTTGGGGGGACAGATGTTATATGGATTTTATTTGGTGGGTTGTCAAATATTTTCAAATAGACTTGAATGTTTGATAAAAATAGCGTATTTTATCAAGTATGATTGAAAATGTGAAACTATTATTGGGGGATACCGGCCAGCCTCGGGTTGAACACCTTGAACAACTGTTATCCGCACTCAATACTCGCTTGGTCAAAGTGCTCATGGGGCAACGACGAGCAGGGAAAAGCTACCTATTGAGACAGATAATCCAATCACTTATTGAAAAGGGCATCGCCCCAGAAGAAATTTTTTATCTAAACAAAGAACTGAATGAATTTGATGACATCGCCGACTATAAGCAGCTAATTGCGCTCATTGAGGCCCATAAACTAAAGCATGCTCTTGATAAAAAGCTTTATATCTTTCTCGACGAAATTCAATGGATTTCTGGATGGGAGAAAGCGGTCAATTCACTCTCCCAACACCCCTCCCATGCTTATGATATTATCATCTCTGGCTCTAACTCAGACCTCCTTCGGGGTGAATTGGCAACCCTTCTGAGTGGGCGATATATTGTTTTTGAGATTCTCCCGTTTAGCTATGACGAATTTTGTGGCATCACGAAACAGGAAAAAAGCAAAGCTAGCTATATTCAATTTTTGCAACAAGGGGGGCTGCCGGAAATGTTTCACCTCCAAAACGAGTCGCTTCGACGACACTATATAATGTCGCTACTTGACACGATTATCCTCAAAGACATCGCCTTTCGCTATCATATCAAGGACACCTTTTTACTCGAACGGCTATTCTTATTCCTTACCAACAATATCAGCAATTTGTTCTCCGTTAATAAAATCGTGGACCACTTAAAAAGCCATGGCATCAAAACAAACGTGGAAACACTATCAAACTACTTAAGCTATCTCACTCGAACCTATCTCTTACACGAAGTTGACCGTTATGACATAAAGGGGAAGGAAATCCTTTCAAGCAGTCGGAAGTACTATTTAAATGATCTGGGGTTTCGGGCATATCTCTCATCCCAATTTGATCCCAGTCTGAGTAAGCCCTTGGAGAACAGCATCTATTTGCACTTTAGACGAAAAGGCTTTCAGGTTTATACCGGTAAATTAAATCAACTTGAAATAGACTTTATCGCCGAGAAGAATGGAACGCGAATTTATATCCAGGTTGCCCACACCTTGTCGGATGAAAGCGTTGTGGCTCGTGAATTCGGCAATCTTGAACTGATTCATGATGCCCATAGGAAGGTGGTCATCACGCTCGACGATGTTTCCTACGGGAATCGGAACGGGATCGAGCATCTTTTAGCTTGGGAACTTGACCGATATGTTTTCTAAAAGCATGGGGTATACGTTGAAGCCTCTGGGCAAATCAAGCGTGAATTTTTGGCATATTTGACGAATATTCACGATGAATTGACGTTTTGTCGTGAATATGTGTAAAATGCAAACATTAATATGACCCTTTCAAATGGAACAAGAAAACAACTCGATGACCTTAAACACACGTATGATTCCTTGAAGCCCAACAAGGAATCGCTGCTCGATATTATCTTTGAAGCGGAGCTTCCCGAGTCCGTTTATAACTCCAACGCGATTGAGAACTCGACCTTAACCATTTCTGAAACAGAAAAAATTCTTCTCGAAATGGAAGTGTCTCGCGATGTTTCCGTTCGAGAGGTGTTTGAGGCCAAAAACTTAGGTCGGGTGTTTGAATATATTAAGACCAAGATGGGGTCAAATATGATCAATAAAGAATTGATCCTCCTTCTTCATCAGATGCTGATTGGCAATATTAAGGATGAGATCGCTGGGCGGTTTCGAAACGAAAACGAATATGTTCGAGTAGGAACCCATATTGCACCTGCTCCAGAGAATATTGCGGAGATGCTCGACCAAGCATTAACTCGTTATTCTAGTCAGCATCGACAATATTTTATTGAACGGCTGGCTCGGTTTCATTTGGAGTTTGAAACCATCCATCCGTTTGTGGACGGAAATGGACGTATTGGCCGAGTCCTTATTAACTATCAGCTGATGCAACTCGGGTTCCCCCCCCTTATTATCAGAGATAAAGAGAAAGCCGTCTATTATCGTTCATTCGATGAATATCGGAAAAGCGAAAAAAAAGTATCCTCTACCATGGAGCGTGTTTTGACGCTCGCCCTCATGGAATCTCTTCATAAGCGGATCGCCTATCTGCGCGCAAGTGACATTATTCGATTATCTACTTACGCAAAATCTCGTGAAGTCCCTCTCAATGGCTTGCTAAATAAGGCTAAACGACAAGCCATTCCAGCCTTCAGGGAAAAGGGTGTCTGGAAGATCTCGAAGATTCATGTCTAACCTATTCGCCTTTATTGGTCTCGGCAATCCCGGAAAAGAGTATGAGCTAACCCGCCATAATGTGGGGTTTATGGCGATCGATCAGCTGATCGCTTCAGCTGGGGGTTCGGCACTAAAGCGCGAACGCGGCGTTGTCGAGCATGGGCGATATAGCGTCGAGGGGGCTGCCGTTGTGCTTGCAAAACCCATTACCTATATGAACCTTTCGGGGCAGGCTGTTGCGTGGGTGGCTCAATTCTACAAGGTTCCACCTGAAAATATATTTATTCTTTATGACGATATTGCCCTGCCGTTTGGAAAGATCCGCCTTCGCAAGAACGGCTCTGCGGGGGGGCATAATGGGATGAAATCTATCATTGGTGTGTTGGGGCAAGATTTTCCTCGATTGCGCGTTGGCATTCTGCCTGACCATCCTGTTTCGGACCTGTCGAATTATGTGCTAGGACGCTTTACCAAGGCTGAGTTAAAGGCACTTGAGCCAGTCCTAGCTGATGTGCCCACTGTTATCTCAACGATCATCTCAGAGGGGCTCGACCTCGCCATGACAAGGGTGAATTAAAACGCTACCGCATCCTAACCACGACGTGTTTTAGCGGGTCATAGTAAACACTGCCGGCGGGAAGGCCGCGCGGGTCGGTGATGATGGAGCCGATGAAGGGCTTTCGATTCCACCAGAAATGTGTGGTTAATATTCGACCGTCGAGGGTTTGAAAGCTAAAACGGCTCTTTTGTGGCCAGACTTGAAGGGCGTGGACGGAGGGTGGCAAGGGACCAAAACGACCCCAATCCGAAAACACCCACCATTGGCCTGCAACCTTGGCAAGAATAGCAAGATCAAAGCCGGTTGCGGACCATCGGATTTCGCGCACTGCCTCGTAAGGCCCCCATGTGCGTTTATTGGTTTGGACAAAGTATCGTTGTCCTCGTCGGGTTACAAAGGCAAGGTCTCGACCATCTGGACTCCAAGTAAGCACTGGCAACACCTCGCTGTAAGGACCTTTTGTTTTACGGTCAACAAGACGATAATCGCCAGAAGGGCCCGTCACCACAGCCATGACTTGGGCTCGATCGGGGTCAAGCGTCAGCGATTTGACCTTCAAGTAAGGCCCGACGAGATGTCGACCTTCTTTGACATACCACTTTCCCTTTTGCTTACAGGCGAACACACTGTCCCCAGGCCAGCGAAATCGTGTAAAAAAACAAATGTCACTGAGACTGGCGACATGTTGGAGTTGGGCGTTGCGCTTCGTTTTAGTCAACACGATGGGGGCGCTTGTGACGCCGAGTGAGCGAAAGGGGCCCCTTGTTTGTTTTTCTGTTTGGATAAAATAATCGCCCGAGGGGGTTGTTGTCACGGCGACATATCCTGAATCGGTCAGATAAAGCTGATAAAGCGTTTGCGTCGGGGCCAAGACAAAAGGGAGCGTCGTTTCAAGGGGAACCCTGAACTGATAGGCTATTCCCCCCAGTGCCAGCAACAATGCAATCATTAGAAAACCGCGTAGTTTATTTCCCGCCAATTGAGAATGCCCAGCTATATCGAAGCTCTTCCTTAATATCGTTGGGCATCAACACCGACATGGAGAAATGGGTAAGATCAGGGAACTTCCCGATCCCGAGGGGAAGCGAAAACCCCAACGCAACCCCCTCTTTGGCGATACCTGCTGATAAAGTCCATTTGTTTTCCATTAGCATCGCGACCCCTGTTCGATATTGAAGTGATTGACCTTCTTGGCGTGTATATTCAATCAAATTCGTCCACAACCAATTGTTAGCTGGAAGCAGCCCCAAGCCTACGGAAAACCGCGGTGGCAATTCGAGACCCACCGGTAAAGGGTCTTGCCTAAAAACATTTTCTAGCGTCAGCCCTAACCATCCTTGAAAAGGTTGTCGGATCGGAACCGAAACACCCACGAGGGTCGACCAAGCGTTAAGCGCTACATTCCCACTGGTCATGACGACGCTTTCATAGGAAATACCGGCCTTACCACTGTTTGGTAACTCCACACCCAATCCCGTCATGGCGATCTGCCAATCCTGTCCAAGGGCATCAATAATATGAAGCTTTCCTGTGGCAAGATTTCCCAGCGTCCAATACTGAGCCTCATAAAGAGGATAGTCCCGATGCTGCGTATCAATAGTCTGTTGACCATAGCTCCACCCCAGATTATGGCAATAAGCAGGGTTTATCCACAACATATCGCCACGAAACCCTAAGACGATATTTGAATTCCCCATGCCCAAGGAATCTACACTTTGCCAACCCAAGCAAAGGCTCAACAACATCCCTATCATGGCCAGTTTATATCGAAGCATGTCGGTATTGTAGCGGATGCTTTCACTAAAGGGAACTTTTTGCGCTTGGTTTTTGTTATGATAGTAAAGATGACGATCAGCAAAACGGTTATTGATGATTTTATTCGTGGCGATCAAGCTGCCCTGAAAGAATTATATGACGCAGTCGCAGGTCGCACCTATTCCGTTATCTACAAAATGGTGCGGGATCAAGGTCTTGCGCAAGATCTAACACATGACACCTTTGTTCATGTATACGAGAAACGAAAGCAATTTGTCCCTACGGGATCGTTAGAGGCATGGACGATGAAAGCAGGTATTCGATTAACGCTTAACACATTAAAGCGAGAGCGTCGTCGTCAACATTGGGAACAAACCTTTGTTCAAGACCTGGCTCAAACCTCGGTGCTTGAGTCAGACGAGGAGAATGTATTGGTCAATCTTGTGGCAACCTTGCCGTTAGCTTATCGGGCACCGATTTTGTTAAAGGATATCGAAGGGCTAGATTATGAGTCTATTGGCCAGTTCCTCGGTATCCCTATTGGAACCGTTCGATCTCGGCTTAATCGAGGACGAAAATTGTTAAAAGAGAAATATGCGGAGGTGCAGCAACATGGAGAAATCGTTATTTGAACACATAAAGGCGACGCAATTGGAACCGCCACCTTGGGTATGGGATCGTATCAAGACGTCCGTATCGAGTCGAGAAAAAACATTTCATTGGCTTCATCGACTTCTTCCAGCTGCGGTTGTTGCAAGCTTATTCCTATCGATGGGAACCTTTGAGGTTCGGCATATTATCGAAAATAACTTAACAAGTCAGAGTATTATAAAGATCTTCGCACCTAATAGCAGCGATCTCTTGGTGAGTTGGGACATTTAATGCTTATGAAGGGAGGAATTACGGCAGCGTTTGGAACTTATTTGATATAAAAGGAGAGCAACATGAAACGACTTTATACCATAATATTAGTGATAGGCCTCTCAGGGGCTTTGTTTGCAGCTGAACAACCAACCAACGGGGGCAAGGGCCCTCTTGGTGAACCTAAGGATGGCAAAGGGATGATGATGAATATGGTCAAAGATCTTGATCTGAGCAAAGATCAACGTGAAAAGGTAGAGCACCTTCGTAAAGATCAGGAAAAAGAAGGCCGCGAGGTCGGCAAAGAGCTTCGTAGTCGTCATCAGGCGCTCCGAAAAGAACTTGCCAAAAGTGAGATCGATGACAGAAAAGTGGATGAGATCGTTAACCAGCTCGCTGATGATCAAAAGAAAGTGCTTCAAGAGCATGTCAAATATGCCAAGGAGTACAAAAAGATCCTGACACCCGAACAGCAGAAAAAGCTAAATGACCACATCGATAAAATGGAAAAGAAAATGCAAGATCGTCACGCCGGAGAAGGCCTTATGGGCGGAATGATGGGCGGACCGAAACATCGATAATCTAAATTTTGGGCACGTGCCCAAAATTTAGATTACTCTCAAGCTGAGCGACATTACGCATGCCAACGATGGCCGTAGTGACGCCAGCTTGGGGTATATATGGAATATTCTTAATACATCCACATTGGTTGAGGAAACGCCCAAATATAAACGATAACTTTATATACTGCTCGGAGGCATTCTGGTGAAGAAAAAAATAGTGGCGTTAGTTACTCCTAAAGCAGATACTTATAAGCTGCTTGCTATGTCATTAACTGGCCAAGTTAAAAGCAGTCCTTCTGCAATGATTATGGGGTTTTATAAGGGCGCTAAAGTCTCGATCACTTCTCAAGGACACAAGGCGCATATGCTCGTTTTTGAATACAATGAACCTAACAATATGAAATTAGTGTTTAGACTTTCTACGCAAGATATAAAAAAAGGAAAAGTGCTTATAAATCGTGCCGATCCACTAACACTATCCTCTTCTATTCTTTTTGGAAGTAATCTATGGAAACAAGCAAGTAATCTTTTATATGATAAATTTTGTGCTGCATGCAAAAGCAGTCAAGCAAATCAGAAACTCTATGGTGGTGCACGAGATTTCTTGTTTAATTTGATACAGGAACAAAACAAAATAGTAGACACGTCCTTCATGGGCCTCGCCATTGCTTTAGCCGATCAATTGAACAAATCAGAGGATAGGACGATTCTCTTTCATCTAGGGAAACGACCACATGTCGAAGATTTTACGGTCAGTATGCTCCATCCGGTCTTCACTTATTCATGGAAAACACAAAATACTGAAACGCTTGTGTCAATTTCTCTTGAAAATGAGAGGGTTTTCGTATTTACACGAAAAGCTCTTTCTGAATGGAAAGAAGTCGAGGATGCCCACTCAATCATTCAACAACTCTCCGATAAATTCAAATCTAGAACAAACTCAGAGAGCGGCAAAAATTTCATTGTGGCCAGTGATTTATTGAATCATATTTTGGAAAGTCGAAAATCTTCTCAACCTTAAGCCTAAAAACGTCCTTGAAAATTCTCCTCTAACTGCACAATATTTCTCATACCAACAATGGCCGTGGTGACGCCAGCTTGGGAGAGTATCCATTGTATCGCTTCGGCAGCCACGGAACGGCCACTTTCTTGAGCCTTTTGGCGAAGACTCGCTATTATCGGTTCGGCTTGTTGCCATGTCGCTTCTTTGTTGTGTTCGTAAAAATAGCTTTTCGCCTCACCTTTCGGTGCACTCGGACGATGCGTATATTTGCCCGAAAGCAGCCCCCCATGTAACGGGCCGTAGGCCATAAAGGCGAGCCCCTGCTCTTTAGCGAACGGAAGAATATCAGCCTCAACATCTCGGTTTAGCAATGAATAGGGGTGTTGCAAAGAGGCAATCGGCATGATGGTTCGCGCCAGTTGAATATCCTCTAGCGAAAAATTACACAGCCCCACTTGCTTGACTTGACCTTTGTCGATGGCCTTCTTTATCACCTCAAGTGTATTTTCAAGCGGTGTGTTGGGATCCGGCCAATGAAGCTGATACAGGTCGATATAGTCCGTTCGGAGACGACGAAGCGAATCCTCGAGCTCGGTTTGCACCCGAGCCGGCGACAAATCGTGGAACACCCCTTTGCCCTCTTCCCAACGCAAACCACACTTGGTGGCGATGATCCACTTATCGCGCTGGCCTTGAAGCGAGACTCCAATGAGTTCTTCAGCATGGCCTTTACCATAAAATGGAGCTGTGTCTATTGCGTTGATCCCTTTATCATATGCGGCATGAATGACCGCGACAGAATCGGCATCGTCGACATTTGACCAGCCGTCTCTGCCCATGATCCAGCCGCCCAAGGCGATATGAGAGAGTTTCAATATACCGCCTCATTAAACGCATGCTCAAAGACATCATTGCTGCCATGGTCAATGCCATAAACGGCCTCCCAAACCTGTGGGGACTCCATGCATAAATAGGTATAAACATTCGGGGCTTGTTGTTTAAATATCAACTGTACCGCTTGATACGCACGGATACGAAGGGGTCTTGAAAATCGCCACTTCTGATCGGGAGCCAAGATCATCTCACCCAGATACTTTGGGGAGCGGCGCTTGAAACGGTCGTACATGCCTTTCGTAAAACGCAGAACACCAAAGCTTACCCATCTAATTTTATAAGCCGGAATGATGGAGAGGATGGATTTAACAACCTGTTGATACGCTGGCTCAAAGCCTGTGTAGGGAACGATCGGGTCAAAGTGGAACGCCACCGAGTAACCATGGTCTACGACTTTCTTGGCTGCCTCCAATCGCTGATGAAGCGTTGGTGTGCCCAACTCGAGATCCTTTGTTACCTGCACGGTATTGACCGACCACGCCACCACTACATTCGGTGGGGCCATATGACGAAGCAGCTCGTCAACATGAATAGATTTTGTCTTTAGTTCAAGGATAACGTTTGGCATATCCCGCACCCAATTGATCAATAAGCCCGACAACCCCGTCCACGGGTCGTGGATGAGACTATCCGTGTACTCGCCTGTCCCGATCCGCCACTGTCGCAGGGGTTCGGTTTGGATCTGCTTTTTGAGTGCCTCCAACTGTTCCGGTAGATCGACGAAAACGGTTTGAGCGGGGATTTCCAAATAGTCCTGTAAAATACAATAGGTACAGTCAAAGCCACAATTGAGTCCTGTATTGAGTATCTGATAACCACAACACCGATAGGCGGTCGTGCCAGGACATGCTTTCAATAGCGCCCCTTTTATGGGTCGCAAAATAAGCGATTTTTTATCGGATAGATAAGGTGAAAGTTCGGCCTCGGTTTTGACCTCTACAACAGGAACATCGGGAAGTCGGCTAAGCACCGTTTGGGTTAGGGGGAATGCCCTTGCCTCTGAAAGAACAACGAGGACGTTAGGTGTCCACATGGCCGGTCTTAATGGTTTGAAGCAAGGCATCTGCTTCGTTTCGATGGGTCTGCATGTAGGTTGCGAGGGCGTCCCAGTCTTGCATAGACCGCACACGGTAGCGCAGTTCAAAGGCATCGCTTTCGAGATCATCGCTGTAATGGATTTGGGCGTTGGGTGATCGCAGTTGTTTCTTAAGTTGCGCGATCTCGTCACGTAAAGCCTGTAACTGGGGATAACGAAGGGTTCGAAGTGCCTTCATGAACACCGCAGAGGCTTGGCCTTTGTCGGGATCAAGGGTTGAAAGGGTTTCGATAGTTTTCCTTTGAAGCCGACATTCCTCCATTAATATCGCGGCCTCAAGGGCCATGTTCGGGTTTAAGTGGAACTGCTCGACCCAGTCGCTGAGCTGTTGCTGTTGAACGTCTGACCATGCGGCGATTGCCTTGACAACTTTGGCCCAGTCGGGGCGATCGTTTAGACGGTGTTGCCAAGGGGTGGTCATCCCTAGATAGTATCATTTGCGCACCAATATCGCCAATTGAGCAGATTTTTACCTAACCAACCAGATTATTCTCATTAGGTTTTTCGATATTTCGACTTCTCCACTCATTCATTTTGTTCAATAAATAATAATTAGAACCCTTTTCCTTGACTTCATTAAGCCAATCAGCCAATTGGTGCCCAACTATCTTCCCCATAAGGAGAGTATAAAAAAGGGTAGCCGTCGTGAAATTTTCATGATAACACACAGTCAATATAGCCAAGAAAATAGGCAAAGGCAGTAGTTTTTCTGCCTGCTTATTCCAACTATTATGAATTGAGCGGCTATCTAACATCGTCGGAATAGCGGTGGCAAATAAAGAAAGAACTGCTCCGCCAATCATGGCAATAGGTAGCTGATAATTCAACCCTGTTGAAAATACTACACCCCCCACTAGTGCTGCAACACCACCTCGTCTAGTATAACTGGTGATGTTTGTTGCCCAAAATCCCTCTTTTATGGCCACGACTTTATAATTCATATTTCAAACACTTCCTCTCTATATTGTCTTCATTAATTCATCGTACCCGCTTTTGATTTATTGCAGGCAACTCCGCGCCAAATGCGCCAAAAGCATCGTTATTTTGTGGTTTATTTTCTTCTAAGCCTTGTCCTGTGGTGATTTTAGCTGTTATGGAGGCTCGAATAGTTGCTGCGCAGCAACTATTGCGGGCTGGCGAATGCCCCTATGCCAGCAACCGCTTGACAAGGTTCCGTCCCGACCCGTAAAGTGACGTCAAGACCATCAACCAAGGAGCTATACCATGAATCCATTAGCCGTTGACCTCAATGATGTCATTTCCCAAGCGTCCCCCGCGATCTTTTCGCTTCTATCCAAACGCGGCAAGCAGATCTATTTCCCTAAAAAAGGCATTCTCGCTCAAGCGGCAGAGGCCAAGGGCAAAGCCATTAACGCCACCATCGGCGAAGCCGTCGAAGACGATGCCACCCCTATGCGTCTCGAATCCATCGCGAGCAAAGTCTCCCTTAATCCCAAGCAAGTCTTTCCCTACGCGCCGAGTTTTGGACTCCCAACCCTTCGCGAGAAATGGAAAACCCTGATCGCAGAAAAGAACCCATCCTTGGCTGGAAAAGAATATAGTCTGCCGGTTGTTACTAGCGCCCTGACCCATGGACTTAGCATGGTGGGCTATCTGTTCCTCGACGAAGGGGACACCCTTCTCATCCCCGATATTTCCTGGGACAACTATAGTCTCATATTTAGTAATGGCTATGGGGCAAAGCTTACGCCATTCCCCTTATTTAAGGGTGATGGACTTGACCTTGAGGGCTTTCGACAAGCCTTACTTGCCGGTGAGCCTGCGAAAAAAGTCGTGCTTTTTAATTTCCCCAATAATCCCACCGGTTACTCCCTTACCACCATCGAAGCCACCCAAATCCAAAAGATCATCCTTGAGGCCGCTGAAAAGGGCCATACGATCGTCGCCATTATTGATGACGCTTATTTTGGACTGGTGTACGAGAATGGTATCGAAACCGAATCCTTATTTGCCCGACTTGCCGATGTACACTCTCACGTCCTTGCGGTCAAACTTGATGGGCCTACTAAAGAGGACTACGTTTGGGGCCTTCGGGTTGGATTTATGACCTACGGAGTCCGACTTGGCACCAAAGCACTTTACACGGCTCTTGAGGCCAAAACAGCGGGGGCTATTCGAGGCAATATTTCGAACGCCTCCCATTTAGGTCAATCACTCCTTTTACAAGCGTACGAATCAAGCACCTATGGCGCCGAAAAAAAGGCCAAATACGAGACGCTGTTCGCTCGGTATCAGGCTGTCAAGAAAACCATTGCCATTCATCCCGAATACACCGAACAGTTTGAACCCCTCCCTTTTAACAGCGGATATTTTATGTGTGTGACGCTTAAGAATGGCCTTGATTGTGAGAAAGTCCGTCAAATCCTTCTCAACGAATTTGATACGGGGCTTATTAATTTGTCGGGCGTCCTACGCATTGCCTTTTCTTCAGTGAGCGCGGCAGTCATCCCCACGATCTTTGAGAATATTTATAAAGCCTGCCTCAAAGCCCAATGACGGATTGCGCCTATGAAGAGTTGCTTAGCAATAACAAGGTATGGGCACAGAAGCATCTAGCCAAAGATCCTCATTACTTTGTTGAGTTATCAAAGGCACAGTCTCCCTCATTTTTTTTGATCAGTTGCTCTGACAGTCGAGCCTCGATCGATGCGATCACTCAGAGCCAACTTGGACAGATCTTTGCCATTCGCAATGTGGCTAACCAAGTCTCTCTGACAGATGTCAATTCTTTAGCCGCGATCCATCTTGCTGTGAACGCCTTGGAAGTGGGGCATATTATCGTGTGCGGTCATTATCAATGTCGAGGGATTATTGACACTTTGTCAGGACCTACCTCACAACTGGTCGAGGCCTGTATTTCACCCATTACCCATCTACATTTTCGACATAAAGACATGCTTGATGCACTTTCAGATAAGGATCGTGCTGATAAATTATCCGAAATGAATGTTGTCGACCAGCTTGAACGGCTTTGTAAAACGTCGCTGCTCGAGCAAGCCTTTTGTCGACCAAATTATCCCTTACTCCATGGCTGGATCTATAATATTTATAAAGGCATTATTGAAGAACTTCCGCTTCCATTAAAAGAGTGGAAAGCACTCGGACTTATCCCCGAAAGCTATCCGATCCCTTAACCTCGCTTTAGAAATCCGAAGTAAACCAGAACAGCAAGGCCAAGTAATATCCGGTAATAGGCAAAACCCTTGAAGTCCCGCTTTGAAATATAGGCCATAAACCCCGCGATCACGACCCATGCCACAAAAAACGAGACCCAAAAGCCTGTTAATAGGATCAGTTTTTCCTGCATGGTCATCAACACCCCATGTTTAACGAGTGAATAAACCGTTGCCGCTCCTAATGTCGGGATAGCCAGGAAAAATGAAAACTCAACCGCTACCTGTCGAGAGGCACCCAAAAGCATCGCCCCAATGATGGTTGCCGCTGAACGACTCGTCCCTGGGATCATCGCCAAGCATTGAAAGCAACCAATAAAGAATGCCGTTCGATAGGAAAGACTTTGCACCGACC
This sequence comes from uncultured Candidatus Marinamargulisbacteria bacterium, assembly GCA_903897765.1. Classification (GTDB taxonomy): domain Bacteria; phylum Margulisbacteria; class Riflemargulisbacteria; order GWF2-35-9; family GWF2-35-9; genus CAIWAN01. The sequence continues at coordinate 25,449 of CAIUCY010000018.1, read as the reverse complement.
CGATCGGTGCGCGATGACGATAATCCTCGATCACTAAGAGCAGAAGCCCTCCAAACATCAACGCAATAGCAACCGTGACGGGATTAAACAACGTCGACTGAATAAAGTCGCCTAACAATGCTCCAAAAATGATAGCTGGAAAAACGGCAATGATCACTTTTTTCCAGATCGAGTAGATCTCTTTTTTTTGGAATATATTTTTCCCAAAGGGTAAAAGACGAGATGAAAAGTAGAATACGACCGCGAGCATCGCCCCTAATTGAATGAAAACATCGAAAAGCTTCGTAAAAGAGGCTGAAAAACGAAGCCATTCGTTGACGAGGATCAGATGTCCCGTAGATGAGATCGGCAAAAACTCAGTAATGCCCTCAACGATCCCTAAAACGATGGCCTTAACGAATTCCATATACCTTGTATCATGCTACAATATGTCGCATGCGTAAAGGCCTTATGGTTCTTCTCTTTATCACGGTGTGTATAGGATTTTCTTCAGAGGGATCCACCCTTTATACAGAGGCCAAGGCAGCATATTTAACCAACAATTACCAAGACGCATTTGAGCGCTTTATTCAAGTTCCACCCTCATCCCCTCTTTATCCTTATGCTTCGTACTATGCGCTTCAGTCGGCTTATAAACAAAGGGCTTATGTCACCGCGAACGCTTGGTATCAGGAAATCCTCTCTCGAAAAAATAAACAAGAACCCTATCGAGAACGACGACAAGCCCTTGAGCTTCCCTTAAAGTTCTACCTCGGACAACCGCTTCAACCCTCTGAATCCTTGGTGTTAGGGAGGCTCTTCACCAGCCAATTTAAATATGGCGAGGCTTTACAATGTTTTCAAAAGATCCCAAGCATCGACCTTATGAGTGAGGATTTGCAAATTCTCCTCGCTCGCTGTTATGGTGGGGCCGGCCAAAAGGAAAAAGCACAAACACTCTGGGATCGACTTCCTGATAGTGGTGATAAACTTTACTTCCTATCAACGATGGTCACCGCTGATGCAGAGAAATATGCATATTACGAAGAGATGATAGACCGCTTCCCTGGTAATAGTTATAGCAATGATGGGGCGTTCATCCTTTTTCGCACCTTCAAGAAAAAAGGGGATCTCGATAACGCATGGCGTATGATGGACTATCTTGAAAAGATCCCTGCCCATGCCCTGCGAGCTGGTTTCGAAAAAGGACTTATTGAGTTTGAACGCAGTAATTATGGTCTAGCAATGGATCGCTTCAAATCGGTTGAGCGGGGTGATTTTGCTGATGCTTCTCTCTATTGGCAAGGCAAAGTAAATATTGCTTTGGGGCAAAGTGAACAAGCAACGGCTAACTGGCTAAACCTTCAACGGCGTTTCCCTTTGTCATTTTATAGCTATCGTGCGTTCGACGCCACCCAAGTCATACCTAGCTTCGATCCAAGCCCCTTTATTCCGCCTGATAAAAACAGCAAAAAGTTGCCTACCCGAATGCACGCTTTGCTCGCGGCCAACGCCCTTGATGATGTTTATTACGAAGCCAAATCCTTTTACCCTAGTGACAACGCCGTTTGGGCAGATCTGTATTGGACATTTAAAGAAAACGATCAGTTCCATTATTTGTTTCGTTTAAATGAGCGATATCCCAGTCCCTATTTAGCTTATCCCCTTGCATGGGAGCCATTGCTTCGCGATAATTTGGTGAAAAACGACCTCTCGATGGATCCCTTTCTCGTTATGGCACTCATTCGCGAAGAATCAAATTATAATCCCTACGCCACCTCAGTGTCTGATGCACGAGGTCTAATGCAATTGATGTCTTTTACCGCAGCAGGTGCTGCAAAAAGTTTGAAGCTCGCCAATTATAACCTTTTTGAGCCCTCCGATAATATTCGCCTTGGGTTCTATCATTTAAAATGGGTGTTGAACACGCTAGGCATAGAAAAAGGGATCGCGGCCTATAATTGTGGAACGGGGGCGCTATCGCGGTTTCGCAAAATCGATGATCTAGACCTTTTCATCGAAAGTATCCCCTACCCAGAAACGAATCGCTATGTCAAAAAAGTCCTGAAAAGCTATTGGGTGTACAAGCTGCTCTACGATAGAGACAGTCATAATCCAATTTTGTTATAATACCCACCATGCCTGACACAAAACCTCGCAAGAAAACCTTCAAAGAGGGAATGAAGCTCTTCCACAATACGACCAAAGAACAGATCATGTTCGGAAAATGGGGAGAGCCAGATATCGCCAGTTGCCTCAAACTTAAAACCAAAGAATTCCTCAAAATACCTCGAGCGGAGCTGGAAAACGATTACACCACCTATGCTAGCCTCGACAAAGCCTATCGCGAAAAACGTCGCGGTCAAGGGTGGTAGCGGGGCTAGTCGACAAGCACCTCGGAAAGGATCTTGTCCGTTATTAAAAGCGCTTGAGCTTGGTCTCGATATTTCTTCTCATGTAAAACAGTATGTCGTTGCGGCTTAATGCTTGGGGCAATGTCGATCGCCTGATGTATCAGTTGTCGAGGGATCTTTAATGCTTTGACTTCTCGCCAAAAGCCGATCGTGTCATAGACCCGCCGGATGTCGTCGGTTTGATTCTTTTGAAGCAGACTCACCAAGTAAGTCGATATGCCAACTTGCATACCATGGAGATAGGGTGTTTTAGAGATCTTATCCATCGCATGAGAAATAAGATGCTCGCTACCACTTGCCGGCGCCGAACTGCCACAGATCTCCATCGCGATCCCATTCATGCATAATGAATAGAGGAATTCACTTAAAAAATGACTATCTTTAAAATCAAAACTCGATAAGCTCACAAAACTATTAACGGCCTTTTGTGCGATCATCACCGCAAAATCATCATAAGGCACTTCGATATGCCGACTTTCAAATTTCCAGTCCCAGAGCGCGGTTATCTTTGACATTAAATCCCCAATACCCGAGTAGATGAACATTTCTGGCGCGTTTGCAATAATATCAAGATCGATGATGATCCCGTAAGGCCCCGCAGCCGGAACGGTGGTTCGATGTCCATTGGCGATGAGCGAGGCCACCGGACTTGAAAAGCCATCGTTAGAAGACGATGTTGGCACACTAATGAACGGCAATTTTTTAAGAAAGGCGATATATTTCGCACCATCGATCGTCTTGCCGCCTCCCAACGCCATAATGGCCTCTACATCTGAGGGCAACGAAAAGGAATAGTTTGCTATCGATCCATAATCAAGCGTGTCCATACAATAGGAGTGAAAATGAATCCCTTCAGCTCGAAGGGAGGCTTCAATATCTGCTCCATAGATCACTTTCATCGCTTTATCAAAGAAAATGGCCACTCGATGTAAACCTTCTCGTTTAAGTAATCGAGCGACTTCATGCCTCGTCCCTCGATCAATAGCAAAAATGGTTGGAATATCGATCACGTGTGAGCGTGGTTTCATTGCCAGACCTCCTTTATAAAATAGTGATGAATATCAACGTATGACTCGACAGGGATAAACTCAATACCCGCCTGTCGGTAGAGCGTTTGGAGCTCTCCCTTTGCAAAGCGTATAGCGGCTACCTTGCCTGCTTCAAAGTCGGGCTCACTATCACCCGCATAGCAAAGCAGTGTCCCCGCTTTTTTCAGACTGGCTACAACGTTTGCTTTATCTATGCCATACCGAGTCGAAAAAAAAGATTCATTTGCGTGAGGCCGCATGATGATCGCTCCCTTTTCGAACGTTCCTGAGTTCGAATAGATAGGGATGCTCTCCAAGTGGAAATGCTGCAACAATATCTTGATGTAATAATCATTCCCTGCACTCACAATACTGATCTCGCCTTGATGCTGTCGAAGATCGTCCACAAAAGCCTTAAAAGATGGATCAAGGGGAATATTTAAGATATCCTCTCTAAGCTGGCGTTCTTCGAGATCTAATTGCCGAAAAACCCAACTCAGAAACTCAAAATCCGTGTAGTCTCCTTGCTTCCATTTTGCATATTCTTGAAACCCTTCTTTTAATAAATATTTTTCAATGACCACCTTATAGAAATCTTTTAATGATATCGTATTATCAAAATCCGAAACAAAGAGAATGCGGTCTTTCATAAACACATCTTATCATTCTCGTGACAAATCTCTTAATACATTATTTGACAAAAATATTTTTCATGAATATTATGCACATATGAGCATAATAAAAACGTCCTCGACGCTTTCTCTGTCCGACAGATTGGGTAGCATAAAGGTTCGTTGGGGCATAGGACGAACGATCTATATGAAGGAACCTGGGTTATATGCTCTGGGTGAACCTGACGAAAACAGTCCTGTTATTGTTACGGCCAATTATAAATTGACGTTTGATATTGTTCGTTCCAAGCTGGTTGGTTTCAATCTGTATATTCTTGTCCTCGACACCAAGGGGGTTAATGTCTGGTGTGCAGCTGGTAAAGGCACCTTTGGCACTGACGAGTTGATTACACGGCTCAAGGCGACACATCTCTCTGAGGTCGTCGCTCATCGAACCCTTATCCTTCCCCAACTTGGCGCGGTGGGTGTAGCTGCCCATGAGATCAAAAAACAAACCGGCTTTAAAGTGGTCTTTGGCCCTGTGCGAGCCGAGGACTTGTCCACCTTCTTAATAAATGAAATGAACGCAACCCCCGAAATGCGTCAGGTGCGATTCCCTTTGCGGGATCGGTTTGTCTTAATTCCTGTCGAATTGGTTGGCTTTGTGTTGCCAACACTGCTTCTTGCGTTGTTCCTAACCGGCCTTTCGATTTTTCATCATAACGGTTTATATTTTGACGCCCATGAAGCAAAGATCATTCTTCGAAACACCGTTTTGGCCTATGTGGGGGGGGTCGCTATCACCCCGATCTGCTTACCTTGGATTCCCTTCCGAAGCTTCTCGGCAAAAGGGGCGCTTGTCGGGATTGTTTTGGTCATGCTCATCAGCGCTATCATGACGCCTTGGCTACTCATTATGACGGCTATCAGCTCTTTCATCGCGATGAACTTTACCGGCTCATCAACATACACGTCTTTATCAGGGGTTCAAAAAGAAATGAGGCTCGCGGTTCCCTTGCAACTGGCTGCGCTTGTTATGGGAATAGTCTGGTTTATGGCGCTGCGACTCATAGGATAAATTATGCAAACTACTTATCTAAAAAACGTTTCAACACTAACCCTGAATGTCGATAAATGTATCGGCTGCGGCATGTGTGTTGTGGTTTGCCCTCATAATGTGTTTGCCCTCCAAGAAAAGAAAGCCACCGTACTCGACCTAGATCGTTGCATGGAATGTGGTGCCTGCCAAACCAACTGTGTGGCAGAGGCAATTTACGTAAAAAAGGGTGTGGGTTGTGCTGCAGGCATTATACTTGGCGTGGTCAAAGGAACAGAGCCCACGTGTGGTTGTTCAGGCGGCGGATGCTGCTAACATGCGTCCTAAGAAACAACGTTTTGTCTGTTGCAGCCATGAAGAACGCCTTTTCCGTCCGGTGTGTAAAGGCTCGAGCCGCCTTGATGGCGTTTCGCTGACCCTCGACGAATTTGAAGCGATTCGCCTTTGTGACCAACAAGGCCAGCTACAAGACACCGTAGCGACCCAGATGGGGGTTCATCGAACGACCGTATCGCGGATCTTATCCTCTGCTCATTCCAAAATAGCTGACGCCCTCCTCAATCTCAAAGAGATCCGTATCGTTGGGGGCTGTTGTAGTACACGTCGATCTGAGGAGTAATTCTCTGCCCCAACTTATCTCTCTTATTTAAAGTTTCTGTTATTTGTTGAATATTGAAATATCCCGAAAATCCTCTCGATAAATTATATATAGATGCTACTGCCACTCTGGGGGATTTGATGAAGAATAAAATAATAAGCGATGGGCACAAATACCCTACGGTTATATGTGCCGGTCAATTACGTTTGCAGACCGTGAATGGAATAAATAGTTTAAGTATCGTTATTAGTGGTGTTCGAAATAATTTTCCACAAATTCTAAGAAATTTCATCGAGACCCATATTAGAGAACTATATAAATCCACAAATAACCCAATTGTAAGAGAAGGGATCGAAACCACAGAGGTTAGAATCTGGTCTTCTTGGTTGAAAAACGAGAGCAGCAGTGACGATCTAGTTACTAACCATGAGCTTCGGCCAGAGAAAAAAATATTGGAAGTCTTTAATAAAAACAATCCTCAATCTAATCTCACTGATCAAGAAAAAGATATCCTTTCCTTCTTCCTTCGAGATATGCCAAAAAATATAAGCTCATCTCACTCATATGAACAGTCAAATTATAAGTATTATTTCTTCTCAAATATTAATGGAATCGTTGAGCATGTTAGTGAAATGAAAAGTCATAAAGTTGGCACATTTATGATTCATTTAGAAAATCTTCTTATTAAACTCATCAAACCAAAAATGATGCTCTTTGGTCCGCTTTTTGATAATCCAAAATAGACCAAAATTTTTTCAAGGATTCGTGGGAGATCATTATTTAATGGTCGGGATGGCGGGATTTGAACCCACGGCCACTTGCCCCCCAGACAAGTGCGCTACCGGACTGCGCTACATCCCGACATTAAGCTGACTAATTGTATCCTAAAAGGTGTTTACCGAAAAGGGCAGCAAATGCCCCTCTATTTCTAAAGAGGGGTTAGGGGAGTTTTCTTTCTTTTAACCCAAAACAAAGGGACACCTATCCGAGCCAGTTCTAAAATAAGGATCATGAGGGTTAACCCCACCGCAAGCAGATCAGCCCCTGAGACCCATTGAACCAGCCCTGCGATCAGACAAAACCCCACCCCAAGAAAGGGTTGGAATGGTTGACGGGTCACTGTAGCCACAACATACGCCAACCCAAAGAGCATGCCAATGGAAAACTGAGTAGCCAATAAATAAAAAAACACAAAAAGTGATAGTTCTCGAAACGGCATCGGACGCCAATAGGGTACAAGAACCCCTAATAAAAAGGCCAAAAACAACCACGGATTTTGAGACGTAAAGAGGGCCAAGAAAACCACGACTTTGATCGCTTCAAAAATAGTGGCATACCAGATCTGCGGGAAATCAAGATATTGCTGGATACGCGTTCCATCTGGCAGCGCAAAACGAGTTAAGGGCTTTCCCCCCTCGATCTTCTCAAGGGCATACATCCACCCAGGCAAACACGCGATCCCATAGGCAAGGAGCATTCCCAAAATGAGCAACATGGTTTGGCCTATCCCTTCGACAATTCAAAACCATCATGCAATATTTTGACAGCTTTGTGCGTATCTTTCTTAGCGAGTATACATGACACTTTTATCTCTGAGGTTGAAATAAGGTCGATATTGATCCCCGCTTTTCCGAGCATCGAGAACATATCTGCCGCCACCCCTGGGCTCGACACCATACCGACCCCAATAATCGATACTTTTGCTATATCTTTATCAAAAATGACCCGCTCTGCCTTGATCTCTTTGGCATACGACTCGGTGATCTCAATGGCTTTAGAAAAGTCATCATCATTGACCGTAAAGGCGATGCTGTTCTTATGATTGACCTGATTGCTCTGAACGATCATATCAACATTGACCTTGCTGTCGGCTAGTCTTTTAAACAGATCACCGGCCGTTCCGGGTTGGTCAGGGAGTCCTTGAATCGAGATCTTTGCGGTATTTTCATCATACGCGACCCCTGTTACTGGGTTTTTAATTTCCATGGTCGAAACCTCCTTTACTATCGTTCCTTCATTAAAATTGTAGCTGCTTTTGACGTGGAGTTCTATGCCATAGGCTTTCGCCCCTTCAACAGAACGCGGATGTAATACTTGCGCCCCGAGACTCGCCATCTCCAACATTTCATCATAGCTAACAACCGATAATTTACGCGCATCTTTGATCAAATTTGGATTGGCTGTATAAACCCCATCCACATCGGTATAGATCTCGCATCGCTCCGCTTTAAGTGCAGCTGCGATCACCACCGCTGAGGTATCTGACCCCCCTCGACCGATCGTGGTGACATCATCGAAGCTATTGACACCCTGAAACCCCGTGACAATAACCACTTTCCCTAAATTAAGTTCTTTTCGTATACGGTCGGGTTTGACATCGAGAATACGTGCTTTAAGATGATTGTCCTCGGTATATACCCCTGCCTGACGACCCGATAATGAAATCGCATCGTTGCCCTTAGCTTTGATCGCTATCGCCATCAATGACGCTGAGACGGCTTCACCCGTTGAGATCAACGCATCATACTCACGACCCTGTGGATTTGGGTCGATCGCTTTGGCAAGCTTGATCAGATCGTCGGTTGAATCCCCCATGGCAGAGACAATAACCACAAGTTTCTTGCCTTGCGCCTGCGTTGCCAGAATACGATCCGCTACCCGCATGATCTTCTCGGGGCTGCCGACACTGGTTCCTCCATATTTTTGCACCACAATATTATCCATTACGACTCCCTTCTACTTAAGAATTGCCTTGGCAATCTGTTGAATAACATCAATTCGCCCATCCACTTGAAGCTGTCGTTTCACCGCAACTAAGTCCTGGCGGATAGTCGCTAAAGCGTCTGGGTTTGTCATTAGATCATGAATATAAAGGGAAAGTTCCTTGGCTGTAAAGTCTTGCAGAAACTCACGGATCACTTCTTTGCCCGCTACGATGTTGGGCAAGGTGAACCAATCATACTTAAACTTCTTATCAAGAACGCGTTTGATGATTGGATAGGATAGTCGGCTAAATTTATAGAGCGACACATGAGGAACGCCCAAAATGGCGGCTTCTAGGCAAATCGTTCCCGACGTCAGCAACGCAAATTCACTCTGGGCCAAAACCTGATACGTCTTGCCGATTTGTATGGGCACTTGAAACGGAAGTCGGGTTAATCGTTGTTCGATTTGTTTTATATAGTGGGTATTGGGCAAGTTTATTTCAAACGTAATCGTGGGATCCATCTTGTGAAGACGTTGCATGGTCTCAACCATTACAGGAAAGACATAGCGGATCTCTTGTTCTCGCGAGCCAGGAAAAACACTGATTCGCTTTGGAATAAGGGTTGGCAGTATTACCTGACTTTGAAGAAAGTCTTCGATCATACCCACCAAGGGATGGCCATAAAACTCTACTTTATCTGTATAAGGAAGATAATGCTCATATTCTTGTCGAAATATCGTTATGATCTGATCGGTCAAATTGACCACTTTTTGCATGCCCTTACTCGACCCCCACACCCATTCTTGGGGTGGAATATAATAAACAACGCGGATCCCTTTTTTCTTCGCGATATCGGCCATGATCATATTAAACCCCTGATAGTCGATACAGATCAGCGTATCAACAGCACCCGATGAGAGAAGTCTAGAGAGTTTGTTCTTCAGAAACAGAAGGGCGGGAATATGTTTCAGCGTTTCGATAAACCCAATGGTTGAGCGTCGAGTAAGATCAGCAAGAAGCGTTGCCCCCGCCTCCTGAAGATGGGTGCTACCCACCGCAAACATGTTTAATTTTTGATTTTCCTTTTTCAGTGCTTTGAGTAAATAACCACCGTGAACATCACCTGAGACTTCACCCGTGATGATCAAGACGCTTTTGAGAGAGTTCATTCCTCTTCCTCAATAGGTGAGTCTGCCTTTCCTCGCATAACCCCATTGTGACTTTCAGCCTTTAGAAAATTCGTTAAGTAGATCACTTCGGGGGTTTGCGCTATCTCCGAGGCGACCTTTTCTAGGGCTTGGGAAAGATTGATCTTAGATCTAAAAAATATACGATAGGCTTTTTTCATGGCATTTGGGTTAGTCACCCCGTTGCGTTCCATGCCAACGGTATTCAATGTTCGTATGGTCGCTGGGCTTCCTTCGACTAGCGTAAAAGGGGGCACATCTTGATTGACTTTCGAATAGCCTCCCACCATAGCCATTTTTCCAATTCGACTGAATTGAGTAAAGCCCGCCATACCGCCAACCACGACATTATCTTCAACGATCACGTGACCAGCGACCTGAACAGCGTTTGACATAATAATATTATTCCCCAGCACACAATCATGACCAATATGGACCATCGTTAATAGCAAGTTGTCATCACCAATGATCGTCTCGCCTTCTTTGGCAGTGGCTCGATTGATCGTGACGTATTCACGAATGACATTTCGCTTTCCGATACGGACATAACTTTTCTCGCCCCTGAACTTTTTATCCTGTGTTGCGTTGCCAATAATGGCGCCGTAATGAACATGGGTTTCATCCCCGATCGTTGTCCACTTCTCGATCACGACATTCGCCTCGATCGTGACCCCGTTCCCAAGTTTAACCCCCTCACCAATGTAGGCATGAGGTCCAATGACGACATCTTTGCCAATTTCTGCGCTAGGATGAATGGTTGCTGTCGAATCGATCTTCGATGTAACCGCTGCATCTGCCATGGAGAAGGTCATTTCCGCTTCAACAACGACCTTTCCATCCACATAACACTTCCCTCGCGTCTTTCCGACAGGCCCCTTCATTTTGTAGAGATCCACTTCCATCCGGATTTGGTCTCCAGGAACAACAGGCTTGCGAAATCGAACATTTTCGATCGAAGCAAAATAGGACATTTTTCCTTTGGTTTGAGGAAAAGATAATAAGATGATCCCCGACAATTGAGCCATGGCTTCTATCATCAAGACCCCCGGCATAACCGGTTGCCCTGGAAAATGACCCTGGAAAAAGGGCTCGTTCATGGTGACATTTTTTATGCCAACGACCCGCTTACCATATTCAAATTCAAGAACACGATCCACAAGTAAGAATGGATAACGATGCGGAAGGATTTCCATGATCTGGTTGATGTCCAACACGATGCACTCCTTTATGCTAGAGGGTTTAATCTTATTGTAACAAATATCTCAAGGTGTGGTAAGCAGCTTAATTTTTGTTTGATACTCTGCATTTTGCGCTTGATAACGCCGAATGAGTCCGTCATTAACCTTTACTTTTAACCATAAGGGATATAAGGCATACTCCGCGACAAGAAAAACCCATAGGCCAATAAGAACCCCTAGCAGATAGGATTTCCCTTCAGGCATCCATTTCATGGGTTAGTTCCTTTCATTTCTTTAACCGAAGGGCTACGTAGCTTCAGCAAATACTGCGCTCTTATTGAAGACAGATCCTCTCGGGTCTGCGTCAATTGATTGATTTGCTCCATCAGTCGATGCTTTAGTTTGACACGCCCTATAAAGATCAAAACAAGCAGGATCACAACGATCCCCCACATCAGCGGCTTACCTATTCGAGATGCGGGTGGCTCCACCATCATAGCTTGTTTTCTTTGAGGTATATGAAGAAAGCGTTCTTGATTTTGCCCCCAATTTTTTCCGCCACCCCGTACCCACTCCTTCTCAGAAAGGATGGAGACGGCATTCGCCGTCAAGGCTTGAATGGCCGGAACAACATCATGATGGCTAAACGCATCAGCAGCGATCCAAACAGGTTGTTTGGATGTGTTGATCCGCGTCAAGAAAAGCCGTTTAAGGTCCTCAATAAACTGATCCACCTCAATTTTTAAAGATAAAAGCCGCTCCTGTTGAGAATAAGTCATAAAAGAAAAATCTATTTCCAATAATTGACGTGCCTGATTATCAGAAAAATGATCAAGGCGCAATTGATCTAAACATCGATCTACACAAAACTGGAAGACGCGGATATCTCGAACCTCGCCCCCTTCCATGCAAAGAGCCACAGTTTGGTTTGAAGATATTAAAATAATGAGGGGGTTCTGTTCGATCCCCTTTGCCTTTGTAGCCAAATACCCCAAGGGAACCCATCGAATTCGACTCGAGCGAGGGAGGGACAGTTCAATCATTCGCTCGATATTATTTGCCACACGAAATGCACCCACAACATAATCTACTTTCTTTTGAGGCCGCTCCGTGATCAATTTATAATAGTGAGTAAACCCATGATCATTATCAATGCGCAGATTTAAGTTTGCCAAAAAATCATCCGTTGGGTCTTGGCTCCATTGGTCATATCGTTCTTGACGATCTTGATCACCTTGAATAACGATCCAGTCGAAAATGTTGTGATCGGGGTCGATGTGTTGAACGATACCCATCAGAGCTTCATGGCAACCATGTGGATCATGTGGAGAAAACGGCGCTTGATATCTTGCCTCAAGGGTAGCGTCTGACCAACCTATCCATTCAATTGATCGCAACCAAATATATCCACAAATAGTATTACTCATAGGGAACGATCTTCCTTCATCTTTTCCTTAACTTGAAACAAGCAACCCTCTATCGTTACGTATTTTCCCCTCGCCTACCTTATAAATGAGATTATAGTCGTCAAAGAGCTTATATGTATATTGATAAGTATATGAGTGGAATCGAGACAAGTTGATCACCCCCGAATATACTCGATCGCCTTCTATTTGATCGACACCTTGTCCATCATCCATCAATAGAACCACGCTTTTTTCGCGCCCATCCATCATCGAGAACTCAACAAACATGGGGTTTTTATCTCTATCCGGGGAACATTCGATCGCATAAACATCATGACTGATTGTTCTAAAACTGATGTCGAGTTGATTAAACACACCTACTTTGGCCATGTTCTTTTTGTAGCATCGAAACTCAATCCCATACTGGTCTTTAATCTGGACAGCAACCGTATCCATCCGACAAAGCAAAGCCGCGAGTTCTTCTCGCATCACCGGTCGATTTGGATAAAAGGTGTCTGTCTGAACCCATGCCAAAGGAAGCATCCCTTGCGCCGCAAGTGCAGATATCCATCGCACTTCGCTATTTTCGCCTTTTAGATCCTTATAAAACGACCGACTTTCTTCTCGTTGAAATTTATAAAAACGTCGAAGTAGCGACAGCACTTCTTGCCTTGTCATGATTCGATTCGGCCCAAAATCAACGGGACTCATCGGGCTAATAAGGTTATTATCGAGAGCAAGTTGAATATACGGGGTTGCCCAATGTGAAGCCGGTACATCTCTAAACTCATATTGATGATTGGGACCTATTGTTGGGGAGATACCTTTCAGCGCTAGTAATAGCCTTGCCATGTCCCCTTTACGAACAAACGTTCTGGGGCGGAAAAAATCAGACCCAAGATATCCAAACATGTACTTTAAGGTACAGGCCATTTCGATCTCACGCTGATAATCAGAGCGTTTTATATCAGGGTACGTTTCCAGGCTGATCACTTTAATTTTCTTTTCTATTCGTCCAGAATCATTCTCAGCAAGGAAAACAAACTCTCGCGGCCCCGTATCTGAAAACTTAAACTTTAGTCGAAACAACCCTTTTTCAATTTGAACTTTGTACCCATTTACCGTCAATTTATTCGCGTTACGAATTTCACCCAAGATCGTTAACTCTTTATAAGCAACAATCGGGTCATCATCGATCGGTGAAACGATTTTTATGACGGGATTATCGGCTAGCGTCAAGGTTAAGAGAAATAAAAAAATGAAATATCGCACGAGCGTATTCTACCATGTATACTTCGACAAGCTCAGCATAACGAAGACTAAAATTGTTCCGCAAAACAATTAAGTCTTAGTATATAATAAGTCAATATGAATGACTGGATCATCCCTGAACGGATAATTAACATCGGGCTCCTTCTTGGAGGTTCCCTCATTACCCTTTATCTTATTCGTCGGCTTTTCTTGTTTGCGCTTAAACGCTCTCATCTTTTCGAGCGCAATGACCCGTTTCTTCACTTTGCGATCCTCTTTATCAAACGGTTTTTTTGGCCGATCTATCTTTTAGCCTCTTTTTATTTAGGGATTAATCTCTTTATTGAGATCCCATCTGTCAAAGTTGTTCTCATGAAGGGGTTCATGTTACTGGTTACCCTATTAGGGATCTTTATGGCCCAATCTTTAGTTACTTTTACCCTTGAAACGTTGATCGAAAAACAGAAACATAATAATCCCTCTGTCGTGAACACCTTACAATTCTCAAAGATCCTAGCCAATATATTTGTCTGGGCTCTGGGCATTTTGATGTTGCTTGGGAATATGGGCTATAACGTCACCAGCCTTATTACTGGCCTTGGAATTGGGGGTATCGCCATTGCGTTAGCTGTTCAAAATATTTTAGGTGATATGATCAATTCGTTCTCAATCATTTTTGACAAACCCTTTAAATTGGGTGATTCGATCACCGTCGGGGCTGAATCCGGTTCGGTTGAACATATTGGCATCAAAACAACCCGTATTCGTTCTATACATGGTGAACTGCTCGTCATTCCCAACACCGATCTGGTCAAAAGCCGTATTCAAAACTTCCAAGAAATGAGTCGACGGCGAGTGGTTCTTCAACTGGGACTGGTCTATAGCACCACGTCAAAGAATCTTCTGTTAGCCAAAGAACTCGTCAAAAAAACGATTGAAGCCACCCCTGATATCACACTGGATCGTGTTCACATCGAGAGTTTTTCTGATTACCGCATTATTCTTGAGACGGTCTTCTATGTCGAAACACCAGATTACAATGTGTTTATGGATCGCAAGGAGCAGATCCTGCTCGCGATCAAAGAAGTCTTTTCTGTGAACAATATAGGCCTCGCTCTACCCACACAGACAGTGGTGAATCAATTAACAACGTAGAAACGAGATCAATCGCGTTTCTACTACCTAAACAATACCGCCTGATTATTCTCTATCATCAGGATAAAGTCACCATCGAGGACTAACGTTTGGGTCGCTTTTAGGTGTTCATCTAAAAGGGTCAGATCGCCTTTTTTTATAATACTTAAATAGTCGATGTGATGATCGAGGCAAACAATATCGCCATCAAGAGCACGCCCCATAAACCCAAAGACGGTGTCATCAAAGAGTATTTTCTCCGGACCTTTAACCTTCAAGTGCATTATTTATCTTCCACTTCGGCAATAGAGCCTTTCATCATAAAATTCTGCTCGGGCACATGGTCATATTTCCCTTCAAGAATGAGTTTGAACCCTTCGATGGTATCAGGCATCGTCACAAATTTCCCAGGCAAACCAGTAAATTGCTCTGAAACGTGAAAAGGTTGGGATAAAAAGTTGCGGATCTTTCGGGCACGATTGACGAGCACACGATCTTCTTCGGGTAATTCGCTTACACCCAAAATAGCAATAATATCTTGGAGCTCATTGTAGCGCTGCAATGTTTTCTTGACTGACTGCGCGACGTTATAATGTTCTTCACCCACAATATCTGGCGCAAGAATACGAGAGGACGAGGCAAGCGGATCGATCGCTGGATAGATCCCCATTTCAACCACTTTACGAGAGAGAACCGTTACCGAATCAAGGTGGCTGAACGTAATAGCAGCAGCAGGATCGGTGAAATCATCTGCAGGAACATAGACCGCTTGGATCGAGGTAATATAACCATTCTTGGTCGAGGTAATACGTTCTTGGAAGCGGCCCATTTCAATGTCTAATGTTGGTTGATATCCCACCGCCGAAGGTATTCGACCCAGAAGTGTCGAGATCTCAGATCCAGCTTGAACAAATCGGAAAATATTGTCAATAAAGAACAACACATCTTGATTGGCTTCATCACGAAAATATTCCGCCTGAGCGAGAGCCGATTGGCCGACAATGAGTCGAGATCCGGGCAGATCACCCATTTGACCGAACACAAGCACGGTCTTTTCAAGAACACCACTATGCTTCATTTCAAGCCAAAGATCGTTCCCTTCTCGCGTCCGCTCACCAACACCACCAAACACAGAGATCCCTCCATGATGTTTAGCCATGTTATGGATCATCTCCATAATAATAACGGTTTTCCCAACGCCCGCACCCCCGAAAAGACCGGTTTTCCCCCCCTTCATATAAGGGCAAAGTAGATCGATCGCTTTGATCCCTGTTTCGTAGATCTCTTCACGAAATGACAAGTCTTCGAATTTGGGTGTCTCGCGGCGAACATCATAAGTCTGCCCCCCTTGCAACGCTTCGCCACCATCGATCAACTCACCCCACGCATTGAACATGCGCCCTAGCGTTTCACGCCCTACAGGCATTTGAAGTGGCTTACCGGTATCAACAACATCCATTCCTCTGGCTAAGCCGTCGGTGGGCTGAAGGGACACGGCCTTAACGATCCCTCCCTCAGACTGGATCGCAATTTCAGCAACGATTTCTTTATTCTCACCGGTTTTAATATCCTTAAAATAGATCTTAAGCGCACTTCGAATATCAGGTATCCGCTCCGGATGAAATTTTACATCAATGATGGGGCCAATAACTTGTACGATCTTTCCGATATTACTCATGGTCATCTCCTCTCGTTTTGTGATTGTAATACTTTATAGGCTGAAATAACTTCACTTAATTCTTGTGTAATTCTAGACTGTCGCTCTTTAGATACCTCTCGAGATATCTCGTTCTGAAGCTTTTCAGCACTGTCTGTCGCATTTTGCATCATGAGAAGCTTAGAGGCGATTTCTCCCGTAAAGGTTTGCGAAATAAAAAAGAATAGTCTTGCCTTAACATAATTCTCGAGAATAGTCCCTGCGAGGTATTCTTCATCAATATCAATTAACGTACCCCGTCCTGAAAACACATCCTCTTGTTTAGGAAAGAAATCAACGACACGGGGAACTTGTTGGAACATATTGTTATATTTATTAAAAACCACCTTCACATTATGGGGGAACCCATGAGCTTTAAGAATATTAAACGCCCCTTCAGTAAGATCCTCTGAGGGACTTCTTTTCGCCCCCGAGAAGAAATGCGCTTGTCTGAGCCCCAATCGTTCGGCATATACTTTACCCCGATTACCCATAACAATCACATTTTTGATCTTTTTATGCTGATTCAAAAGAGGAAGCAATTGGGGATTGAAATTCCCACAAAACCCTTTTTCAGAGAAAAAAACAATTACCCATTCTTCGCCCTTATCTTTTCGTAACTGTGCTCGCTCAATATCTTGAGTCAAGTAAATTCGGTCATAGTAGGCCTGAAGTTTTTTTCGATAATCAAGAAATCGTTGTGCTTGCCCTATCATGATCGTCGCGATGATCTGCATCGCGTCAGTGATCTCATGCACAGCATGAATATTATGGAGTCGTTGTTTCAGTTGGAGAATATCACCCATAATAGAGCCTTATTTATAGTCCTTTAATATATCTTGAATGGTCAATATCAGTTCGGGCATAATGGTATCATCGATGGTTTTCTCGCGTTCGACTTGATCGTAAAGATGTCCTGCGCGTGCCTTTATTTTTGAGATCAACTCTTCACGAGCGCGACCAACGTTCTCGATGGGCACTTCATCCATATAGCCGTTGACGGCGGCAAATAAAATAAAGACCTGATGAATAACATCCACCGGTTGATGCGGCTTTTGCTTTAAGGTTTCGATCAAGACCTTTCCGCGTTTAAGCTGTTCAACGGTTTTTTCATCCAAATCAGCCGCAAACAACGAAAACTTTTCTTTTTCTCTAAATTGAGCCAACGTGAGTCGAAGAAGACCGGCGACTTTTTTCATGCCTTTTATTTGAGCCGCACCCCCAACACGAGAAACGGAAATGCCTGGGTTAATCGCTGGACGGACATTAGCGTTAAACAATTCCCCCGACAAAAATATTTGGCCATCTGTGATCGAGATGACATTCGTCGGGATATAGGCCGAGACGTCACCCCCTTGTGTTTCAACAATAGGAAGAGCGGTCATTGATCCCCCGCCCAATTGATCATTCATTTGGGAAGCGCGTTCGAGCAAACGACTATGAACATAGAAAATATCCCCAGGGTAGGCCTCACGTCCCGGCGGTCGCTTCAACAACAGGGAAATATTTCGGTAGGCATGCGCATGTTTGGTTAAATCATCATAAATAACTAAAGTGCGGCGTCCTTGGTGCATAAAGTGTTCGGCCATAGCACAGCCCGCATAGGGGGCATAATATTGCATGGATGACGGACTTGAAGCGGGGGCATTTACAATAATGGTGTAGCTCATGGCTCCATATTCGGCCAACGTATCACGAACTTTGGCCACGGTCGTATTCTTTTGGCCGATCGCCACATAGATACAGATCACATCGTTATTTTTTTGATTCAATACCGCATCGATGGCGAGGGTTGTTTTGCCGGTTTGACGATCTCCAATGATCAACTCACGCTGACCATGACCGATCGGAACGGTTGCATCAATGACCATATAGCCCGTTTGCATCGGTGTATCCACCGGCTTTCGCTCAATGACACCAGGTGGGGAGGTTTCAATAGAACGGTACACATTGGTGTTGATTGGGCCTAGTCCGTCAATGGGAGTCCCCATGGCATCGACCACGCGTCCTAGCAATGCTTCGCCAACGGGAACCTCGATGATGCGAGAGGTACGACGAACGGATTGACCCTCTTTGACCATCACATGACGTTGGAAAATAATGGCAACGATCTCTTCCATTTCTAGATTAAAAACAACCCCGAAAACACCATCACCAAAATCCAACATTTCGCCGACAAGCGCTCCTGGCAATCCACCAATACGGGCAATACCATCGCCAGAGTCAAGAACGATCCCAACCTCTTCATTGGTAATATCTTGGGTACAAGCCCTCATCTGGGAAATAATTTCATCAACAAGGCTTACTTTCTGTTCAATGTCTTCATTCATTTCCTTCTCACCTTCCTTGCAGAATAGTTTGTTTTACACGATCAATTTGATGGCGGATCGTCAAATCAAGTTCTCCGTTATACCAACGTAAACGGAATCCACCCACCAAAGAATCATCTTTTTTAAAAATATATTCGACCTTCTTCTGATACAAATACTCAAGACTTGCCTGATATATTTGTAGGTTTGACTGACCCAGATCGAAACGAGAAAACACCTCAACCAACATCAAGTCCCGTTCTTGTGCGTAAAATATCTTTAGCACATTAATGAAATAGCCTAATCGAGGGACAAGACTGTCTTCTAATAAATAAAACAGACAAGCGAGGGTATAGTCTGAAACGGGTTCATCAAAACATTCTAAAAATTTAACTAACAACTTCTTTCGAACAACCGTACTAACATTATTATTCTCTATAAAGAACTTAACCTCATCCATCTCTGCCAATCTCCATCGTATCTGGTAGAGTTCATTGAAGATCCGAGCCACCTCTTCGATGGGGACACGATCGGCAAAAGACTCGAAACAAAATTGACGAAAGACTTTATGCTTCATGCTGGCGCCTGAATATTGACCCTTTTTTCCGTTTCAAGAATAACCTTATGATCTAACTCTTCATCGATCACGTTCCCAAGGATCGTTTCAACGGCATGCACCACTACTTTGGAAATGTTTTCACGCAATTCAATAACCATATCAGCACGTTGCTTGGTAATATCCTGCTTCGCACGCTCGATCATCCCTTCAGCTTCATGATAGGCTTTTTCGATCATTTCCTCTCGAAGGACCATGCTATCTTTTTTTGCTTCTTCAAGTAGTTTTTGACGATGGGAGTATGCGGCATCATTCTCTTGCTTCATTTGCTCGATCATTTTCGAAACTTCATCATTACGATCTTGATATAGCTTCAGCAAGTCTTCGATCTTCTTCTGGCGAGCCTCAAGAAATGCATTAATTTTTGGCCAGATGACATATGCCATGACAAAAAGCAAAATAAAAAACGCAATGAAGTTCAGAACAATGACTTTCAAACTGGCAACATTTTCCATAATAGTTCCTACTTATTTCGCAAGAAGAATAAACGCAATAACCAAGGTGTAAAGAACGGTTGCTTCAACGAATGCGATACCAATAAACATGGTTGCACGTAAGCTGTTCGCTTGTTCGGGTTGACGCGCCATCGACTCTATCGCTTTTGCCGCAACAAGACCAATACCGATAGCCCCTCCTAAACTCGCAAGCCCCATACCAACTGCTGCACCTAAATACTGTAACATGTTCATACTACATCTGCCTCCTTTCGTTAAATTAATGGTCACCCATATATAGACTATCTGCAATATATATCGCCGATAGATAGGCAAAAATAAACGCCTGTATGAGCGCCACAAAAACCTCAAACCCAAGAAGGATGACTACGAACAATAGATCCACAGGCAGAATAAGCTTGCTATGAAATATTTCCGTTAGCCCTAAAATAGTCCTAACGATCGTATGACCCGCAAACATATTCGCATAAAGTCGAACTGCCAATGAGAACGGTTTTGCAAACATTGAAATGATCTCTATCGGGAACATCATCACTCGAATGACGGTTGGAATACCACTCGGCGTTAATAAAATAAAATATTTAATCGGACCATTGTGTTTGATCCCCAAAAAGAAACTGATGAGAAAGATCATGATCGCCATTGACCCCGTTAGCCAAATATCGGACGTGGGCGCCGTTAACCTTGGGATCAACCCGACCATATTCAAAATGAGAATGTAGGAAAATATAGTAAGGAAAAAAGGCATCCACTTCTTGTAATGAGCCTCTTCCTTGAAAAGAGGCTTAAATTGTGACTCGAGAAATTCGAAGATAACCTCTACAAAGGTTTGGAACTTGTTAGGAATGACGCCAAAACGATTCACAACAATAAATGAAAGCAATAAAAGAGGCACAAAAAAAATAAGCGAATCAGGATGCCCAAAAACATATTGGAAAAAATTATCAATAAGACTAAACAGGGACTGCATGCAAACCTCCCCCAAGATTCTTTCCCAATCTTACTTCAGGGAACGGTGAAGCGTAAAGAGGTGCGCTTGTAATTTCATGGTTTAAGCCATTTCGATCGTGGGCATATTAACTTATACCATGGAACTCATTCTCGTAACGATATTCTTGATGGGCCTTGTTATCTGGCTCTTCAGAAATAAACTCCCTAAACCACGACCGGTTGAAACGGGGATCGTTCATATCGTTGTTGAGAACGAGGCCGCCAATAAAACCAAATCTTCCGATCGACACGCCATCATAAATGAAGCCGAGGTTCTTTTCCAGAGCTTACAAAAAAAATATCTATACTCACCACTCCCTTTTAAGGTTTTAGGGGATTTCTATGTTCAGAAAGGATTATCGGATAAAGCTCTCGAAAAATATGGCCAAATGATTCACTATCTCAACGATGATTTGTCCTTAGAAAAATTAAAGAATGCCCTTACGTTTATGCATTTAAATGGTGCTGGGTCCGAAGCATTAAGCATTGAAATGTTTTACCAGAGTAAAGAGGAGCAATAAATGAATTCCTCGGCTACATCAAGTCTTTCTCAGGATCATACCCAATCGACCGAACTCATGGGCAAACTTGATTCACTCTTTAATGATCTTCAAGGGATTTTAGTACCTGATGCTAAGACATCCTCTGTCAAATCAGGCCCATCTCAGCAAGCAACAATCAATGAATCCGGTGACTTAGTCAATACCGTTGAGTACCTTTCTCAAAAAGATGGGCTAAAAAATGAACTGAACGTGATCCAACAACGCGAAGAAACTCGATTGAATCAAGTCCGAGAACAAAACGCTTTGATCAGCCGTCGGAAAGAAATAATAGCAGGCTCAGATGGTTCTAGGCGAATTCTTGATGATGTCGGACAGGTTCAGATCCAAAAGAAAACCGGCCCGATCAGTTCACCGCATGAAGATGATGAAACGGCTGAAGAAGAGCTCCTATTGTTTAACGTTGAAACCCATGAAATTATTGAAGGAGCCTCCAAATCATCACCGGATTTCAATGAAGCCTTCCTTGGCTCTAGCCACTCTTCAAAATTTGAACAAGAGGATCAGCCCCTATTCAACCATATCATCCCACAACAAAATCCACTTCCGAACAAATCATCGGTTCCTTTTGAAAAAGATGAAATATTCGAACACGAAAATACCCCGGATATCGAACCCCAGTTTGCCTCTCATCTCGATAAATCTCTAAACAAAAGATCACATGATGTTCCTATTTCCAACCATGAAATAGAAAGACGTATTGAACGGATTGGACGTGTTATTAACCGGCCTGTAGTAGGTAAGGCCTTTGCCATTCCGACAACTAAAAGTGTACAACGACTTCGGAGCAAATTTGGGAAAATGTAATTTCGTACGCTTGCTTAACTTTCAGACTTCCTTTATAGTTTAGGCGTTCCCATCAATAAACTAGAGGAGGCTCTATGAAAACGTATAATGTCGCAGTAATTCCCGGTGATGGAACTGGCCCAGAGGTTGTCGCAGAAGGACTAAAAGTTTTAAATGCTGCCGGCAATAAATTTGGGTTCACGTTTAACTATGATACCTTTGACTTTGGTGGTGAACGCTATTTAAAATCCGGCATCACCCTAACCGACAAAGATATAGCGACCATTCGACAGTATAAAGCCATTTTTTTGGGTGCGATCGGCCACCCGAAGGTTGCCCCAGGTATCCTCGAGAAAGGTGTTTTATTACGCTTGAGATTTGAACTTGATCAGTATATTAATTTAAGACCGGTCAAACTATATCCGGGGATCGAAACGCCTATTAAAGACAAAGGTCCTGACGATATCAACTTCGTTGTTGTACGCGAAAATACCGAAGGTCTTTATGCCGGAGCAGGCGGTGTCCTAAAAAAGAATACCCCTGATGAAGTCGCCATTCAAGAATCTATCAACACCCGAAAAGGCGTTGAACGCTGTATCCGTTATGCCTTTGAATATGCCAAAAATAATGGGCGCAAGAAAGTCACCCTTGTGGGAAAAACAAATGTGCTGACCTTTGCCTTTGATCTGTGGCAAAGAGCTTTTAATGAAGTTGCCCTTGACTATCCTGACATAAAGGCCGATTACGCTCACGTTGATGCCGCTACTATGTGGTTCGTCAAAAATCCTGAATGGTTTGATGTCATTGTGACTGACAATATGTTTGGGGATATTATCACCGATCTTGGCGCCATGATCCAAGGCGGAATGGGGGTTGCCGCTGGCGGAAATATTAATCCTGAAGGCTCTTCGATGTTTGAACCCATTGGTGGAAGTGCACCCAAATACACCGGTCTAAATGTCATTAATCCTATCGCCGCTATCATGGCTGCCCAAATGCTACTGGATTACATCGGCGAAAAAGAAGCGGCTGTTGCCGTTGAAACCGCCGTTATTACAACCATTGCAAAAATGACAAGTCAGTCCGCTGGGAAGATGGGGTTTAGCACCACCGAAATAGGAGATCTCGTCGCTAACTCGATCTAGGCCCGAACAAGCGTACAAGTTTTTTGATACTTTTGTTGTTAAAGGCGTGACTCGTTTTATAGGCGATTAGTTTTGCGTGTACATCATAGCCACTTGCATAAAGATCACCCAGTAGATCAAGCACCTTATGTCGCACTGCCTCATTTTCAAAACGAGGCTCGTTCACATATTCCTTGGAGTTATAGGCCAACACATTCTCGACAGTTGCCCCTAAGGCTCTCCCCGATGCATGAAGCTTATTAACATCCTCGACATTTCCAAAGGTGCGCGCTGAAACGATTGAAGAAAGGAAGTCGTTTCTTTTATTGAAAACAATGTTTTGAGCTTTGAGAGGATTCTGCGGAAAATTTATGGTGTAATTAATTTGAAGGTTATTGGCAGGGAGTGCGATCAAAAAAATATCTTTATACAACATATGAACAGGTTGGGACACGGTTAACACTTTTTGCTGTGTTTTTGTGGTTTGACGGCCAACTTTTTTAAAAGCCTCGTAAAGAAGCTCCCCACTACCATCCATAATCGGAACTTCCCCGCCCATGACCTCAAGGATGAGATCTGTGATCTGGAAATACCACAGAACTGCTGATAAATGTTCAATGGTTTTAATGGTGACCCCATCATGAACAAGATTCGTCCCTAAGTTCTGAGCAACGATATATCGCAATCCGAGCGGTATCGTTACCCCTTGTCCCACAAACCGTATTCCTCCGGATTTGGTAGGTCGTGCCAACAGACTCACTTGCTGACCCGAGTGTATGCCCACCCCAGTCAACCTGACTTCTTTTTTTATCGTATACCCCATTATTGGAGCAAGCCAAACCAAGACATTCCTAACAAAAGAGATGCTTTGTTAGGGGTATTATTTCCAATATCGTCGATATAGGCGTTGACTTGGAACTCATTGCTCAGTTTATAGCGAATCCCCGCTGCAAGATCCCAACTGCTATCAGCGCCAACCATATCGGCAATAAGCGATGTATCTGGATTAAGGCCCATCTCCATTCCAAACATAACATTGGCTTTGATATTGCTAGCTCGTACATTCGACGTAAATCCAAAATGGCCAGCCACTTGCTTTGAAAAGGACTTACTTAATACCAAATATAGGTCGGTATTGGTATGGGAAGCAATGTTTGTAAACCCGCCCGCAATCCGTAAAGGTGATACGGAGTTCTTATCACTGATCATAAAAAACTTTAAATTGATAAACACCCCTTCTGTTAAATTATTACCAATGAACCCTAGCTCGACCCCATCAAAAACACCGAGATTGCTATAATATTTCCAGTTGGGAAGACCGGGTGTACTGGAGCTCACTAAGTTAAAACCTAAATCGACCTCCTTTGGATTGATCGAATAGGCTGTTGGCATATTGATCAGTCCATTTACGCCAATAGTGGAGGGGACTGCCCATAAAAAGGTGCTCATCATCCCTAATATACTCAATCGAATTATTTTATTCATGCTTTTTCTCCTTTTTTCAATTGGGCTTTCGCCCATCTTCGCAGGACGGCCTGCTCTTTCCATTCCGTTTTATACTGTTGCGCCGGAAACCCTTGAATGGTCATCCCCTCAGGCACATCCTTTGTTATCCCCGACCGCCCCAAGGCCGTCACGTTATTCCCGACCCTTACGTGTCCGGCCGTGGCAGTTTGACCACCCCACATATTATGATCACCAATCGTCGTTGACCCACCGATCGCACAGGCCGCCGAGAAAACATTATGCTGACCAATTGTGGTGTTATGTCCCACTTGGATCAGATTATCAAACTTGGTCCCATCTCCTATAACGGTATCCTGAATGGCACCCCGATCAATACATGTATTGGCCCCAACCTCAACATCGTCACCTAAAACGACCCTAGCAAGCTGGGTAACCTTAATAAAGTGACCCTCATTGTCAGGCTCAAACCCAAAACCATCAGCGCCTAGCACACATCCTGCATGAAGAATACCTCGGCTTCCAACGATGGTATTGTCATATAGCACAGCATTTGGATAGATAATCGATCCGCTTCCGATGGAAACATTTCGACCAATACGAACCCCTGCGTGAATTTGGCACGATGATCCTATCTCACTATTTTCACCCACGGACACAAAGGCATCAAGCCAAACCCCTTCTCCTATTGTTGCGGATGAATGGACGATGGCCGAAGGGTGTATACCGTGTTGAGCAACAAACGGATCAAATAATGCTAACAGTTTAGCCAATATTTTCCGTGGCTGACGCACGAGAATAACATGTAAAGGGACTACATCTCTGTCGGCACAGATTATGGCCAAAGCTTTTGTTTGTTTGGCTTCCTCTCTGAAACGATTTTCGAGAAGAATAGTCAG
>CAIUCY010000017.1 GCA_903897765.1 uncultured Candidatus Marinamargulisbacteria bacterium | reverse complement strand
CAGGTTTTATATGATAGATCGATACCCTCCATGGTCAGATTTTAGATGATTTGATTCGACTATTTGAATTTGGAACCCTTGTGCGTTATGATAATCACAACGTCATGACACAAAAAATAAAGCTCTATCTTGATACATCTATTCCAAGTGCTTATTTTGACTTCTCAAAACCAATGAGACAGCATGTTACGGAACAATGGTTTCTTCATGAATCAAAAAATTATCGGTTATATGTTTCGACGGTTACCATCGTTGAGATCAACCGCCTTCAAAACGAATCCAAACGCGATCGAATAATCGCTCTCATTGATGAGTACCCCTTGTCTTTGTTAGAGGCAACAAATGTATCGGATAGGTTGGCGAATCTCTATATCAATCAAGGGGCGATACCCGCGTCAGAGCCTGAGGATGCTCAGCATATTGCCATTGCATCGGTCAATCAGATTGAGTCTCTTGCTTCTTGGAATTTTAAACATATTGTTAGCATTAATCCCATAAAAAAGATCAACCAAATAAATGCTTCAGAAGGATTCGGAATTATTGATATTGGGTCGCTTGAAGTCTTTGGAGGGGCAAAATATGGCAACTTATAAAAATGACTACACAAAAGAAGAGGATGAAACGTTGTGGGAACTTCACGAAATTCGCCATAAACTTGCGACAGAACGTACGATTAAATCTATCGATGAAATAAATCGTGAAGGTCGAAAACTTTTTGACTCTTGGACAAAACAACACCGAAAAGCGGTTTAGCAAAGCCAAAAAGTCCTTCACACGGAAGCTGGTTTAAAGGTTAACCTTTAAAAGAGGGGATACTCTTAGCCGTATAATAGCCAAGAGCGAGGGACTCATCGCCGTCCCTCCTCTTGGAATCTCCACCCGCTAGTCAGTGACAAAGGCTCGTCTCGTTATCCTTGGCAAGAATCGTGTCTACCCCTCAGGCGGGGAGCCAATATCCACGATTCTTCTGCAGGATAATCTCGACTCAAACATTTGTCCCTGACAAACAAATGCAATGCAAAATGTTTTTTTGAATTTATATTGAATTTTCGTCCATTGAGAATGATCGCCTGTCCGCCTTTGGCGGGAAGCAAGATTGGCCTGTAGAAAAACCGAAAAAGAACCCTGTTTCCGAGGGCTTTTTCGATTTTTTCCAAGGACAACGCCGCAAGCCTTCTCAAGGGACTAGCCGGGAGGAGATGCAAAGAGGAGGGGCTGCGATAAGCCCCTACCTCTTTGATTAATTTGGTATCAAGCCAAAAGGATTTACAATAATTCGGCCTAGCAAGGGTATTTTATTGTGTTGTGGTAATAAATCCCAAACATTCCAACATGTTTGAGCACCTGATATAATAAGGAGTATGGTTTCCCAAGAACAAATCGATAGAGTGGTTAATGTCGTAAAAAATGTATCGACTCCATTGGCGGTCTACCTTTTTGGGAGCTATGCCCAAGGCACAGCAAATTCCGATAGTGATTTAGATATTGCCGTCATTAAAACAAATATTGCTGATCAATATGAGGACGCTTTTCAAATCCGTAAGACATTATTTGGAAGCGGAATTTCAATGGATTTGTTGTTTATTGATAAACAAAAATTTGATGAACGGCTTTCCCATGTTGGAACTGTTTATTATGAAATTGCAAGCAAGGGAATCCGTTTGCTATGATCGATTCGTTGAGCAGTAGCGAGTGGTTGTTTTACGCTCAATCTGATTTAGACTCTGCAGCGCTTATCCTTCAGGGATCAGATAATTTTCACATTGTTGTCTATCATTCACATCAAGCCGTTGAAAAAATCCTGAAAAGATACCTCTTGATAAAAAAGGGGCAATATCCATTTAACCACGATTTATTAAGGCTTCTTGAGATAGCGACGCAGTTTAGGTCTACTGAAGAATATATCGAAGACCTTTCTTTTTTGATGCTGATATATTCTGGAACGCGATATCCAAAAGGTGACCGTATATCGAGGCAAGAGGCTGAAAAAAGTCTTAATGTCGCCAAGCGTATCCTATCTGAATTCTCAAACGAATAAGCGAGCCCTCGTCATTTCTGTCATCCAGAGCAGGCGAGGTTAACCTCAACCCGCCATTCGTTAACGACGGAGAGTGCAAATGCTTTGAATGCCGTATTTCCTAGATGCCAAAAGGCTTGTGAAGCGTATGCTTTAAACGGAACCATCGAAAGAATGGAATGTATTGTTCGCCATATTATTAATAAATCTCAATAATGGCAAGGCTTCTATTGAAAATATTCTGTATAGACACGCAGCAAAATACAGTCAAATTATTGTTTTCAAAAATATAAGTGAAATTATCAAAAAAATGACTCGATATACTACATGTATTGAGAATATTAGGAGGATAATGATGGTTGTTAGTGCAATTGATTCATCTGGAACCAAAACAATTTATCAACCACACGGGATAATTGAAAAAAACGATGTTCAACCTAGAGTGATTTCTCATTCAAATGAATTAATGGGTCTAATTGATAGTCTTCCAAATTTAGAAAAAACGGGCAATTATTTAAATCGGTTACGAAATGAATATGGTATTCTTACTCAAGGTATTGAAGTAATGAGGAAAAATGAAAACTTGAAATTTCCTCGTGATGAAGCTGTTCGTATAAATGCGGAATTCAAGAAACGGGCTGATACGGATGAAGAGATGTCGGCAATAAACGCAGGCTTATATTCATATAGATGCAAAGAACTTAATCAACCGTTTTACGATGATGCGAAGCGAGCTCTTTTAAATAACAGGAATCAACTGTTTGATAAAGGTCAATTGCCAGAGTATTTCAGGAATAAAGTCGTCAAGTTCTTTGCCTATAATATGGTTTTGGCAAGTTCGCTTAATCAAGCAAAAAAACTCTCTGAAGAAAAACTTGTCTTTTGGGGAGGGATACAAAGGATGACATTAGCTGCATTCTTTCCTTCAAGTGGGGTTGTGTCAAAAGGGAAAGATATTAATGACTCCCTAAAAGATAGAATTCGTTATGATAAGAACACTGGATTAATAGAAATTACGAACAAAACAGTCGAAAATCCAATTAATCATGAAGAAATATTAGTTTTAAAAAGATGTTTTGTCTCCAGTGATTTCAAAGAACTTGATCGAGTTATTGAAAACAGTCGACTTCCTAATAAAATATATGAACTAGCGAAAATATATGATCAAAATAATCAAGCTTTTAATCGAATCATTAAGAATGCACCTGTACAATAATAAATCTCAATTTAATTGTAGTCTATATGTTTAAATTTCGTTTTTATGGGTATAACTATTATACAAATGGTTATAAGTGCAAAATTATCAATTTCTTCGGTTATAGAGAATCCTCCGGCGACTCCGGCTAAAAGTTTGCCAGTAGCAACTACTACAATATATCCTGAGACTGGGAAGATAGGTCAATCTGATATAAATAAGTATATAAATGATCCAAACGCATTTAGTATTTTGAAATTCAGAATTATAAATAATGACTTATCCGCAATTAAATTCGCATTGGATGCCGCAAAATTTATATATAAGAACTCAGATCCTCCCAGTGATAAAGTAAAGGCAAACGCGTTAATCGTTTCGGTAACCACAACCTATAATTCTGTAGATAGAGTGGAGAACTCAGAGATCAGTCTGAAAAAAGAAATTAAATCCTTGTTATCATCATTTTTTAGTGCTATGTCAGCGTCTGACGAAAGGGATATTGATCAATTATTAGCTATTTTACGGACACTATCTGACATAAACGGTTTTGCAGAGTTAAAGGTAATATTTAAAGAAGCTAAAAAACTTAATTTATCAAAAACATTTAGTGCATTTTTTGATAAGATTATTGATGCTAATAGTTTGAACGATGCATTAGACGAAATTGCTACATTTCAAGATGGCTTGAAGAGCAATGTCGCAATGCATAAGAAACAGGCTGAAGATGCAGGTGTTTCATATGATTCCTCCAAGATTGAAGCTAAATTAGCCATTTTAGCCCCTCTTATGAAACAGCTTGAAATACATATTTTAGCGTTAATAAAAGAAGCCGAGGAGAAAGCAGATCAATATCATCTTGTAGAATTAAACCTCAAGCCCCCTGAGCCCCCTCTAAATTTCACTGCCGAAATGAGCGTTGCCTGGAAAAAGGAGCAAAGTCAGGTAAACAACACGATAAATAATTCGGTCGCAAAAATTGAGCGAAAAAATGAAGAAGACACGAAAATTCTCGATAGTGCAATGGCAATATTGGCCGCTGCCAAAAAGTTAGTAGCTTCGACGAATGATCCTGTACTCTTAAATAACGGGATAAATAAAATAAAATACTTCGAAGTCGCCATTAACGAAGCCTTTCGAACAAAATGAACGATCCTGATACAGTCTGATTCGATATATTTGGAGGAGTATGCCCGAAAAAATGAATATTAAACGTCTACATTATTTTAATCTTGAATCCATCTACGCTTTTTCCGTCTACAGCGTCTTTTATATTCTGGATACAAGCGGGTGGTAAAGACATTAAGCCATAAGGTAACATCTCTGAGCACTGTGTTATCCCATCATTGATTTCAGAAATAATATTACTTTTATATGTGTTATATTTTAGTTCTCCGGCTCTCCAGTCAATATACTTTTCTAGCTTGTCGGTAATCGACATATATGATTCAATTTTCTTTCCAACAATTGAACTTAACTCGTTTGTTCTTATTGGTCCCATTGATTGATGTGCCCAAATAGATGCGTAGATGTTGTCAAGCGTTGTTTTGTCATTAGGGTCAATGAAAGTGTTCTGATCTAAATATTTCGAATAGTTTTTATTTACATATATGGCATGATAAGCCGAAAAATCGAGAACCTTTTCTTTAAGGCTACTATCATCTGTCCAGTTGCCTCTATAATTTAGCACGTCTGCACAAAGGGTGCGGCCTATAGTAACCAACATTCTCCCTAGCTCTTTTGGCTCTTTGATGTGTGTGCTTAAATCGAGTAACGCTGCACTGGGGTAGCTTTTATCTATTACTGTTCCATATGCATATAAAACAGGCGTTTTTCTTTCATTTCCCGATAATGAGTTCTGGCGGTCGTAACTAAGAGGAGTTGTACCAGTACTAGTGCCGCTAATTGCCATCGATTTTCTTCCCTTCCGCTAGTCTTCCCGCTTTATTCTCTTATACAAATATCTCGGTTGCGGTTTGGGATAATTTCAATTATTTT
>CAIUCY010000016.1 GCA_903897765.1 uncultured Candidatus Marinamargulisbacteria bacterium | reverse complement strand
GCATTGAAGCGATACTCGCCGCATTCTGTAAAGACGAACGTGTGACTTTAACCGGATCAACAACCCCTGCCTTAAAAAGGTCTTCATAGGAAAAGGTTAACGCATTGAACCCGAAATTGTCTTTCAGTTCTTTAACTTTTTCAACAACTACAGCACCCTCAAGTCCAGCATTGAAAGCGATCGTTGATAACGGAGCTTCTAATGCCTTTTTAACGATGAGAACACCTTGTTTTTCATCAATATCCACGATGCCTTTTTCGATCTTCTCAACCGCTGCAATGGCACGAATAAGCGCCGTTCCACCACCAGAAACAATACCTTCCTCAACGGCTGCACGTGTTGCAGATAGAGCATCTTCAATACGATGTTTCTTTTCTTTGAGCTCAGTCTCCGTTGCGGCGCCGGCTTTAATTACGGCAACCCCACCCGACAACTTGGCCAAACGCTCTTGCAACTTTTCTTTATCGTAAGTGGAATCAGACAGTTCAAGCTCTTTTTTGATCTGACTGATACGGGCTTCGATATCGGCTGCTTTACCCGCACCCTCAACGATAGTCGTATTTTCCTTGCTGACACGAACTTTCTTTGCACGGCCGAGCATATCAACATCCGCATTTTCAAGCTGAGTTCCGGTTTCTTCGGAAATGACCGTTCCGCCAGTTAAAATAGCGATGTCTTGTATCATGGCCTTACGACGGTCACCAAACCCTGGCGCCTTGACCGCCACAACATTCAATGTGCCACGAAGCTTGTTCACAACGATCGTTGCAAGCGCTTCACCTTCAAGGTCTTCAGCAATAACAAGCAAAGGACGCCCCATGTTCACGACTTTTTCTAGAACAGGAAGCAGATCTTTGATGGAGGATATCTTCTTGTCTGTAATAAGAATGTAGGCGTCTTCGAGATTGGCTTCCATACGATCACTATCGGTGATCATATAAGGGGAAACATATCCTTTATCAAACTGCATGCCTTCAACGACTTCGAGTGTAGTGTCGATCCCTTTTGACTCTTCAACTGTAATAACACCATCTTTGCCAACTTTATCCATGGCATCCGCGATAAGAGCACCGATCTCATTGTCATTATTAGCTGAAATAGCGGCTACTTGTGTGATCGCTTCTTTTTTCTCAACTTTTTTTGCACGTGCTAATAGATCAGCGGTTACTGCCTTTACCGCCGCATCGATCCCCTTCTTCACTGATGAGGGATTCATTCCGCGATTAACGCTTTTAAGCCCCTCTTTGAAAATCTCATAACCTAAAACAGTTGCGGTCGTTGTTCCGTCACCGGCAACGTCATTGGTCTTAGAGGCGATCTCTTTTACAAGTTGCGCGCCCATATTCTCGAAAGGATCCTTAAGTTCGATCTCTTTAGCAACGGTAACGCCGTCTTTTGTGATAGTCGGGGATCCCCATTTTTTCTCGATAACAACATTATGTCCTCTTGGTCCAAGGGTAACCTTTACCGCATCATAAACAGCCTTAGCCCCTTCGTTAAGGTATTTCCATGCTTCTTCATTGTAAGAAAGTTTCTTTCCACCCATCTTGATCGCCTCCTTTATTTCTTTGCTAGAATATCGCTCTCAGAAAGAATCAGATATTCATCGTCGTTTAATTTAATTTTAGTACCAGAATAGCCTGCATAGACAATAACATCGCCCACTTTAACATCAACAGCAACGACTTTACCGTCTTCCGTTTTACGACCCGGCCCAACCGCAACCACTTGACCTTCGTTCGGCTTGTCTTTCGCAGTATCGGGGATAAGAATCCCACTTTTCGTTTTTTCTTCGCCTTTACTGGGCTTAACCAGTACTTTATCGCTTAATGGCTTTAACATTATCTCTCAACCTCCTTTTAATCTTTTAGCACTCGGCTAGCAAGAGTGCTAATACGGCTTATAATAATATAAACATTTAGTCGTTGCAAGAAGTTTTTCGGGGTACAATGGGCAGACGATGAAAATCATTATTGTCTATCGAAAATCGGGGACACTTCGTTATCTTGGGCATCTTGATTTTCAGCATTTGTGGGAGCGCTTACTGCGGATCAGCCGGCTTCCTCTCGCATATAGTGAAGGATTCCATCCGACCATGAAGATGAATCTAATTCAGCCACTATCGGTGGGGATGGAGGGCTATCATGAGTATTTACATTTAACCCTTAAAGAACCTCGAGATCGAAAAACAGTCCTTGCAACCCTCGCTTCGATCGTCCCCCATGGTCTATCGCTACTTAAGGTCGCCGAAACTCGATGGACTGCAAAACAGTTTCATCATCGAAAATCGTCGCTTATACTTGACTGTTCGTTTGAGGGTTCGCAGGTCGTCCCAGAAGGGCTTGTATCGCCACCCATCAAAGCAATAGCGGTTCTTTCTCCGAATAAATGGCGGGTTGAACTCGAAAACACAAGTCAAGAACAAACTAATTTCTCTCGACTTCTATTAACACGCGCACCAACCATTGATATACTGAAACTAACGAGGGTTCGTTTGAACTATCGTTAGTAAATAATTATGACTACCATTATTCTTTTGATTATTTGTGTCTCACTTTTTGCTACGCTTATCGTATCTCGGATCAATCAACACCTTTTATCCAAACGTCTGAAAAGCTTTCTCGACGAAGCCTTGTCAGGAAATTTCTTAGACCGTTATAAAGATGATAGACCTTCTGTTTTTAGACAAATTGGCGAGAGGGTCAACGGGGTAATGCAAACACTTCTTATCGAAACCGAATTGATAGAAAACAAACTTCAGGAAAAAAACATCCTTATGCATCATTATATTCAATTGCTACTCTTGATCCCCACCGCCTATTCTATTGATGACCTGATGAATCGGATCATTGAAGGCGTTTATAAGATATTTCGCACAGAGATCATCATCATTGCCTATACTCAGAATAGAGAAGAGTCGATATATTGGCATCAAGTTATTCGAGAGGATATAAATAAAACGGGGCACTCCGTCCAACATAATGACAGAACCTATCCCTCAACAATAAGCTTTAAAAACACATTTGATGCTCATGATCAAAGTGTGGCATTACTTTCTGACATAGGGCAATGTTTTAATCTACTTCAAATCCCTATCACACTAGATGACAATGTCATCGGAACTTTGCAAATTGCCAACAAGATCAATCATTTCGATTTTGACGAATACGATCTTGAAATCGGACGAACCATTAGTATGGCCATTGCCAATCAAATTCGGATCATCTCAATTATCGAAGAGGAAAAAGGGGCAACCGAAAAGCTAAGCAATATCATTGACAATATTTCCGATGCCATTATGATCACAGATGCCCAGAATCATTTGGTGTTAGAAAACCCTGCGGCTCGAGATCTCTTCTCCCTGAATGCGATCAAAAAGAACCTTATATTGGAAAAAATATTATTAAACCCTAACCATCAATTCATCAATCTCGTTCTTTTCAAGCCTGAACGAGTCTTATTATTAGGAAAAATATCGACTGTCTTAACTCCCCTCGGAACCTTAGACAAGCATATCATCTCATTTAGAAATGTCACCGATGCCAAACAAAAAGAACGAGAAAAATCGGAGATCCTTTTCTTAACTGCAACCAAGATGTACCGCCCCCTCCTAAATCTTAAGAAAACGAAAGAGCTATTCAAGTTTTCAAATGACCCAAAAATTGAGGAAAAACTGACCAATGAGATAAGCATGGTCTTTGATCTGCTTACTAAAGTCATTTTTTACACCGAAATAGAATCGGGGCCTCTGCGTTTGGCTAAAAAGCCAAGCAATATTAATGACCTTGTTGACAAAGTTATCGAATCACTAGGAGCTCAATTAACTCAAAATAATATTAATATTGATCTCGACCTTGAACCTGACATTGAAAAAGTTCTCATGGATCCTGAACGTATCGTACAAGTCCTTAATAGTATTTTACAGTTTATCATCAAAGCCCCGACAACAAGTGGACTACAAAAGGAAATGACCCTTTCAACACGGATCAGAAACAGTGAAATACTAATGATCGAAATTTTCCAAGCAAAGTTTGAGTTCAATCGAATGGAAATCCTTGAGTTAACGAATAAGAATATTCAGGTCGAGAAATTTATGCAAAGTGATCAAGATCTTGAGGATCTCAACCTCCAATTCGCTTTTGTTAACCATGTCTTGAAATCACATGGGGGAAGTTTTCTTGTGACCTCTGAACATGATAGTGGAACTTGGTATCGTATCGGCATCCCCATTGCATAAAGGAGAGATGATCATGACCGATAAAACATTACTCATTCAACTCCCTTGCGAACCCAAGCAAGTCCGTGAAGCACGAAAATCCTTGCGGGATTTCTGCCTAGACCTCAGCTTTTCCGAGGAAGATATCGGCAACATTGAACTAGCTCTCAATGAAGGGGTCAGTAATGCGATCGATCACGGATCTTCAGCTAATCGATTAATGTTTATTGAAATCGAGTTTATGACTCGTGGAAAATGGCTCATCATCACCATCACGGATCATGGCGGGCGCGAATTCAACCCAGAATATTACGAACGTATCACATTAAAAAAAGACTGGGGACATGGGGGAAGAGGGATCTATCTCATGAAAACCATTATGGATGAAGTGTCTTACGTATTCTCCCCTGGGCATTACACCCTGCTCTACTTAAGCAAACGCCTTCCCTAAGGTGGCTCGCCCTAGCTGCAAGGACTGTCAGCATTTTTATGTGACGTGGGACAAAATATTCCCGTATGGATGCCGTGCCATGTCGTTTAAATCAAAAAATCATCCGATCATCGATGTAAAAAAGAACTCGGAGATGGATTGTCAGTTTTATACGCCTCACCCCCGCCCCCTCTCCACGAGTGTAGAGGGGAGATGACAGCGTCGTCGGGACGTTTCCTTTTAAAGCGGCTTATTGTAAACAATGATTAATTGCACAAAAATATCAACTATAGTCTGAGCCTCCCGACTTATTTTGGAAAGCAACTCTAAATCAGATTGAAGTTCATTTTTTGTCTGTTGATCGACACGTCCACCCGATTTGAGTGTCTCAATAACTCCCTCAAGTTCCTTACAACCCAGTATAACATGGGCTCCTAGAGCAGAAATATTGACAATTGAATCTTTTAATTTATTGCCAAGCGTCATTAAATCTTGAGATGAAGATGTCAACGGCTTATCTTCATTACTGCTCAAACCATTTTCAGCGATATTTTGAGACGGGGCATCACTAGTTTGCATGGCGAAATATTTTGCAATATCAAATTGAATTGAATCAGATAAATTTATTATTTCATCCAATTTTAAAAGCAATTTAGTACCTATATGCTCTGAAATTTTAGGATATTTAGCTTTTATTAAAGTTCCCGTAATTTCTGCCAATTCTACCCCTTCTTTTGACTCAACAGTCAGAACACTATACTTTAGAATATATAATTTTTCTTTCAGTTTTGTTAATTTTTCCGCAGTGGATAAAGGTTTGGGGGGGACAGCAACAATTTTATTTTTCATAGTCATTCCTCTCTGTGTTTTTAATCGACTTCTTTCTCATCTATCGGATGAGAATTTGAAAAATCCCACAATGTAAGGAATTAAATGAAAATTATTTTCGAATATGTTTGATGATGAAATAAAAGACAAAAACCGCGAGGAGGACAACAACCCCTTTGTCGATGATATGCCGGTAAGCCATCACTTGATCCCAGTTTTGTTCCCAAACGACCCCTGCCCAAGCAAGGAACATGTTCCAGATCGTTGCACCAATGGCTGTGAGGACAAGAAATCGACCTAGCGACATCTTGGCCAGACCTGCTGGGATGGAAATCAAATGTCTGATAACAGGAATGAATCGGGAAATAAAGACCGTGAACCCGCCAAATCGAGTAAAATAACGTTCAGTTTTGTCGAGATCCTCATGATTAAGCAAAAGGTATTTTCCAAATAGATTAACCAGAGGACGCCCGCCGAATCGACCCATCCCATAAGACAAAAGGGAGCCGATAATACTCCCCGATGTACTGGCAAAGAGCACGAACCACCATGTCATTTTTCCTTGAGCGATGAGTCGCCCCGCAAAGGGCATCACCGCTTCACTAGGGATAGGAAAGACCATGCTTTCTAGCATCATCAATAGTCCAACCCCAAGGTAGCCTGCCTGCTCTATCAGTAAGGTGATATGGTTGGCCAAGAATTCTGTAATCCCCATAATTTTCTCCTAAACGTCTAGCTAAAGATCCCTGAATTGAGGAATTCCTCATTGCTCTTTGTTTGTTTTAAGAGACGAATAAGCTCTTCAACCGCACTATCAGAGTCGATATTTTTGCGTAGCATATAGATCTTTTTAAGGTCTTCTTCAGGCAGCATCAATTCTTCTTTTCGTGTTCCAGAGGCGACTACATCGATCGCGGGGAAAATACGACGATTCGCAAGCTTTCGATCCAAATGGAGTTCCATATTACCTGTACCTTTGAACTCTTCATAAATAACATCATCCATTCGAGACCCCGTATCAACGAGAGCTGTCGCTAAAATGGTCAAGCTGCCACCATGTTCGATCTGTCGGGCACCCCCAAAGAAACGTTTGGGTTTGTGCAAGGAACTGGGATCCACCCCACCTGATAAGGTGCGGCCACTTGGAGGAACCACGAGATTATAAGCTCGAGCTAAACGAGTGATCGAGTCGAGCAGAACCACCACATCCTCACCACATTCGACAAGGCGTCGGGCGCTCTCAAGGACGAGCTCTGCCACACGGACATGACGTTCTGGAGGTTCATCAAAGGTAGAGCTGATCACTTCGCCATGAATACTTCGGGCCATGTCCGTCACTTCTTCAGGGCGTTCATCCACCAGTAGCACCTTAATGATCACTTCAGGATTATTCTGAGCAATACTGTTCGCGATGTCTTTTAAGATCGTTGTTTTACCCGCTTTGGGGGGAGAAACGATCAGGCCTCGTTGTCCCTTTCCTATCGGAGAGATCATGTCCATAAGTCGTCCCGTAATGTTAGAGGAGGATGTTTCCATTTTCATCATTTTGTAAGGATAAATGGGGATTAAATTATTGAACAACGTACGCTGGCGAGCTCGATCCGGGTCCATATTATTAATGGCCTCAACACGGACAAGACTGTAATAGCGTTCGCCCTCTTTAGGAGCACGCACTTGCCCTGCCACATAATCACCCGTACTAAGCGAGAATCGTTTAATTTGGGTTTGAGATACGTAAATATCATCCTCCCCAGGCAAATAATTATTGATTCGTAAAAAGCCATATCCTTCAGGCAATATTTCGAGGATCCCTGCGGCATAGACCATTCCACTTAGCGCTGCATTGGCTTCCATGATCTTAAAGATCAGATCATTGCGTGCCATCATGCGGTAATTTTCGATCTTTAATTCTTCGGCCATCGTATGAAGCTCGGCCAGTTCTTTATGTTGAAGATCAACGATATTGATCGTAGGACCGGTCGCTTCTGGAATAGGTCCATTGTCAGACTGCTGCAGCTCTGTAGCCGTAGGACGAGGTCGCGGATTGGGATTGTGATTGTTAAAATGTTGGGGTTTCGCGGGTGGTTTTCCTCGTCTTATCTTGGGTCTATTTTCTTCTCCCATAAATGCCTCCTTAGTTGATTGGGGTGAATAATAAATGGTGCCGAAGACCGGAATCGAACCGGTACAGGCAAAGCCTATTGGATTTTGAGACCAACGCGTCTACCAATTCCGCCACTTCGGCTTACTCGCTTGGCAAAAGACATTCCTGCTTTGTCATCTTCGCCAAAATCCTTGACTCGACATAGATTACTATGCTTCCGTCAGATTTGGCTCGCTTTCTTGCAAAAATGCTTTTTCCTTTACTCGTAGACCCTTAACAAACAACCCCATAAACGCTATAAAAAAACTAGCTGATAAGAACGGCGTTTAATGGGTCTGGAAGTTTAATGGGTTTACCCTTTACATCTACACATACTAACTGAATAAAGGCTGATATGAGTAGTTTCCGAGACTCATTATCAACAATGTCATAGTAAAAGTCAACCCTGATCTTATGTCGTTCAATACGTTTTATGATCACCTCGACCACATCGTCGTAAGCGGCTGCACCATGATATTCAAGCTCAGCTTTTCTGACCACTAAAAACATCCCCATTTTTTCCATTTCTGGGTAATCGATCCCTTTCACTCGCAAATATTCGGTGCGACACATATCTAGCCAAACCAAGTAATTGGCATGATAGACCCGCCCCCCATGATCGGTCTCTTGATAGCGGACACGAGTGATTATGGAAAACATTTATCTCTCTGAGAATCGACCCAGTTTACGGAAGCGTTGATAGCGATCTTCTTGAAGTCGCAGAGGGGAATAATCAGCATAGCGCTTGAGTTCTTTTTTGAGGTAAGCGCTCATTTTTTTGTAAACTTTGTCGGGATCAGCGTGGGCACCCCCAACGGGCTCGTCAATGATATCATCGATGATATCAAGGGATTTTAATCGATCGCTGGTAATACCCAGATTCTGAGCGGCAACAGGTGACATGGTTGCATCACGCCAGAGAATAGCCGCACAACCTTCGGGACTGATGACCGAGTAGATCGAATACTTTAACATAGCGACCCTATTCCCGATCGCAATACCGAGCGCTCCGCCAGACCCACCCTCGCCAATGACAACCACAATAACGGGAACTTTCAGTCCCATCATTTGCTCAAGGTTCTTAGCTATCGCTTCAGCAACACCACGCTCTTCACCACTCAACCCTGGATAAGCGCCTTGAACATCAACCAAGCAAATGATCGGAACCTTGAACTTTTCGGCAAGCTTCATCAGACGGAGAGCTTTACGATAACCCTCTGGCTGAGGCATTCCGAAGTTACGATAGATATTATCTTTGGTATTCTTACCCCGCTGTTGACCAATGGCCATGACAGGTTCGCCATCTAATTTTGCAAAACCACCGATCAGCGCTTTATCGTCACCATAGCTACGATCGCCATGGAGCTCGATATAATCCGTCATACAATGTTGGATATAGTCAAGAAACAAGGGGCGCTCAGGATGACGTGCAACCTGAACGATTTGAATGGGTTCGAGATTTGAGTATATTTTCTCACGCAGCTTCTCAGCTTTTAAAATGAGTTTCGCAATATCGTCATCAAGGTCTTTATTGCCCTCTTCGTCCGAAAGTTTTTGAAGATCGTTGATCTTTGAATACAACTCTACGATGGGCTTTTCGAACTCGAGATGGAATTTATTCATGGGGTGTCTCCTCAGTTATGGGCACAAGTCGATGATGTCGGGTCATCTCTAGGAATGCGGCGATATGGTCTCGCAAATCTTTTCGGTGAGCTATGGAATCGACCATGCCATGATCTTGGAGATACTGGCTACGCTGGAATCCCTTAGGAAGCTTTTGTCGAATGGTTTGTTCGATCACACGTGGCCCCGCGAACCCGATCAACGCATTTGGTTCTGCAAGATTAATATCTCCCAACATGGCAAAAGAGGCGGTTGTTCCCCCAGTCGTAGGGTCAGTCAAAACAGAGATAAACAGAAGACCTTGCTCTTTATGTCGATATACCGCCCCCGATGTTTTGGCCATTTGCATTAGGGATAAAATCCCTTCTTGCATGCGGGCACCGCCTGAAGCTGAAAAAATAATCACGGGAAGCCGATTCTCGGTACCCAACTCTATTAAACGAGTGATCTTCTCGCCGACAACGGATCCCATGCTCCCTCCCATGTAACTAAAATCCATGATCGCTACCGCAACGGGGAAGCCATCAATACGTCCAGTGCCTGTGATGACTGCATCATTGAGACCTGTTTTTTTCTTGGCTTGCTTGATCCGCTCATCATAGGAAATAGCATCGGTAAACCCTAAAGAGTTGATCGATGATAGGAAACTATTTGTTTCCTCAAAGGAATTTTCATCAAGCGTGATGGCAACGCGTTCATGGCAGGTCAGACGAAAATGATGCTGGCAATGGGGACAAACCTTTAAATTGGCTTCAAGATCTTTACTATAAATGACTTGGGAACAAGATACACATTTTACCCACAAATTACCCGGAATATCGAGTTTTTTTGTCTTAGGCTTAATAGCCTTGGCTTTCTTATCAGCAAACCACTCAAGAATTGACATAGGCGTATTCTAGCATAAAATCCAAGACACGGTCACGGATCGTGTCACGGATCACACGGGTTTGTGCCAATTTTTCTTCGTCTGTTCCGAGAATAGACGATGGGTCAGGAAAAGACCAATGCAATTGACGGCTACCTTGAAAAACGGGACATCGTTCGCCATTGGCCTCGTCACAAACGGTCACAACGAAATCGTACTCTCGTCCAGAGGTCAGAAAATCGACAACCCTTTTTGTGTGATTTTTAGAGAGATCAAGGCCTATTTCAGCCATAGCTTTTACTGCAATAGGATCGAGTTGTCCTAATTCTAGACCAGCACTTTCAGCGATGAATTTTCCCATACCCATATCATTAATGAACGCTTCAGCCATTTGGCTTCTAGCGGAATTATGGATACAGATAAAAA
This sequence comes from uncultured Candidatus Marinamargulisbacteria bacterium, assembly GCA_903897765.1. Taxonomy (GTDB): domain Bacteria; phylum Margulisbacteria; class Riflemargulisbacteria; order GWF2-35-9; family GWF2-35-9; genus CAIWAN01. The sequence goes on along the minus strand of CAIUCY010000016.1, from coordinate 19,337 downwards.
GAATAGACCTTATCATTCACGGGATTATAGCACAAACGCTGGAAAATCAATGATGGTAAGCTCGTAGATAGCTTCTGGCCCAAGGTCTTCAAAGGCAACACATCGCATCGATGTGATACATTTCCCTAAATATGCCCCTGCCCCACCAATAGCCCCCAAATAGACGGCGTGATGATCTACAATAGCCTGCTTGACCTCTGCAGAGCGAGCCCCCTTGCCGATCATAACCTTTAACCCTTTTCCAAGAAGAATGGGCGTATACTTGTCCATGCGACTGCTCGTTGTCGGACCGGCTGAACCCGCGATATGTCCTGGTGGTGTTGGTGAAGGCCCCATATAGTATATCGATTGGCCATCAAGTGGAATAGGAAGTGGTTTGCCTTCTGAAATAAGCGATGCTAATCGGGCATGAGCCATGTCCCTCGCCGCGAAAATGGTTCCCGACACCGACACATAATCACCTTTTTTAAGTTCTTGTAAGGCGGATCCGGAAGCAGGAAGGGTGAGATGTTTCATAATATAACCGTGGTATGGCGGGTACTATGACACCCGATATTGAGCGCGACGGGCAAACTGGCAATGTGACAAGGCGCGGTCTCGATGAACACGTCCATGACGGTCATATGTCCGCCATAGCCGCCAGCGCCAATATCCAGATCGTTCAAGGTTGTCATCAATTTTTGTTCTAGAGCGGCATAGTCTTTGTTTTCATTTCTTTGACCAATAGGTCGACCTAAAGACTTTTTAGCCAACAAAGCACAGGTCTCAAAATTACCCCCAATGCCCATACCTATAATTAGAGGGGGGCACGTATTACGTCCTTTTTGACGAATACGCTCAACCACCCAAGCGATGATCGCATCATCGTGATCTGAAGGGGTAAACATATTCAGGGCCGAAGCATTTTCGCTTCCCCCACCCTTTGCCATAATGTGAAGCGTGACTTGATCACCTTCTACGAGATCGATATAAACCAAGGCCGGCGTGTTATCCCCCATATTTCGACGATCATAAAGAGGATCCCGTACAATAGACTTGCGTAGAAACCCGTCAAAATAACCCCGAGCGACGCCACGCTGTATCGATGCCTCGAGGGGTTCCGCAAGAACAGCCCCAATGCCTACCGATGCAAAAACAACGACAAGGCCTGTATCCTGACAAAGTGGAATGTGCTGTTCGGAAGCGATGTCCGCATTCTTTATTAGAATGTCGAGAACATGCGACTCCATTTCATCACCCTTAGACTTTCCTGACTTAAAGGCTTTCAAAATGAGAGGATCGATATCGGTATTGATGCGCTGAACCGCTTCACAAACCGCATCTGAAATTGACTGTGGGTCGATGTGTCGCATGAACAATGATCCTTTAGACTAATTGCCCCACGATCGCTTGAGCAAATTCAAAAGTGCCCACCTCAGTTGCCCCATCCATTTGTCGGGCTAGGTCATAGGTTACAACCTTGGACTGTATCGTTTTCTCCATGGCATTTACTACAGCGTTCGCTGCCTTTTGCCACCCTAGATATTCAAGCATCATGACCGCTGACAAAATAAGGGACGAGGGATTGGTTTTATTGAGTCCTGCATACTTGGGCGCTGTACCGTGAGTAGCCTCGAACACAGCATAAGTATCACTAATATTACCCCCCGGAGCTAAACCGAGCCCACCGACTTGCGCTGCACACGCATCAGACAAATAATCGCCGTTAAGATTGGTGGTGACAATAACATCATAATCGGAAGGACGCAGTAGGACTTGTTGGAACATATTGTCCGCGATTCGATCATTTAAAAGGATTTTATCCTTAGGACAAACTGATCCATTAAGATCGGACTCGAGAACCAAAATGTCCGCAAATTCTTTTTTGGCCAACGCATACGCCCATGTCCGGAAAGCACCCTCTGTATACTTCATGATATTTCCCTTATGAACAATGGTGACACTTCGACGATGATTATCGATCGCATATCGGATCGCTTTTCGCATGAGTCGCTCGGTTGCCTTTCGGCTGATCGGCTTTATACCAAGCCCAGTTTCCTCATCTAGCTTGATATTGAATTCATTCATTAAAAACGCACGAAGTGCCTTGGCTCCATCGCTGCTGGCTTCCCACTCGATCCCTGCATAAACGTCTTCTGTGTTCTCACGGAAAATAACAATGTCCAACTGTTCGGGATGTTTAACGGGACTTTCCACCCCTGTAAAATAGCGGACGGGGCGAACACAGGCATAAAGATCAAGCACTTGTCGCAAGGTCACATTCAAACTTCGGATACCCGTTCCGATCGGTGTTGTAAGGGGGCCTTTAATGGCCACAATGTGTTCGGTAATAGCCTCGAGCGTAGCCTGTGGCAACCATTCACCTGTTAAGTTAAAGGCTTTTTCTCCTGCGTAGATCTCTTTCCATTCGATTCGTTTTCCTATCTTTGCAACAGCGGCATCGATCACAAGCTTCATGGCCTTTGTGATATCAGCACCAATACCATCCCCTTCAATAAAAGGAATAACAACCTCATTCGGAATAACAAGTTGTCCATTTTCTACCGTGATCTTACTGGCTGACATTATCTTCTCATCTCCTTTAGAACCTCGCCTAATCGGCGGGTATAGTCACCATAAGCATTCCAATCCAACACTTGAACCGCTTGCTGGGCCTGTTGATATAAGGTGTTCGCCTCATTTGCAAGCTGACGGACTTTAGATTTATCATCAGCGGTTGTGTCCACAGTCTGCCCAACTGTTGAATGAAGGTCAAAGGACCCATCTGAGAGATCAAAGACCTTACGAAGAGCGGCTTCAAATGTCGGCTCCATGGCCACCTTATTTCCATAGGCGACAATAATACGTTTAAGTTCAGGGAATCGTGACGATGTCGCCTGCAAATAAAGAGGCTCGACGTATAAGAACGACTGATCGACAGGGATAACCAAAAGATTGCCCCGTATCACCGTAGATCCCTTTTGCCCCCAGAGGGTGAGTTGTTTGCTGATCTCCGTATCTTGATCGATACGTGACTCGATCTGCATCGGGCCATAGACCATTTGTTCTTTGGGGAGTTTGTACGCCGTTAACGTTCCATATGCTTCGGGATCGGAGTTGGCACTGAGCCAACCGATCATATTGTTCTTTTTAGACGGAGTAAAGGGAAGCATGAGTCTAAAGGTTAAAGATTTATCTTCTGGCAGTTTAAGCATAGCATAATACGGTTCCATCGCGGTTGTTTCCTCGCCCACCGTTTCTGCCGGCACAACCCACAGATCTTCTTGGTTGTAAAAAACTTGCGGGTCGGTCATGTGATAGGTTCCGAACATCTTAGCCTGAACCAGAAAGAGATCCTCAGGGTAACGGAAATGCGCACGGATCTCGGGGTCAACAGCTGAGACAGGGGTAAAGAGCGTGGGGAATATAGCTCGATAGGCTTTGATAAAGGGTTCGTTAGGATCGTTGATCACAAATCGGGTCTCTCCCGAATAAGCATCCACGACTACTTTGACAGCATTCCGGATATAATTATACGAACCCGAAAATGGTTTGGCGTACGGATACTGGCTTCCGACAATGTAACTGTCCATGATCCAATACATTTTGCCTTTGACCAGGATCAGATACGGGTCTTTATCATAACTAAGGAACGGGGCTATTTTCTTAGCTCGCAGTAAGATATTGCGATCGAATAGCACCTTGCTTTTTGTAGTAAGCGCATTGGATAGGAGAAAGTTGATCTCTTGATATTTGACAGCAAAAAGAACCCGACGCCAAATGGAACTGAGCATGATCCCCTGTGGGCCTTTGTATACACTATACTGATTGGCATCGCCTTGCGGATAATCGAACTCTTTGACCTTGGTATTGACGATCACATATTTGTTCGTTGCTTCACCAAAATAGATACTGGGTTCTTTTACGGGCATATCTGGGATCGTTTTGGGGGGAATATCATACGTATAAAACTCGGGGAGGCCTTCATCGGACATTTTATTGACGGGAAGAACCACTAAGCCATGGCCGTGGGTGTAAGTTAGTTTTTGATTGATCCAATTGCGTGCTTGATCAGGCAGTTGGTCAGAATCGAGCTCGCGAGCGGATAACATTACCTGATGCGGTTTGCCACCAATTGAATAGCGATCAACATCAACATCATTAAACCCATAATATAAACGGATCTCTTGAAGCTGTTCTAAGGTCTTTAGAAGGGGGCGAGGATCCCAGAGTCGAATATTAGCGAACATATCTTGATTGCGCTCGAGGCTTTGTGGCGTTAACGTCGCATTAATAGTAAAGACCGTTTCGCTGACTTTATTAAGGCCGTAGGCTGCTCGTGTCATTTGAATGTGATTGGCAATATACGGACGTTCTTTTTCCATTTCATTGGGTTTAACGATAAGTTTTTGAAGCGCGACGGGATAGACGCCTTTCATTAATACAAAAACAACGATCAAAACGCCGATCCCTTCGAGTGGAAGCAATATACCATTACGAAAAAAGTTAATAATAAATAAACCGGCAATAACCAGAGAAATAACCATTAGCGTTTTATACCCCAATAGATCGGCGTGGATATCGGTATACCCGGCACCATACATAAGCCCTTTATCGTTGAACAAAAGACCAAACATACCGAGTCGATAAGATAAGGTTAATAATAAAAAGAATAAGGCAAGAAGAATAGACACGTGTATCTTAATGTCCGATCGAATATGAATTTTATACCCAGAAATGGAGATCGCTCGCCGTGTGGCATAGAGAACACCAGTCGCGACCAATGTCATGATGAGCAGGCTTTTTGCCCAACCCAGTGCGATTTGAAGAAAAGGTAACTCGAACATGTAAAACCCGACGTCTTTACTGAAAAGCGGGTCTTTTATACCAAAGGATTGTGCATGGATCGCTAACGCGACGATATCCCATCGCACGAACCAAAACAAACCAAACCCAATCCCTATGAGTAAAGAGACAAGGAGCGGAATGAAAAAGACGCGTTCAAAAGGATGGAGAAAGACGCTGAATTGTGACATATAATCGGGAGACTCCTGATCACCAATGATCACTTGAGGCTCTTTTTCTAAACGTTTTCTCGCCCATAAAGCGATCTGGATATTGATATAAAAGAAGAGAAACGCCATCAAAGCGGCAATCCCTGAATAAAGGAGACGATAGCCCCATGTCGAAAGAAAAACGGAGGAAAACCCTAAATCAAGAAACCATAAATAGTCAGGATAAATATTTAATAAAAACCGGATCAAAGGAAGGACAACAAGCAGTACCGCAACGGCTACATAGAGTGCCCATATCATGGTTTTAGTGTATCAGATGGAGACTTTTGCGTCTACGGATAAGCAGGTGCGAGATCAAGCCCCATCTCCTCGGTAAGACCAAGCATGATATTCATATTCTGAACAGCTTGGCCACTCGCCCCTTTTATCAGATTATCTATCACTGAAACGATAATAAATCGCCCTTCATGACTTGCGGAATAAATATTCATACAACATTGGTTCGTGCCAGCAACCATACGGATCTCGGGATCCCGATCGATAACATGAACAAAAGGTTCGTCCGTATAGGCCTTTTCTAATCGTGACCTAAGGGTTGATAGGGTCTCATTGCTTTTGAAATAAAGAGTAGCCAAAATTCCTCTGCTAATGGGGAGCAAATGGGGAACGAACTCGACAGGCAAACCCGCATAGGTTTCGATCTCGGGTTGATGGCGATGACGAGCTATCGTATAAGCTTTAAAATTATTCATCACCTGTGTCGATAGAAAGGCCTCATCCAACTTTTTACCCGCTCCCGAAACACCGCTTTTTGCATCAATAAGGACGTCGCTGATGATATCCTTTATGGGAATGAGCGGAAGTAACGAGGCCGTTACATAGCAACCTGGATTGCCAATTAAATTCGCTTTTTTGATCGATTTTCGGAACCATTCGGGCAAACCATATACCGCCTTGGGGCAGAGCTCTGGGTAACGATGGGTGTCATACGCTTTTGCATAAACAGCCGGATCTGCAAACCGAAAGTCCGCACTAAGATCGATAACCTTGATCCCCTTATTGAGTAGATCGGGAACAAAATCCATCGCCGCACCATGATGAACCGCCAGGAAAACCAAGTCCACCTTGCGACGAACCACTTCATCAACTGAGTAAAGCTCTAAGACGCGGTCGATACCGAGGAGATCAGGATAAAGGTCAACTATGTTTTTTCCCGCATGTGCTGTGGTGGTGATGATTTCAAGTTTGACCTGAGGGTGACGATTAAGGATCTTAATCAGCTCATGGCCTGTAAACCCCGTTGCGCCTATGATCCCGACTCGAATCATCGTTTAACTTAAAAGGGTACCCAGCACACGATCACGTTCGGCTTGAAGTAAATTGATCTGAAGAATGGCCTTTTTCTTAGCCTCGTCATTGGGAGCGCTGTAATACATTTGCCACGCATAGGCGAGACGGATAATGGAATGAAAAAGACGAAAAGAAGAGTTGTCGGTAATATGCCGAGGATTGTTATCATGGGAAAATAGAGAATTCTCAGATAAAGCGGAGGCTTCAACCCGTTGTGTCATTGTATTCATGATACGGAACAGATTATCACGTTTCGAAGGGAAGTCAAGCGAGGCGTCAAATCGTTTCCACCCTAACATCTAATTCAGGAAAACGGTCACGGATCAATGTTGCTAACGGTTCAAGTACTGGGCGCTCGCTAGCATCATGGCCAAGATCGAGGAGTGCCAGACCATGATCAGCGGCTAGGAGCTCGTCATGAAAGCTAAATTCTGCACTGATAAAAAGGTCTAACCCCAGACGAACGGCATCATTGACCATTTTTCCACCACTTCCTCCACTCACACCTATTCGTGAAAAAGTGTTGTGTTCGTCAAGGTTGCCTTTATAAACACCGGAAATAGGCATAGGGAAGTCAACTTTCCGGATCGGATCGATCACCCCATAACGGCCTAAACCAATTGTTTGGCCTTGATTACTCAGCGAAACCAAGTCATAAGCGACTTCTTCATAGGGATGGATCTCTTTTAACCTAGCGATCACCTCGTTGATATCCTTTTCCCAAAGAACGGCCTCAAAACGCTTTTCTTTAACCCGAGACAGCAAGTCTTGTTGCCCCGAATAAGGCTCGCTACCCTCAAGGGGCATAAATGTACCCTCCCCTTCAAGGCTAAAGGAACAGTGAGAATACTTCCCAATATGTCCCACCTTGTCCTGAAGGAATTGTTCGCGAAACCGATCGAACGCCTCCACGGGAACATAGACGATGAGCTTTAATAATTTATACTCATCGGTCGGCGAAATGACTTTTCGGTTCCTAATCCCATAAACATCTGCCAAGGCATCACTGACTCCGCCCGTTGCGACATCAAGATTCGTATGGGCACTATAAACACTGATATGTTGATCAACTAGTGTTTTAATACGACGCCCTAAAGGAGTTGAAATATCGATCGATCGCAACGGATGATAGATTAACGGATGATGCGTAATAATAAGGGACGCATTGAAATCTATCGCTTGCTTCAAGGCTCGATCGGTTAAGGTTAAAGCAATATATGCCCGTTCAATGTCCGACAAGCTATTGCCGACCTGCAAGCCAACATTGTCACTATCTAAGGCTGTGTTTTTCGGGAAGAAGGATTCCAGATAATCGGTGATGCTGCCTAGAATCACAAGTGATCAGGCAAGAAGGTTGGGTATCTTTTCGGCTTGGAAACGACGAATAAGATTTTGGCGAATGCCAACGAGAAAGTCTTGACGTGTTCGATCGGGAAGTTGATTGATAATAACATGACTGGTCATTTGAAAAGAAGCCTCGGTCTTAGGCGAAACACGATTAAACATAAAGCCTAATTTATTAATATTTTCAGGATTCTTTACAATAACTTTAACAGGGCTTAGGGCTGTTGAGCCCACTTGTGCACGACGCTTATCTTGAGCTTCTCTTTGTTCGTATTCGGTAATGAGCGTTTTACCCTGTTCAGTAATATGAAACTGATAATCAGACATCATTTTTCCTTTTTTATCTACATGGACTATCCCCATATAATTCAATGTTTTAAACAGAAAAACAAAAACAAATTGTTTATTAGTGAAGACAGAACCTTTTGTATAGTAATATTTTGAAGGATTATTGTAATCACGAAAGAAAGCATAACGTTTTGATAAAATATTATGAAGCGTTTCAAATACAAGATGCTCCTCGTTCATATGGACTGCTAAGGTTTTGATAATAGACTTACGTTTATTGATCACTTCGTAATCGTTATTCGCAAAAACGGTATTAAAAACGAGTGGTGATTTATAATACTCATTATAGTCACGGGTGAAAAATAAAAACTTAAATAGGTTGCGAGCTAAAAATCCAGGTTTATCGACTTTGTCCGCGATACTTTCATTTACACGCCAAATCTTTTTTTCTACTTGAATGAACTTTGTCACCATCAGAAAAAGCGACATATAGTTGGCGAAATCTTTGGGTACTTTATGCTCGACGGAAAGAAGTTTGACCCGAGCCTTTAACGTGCTACGTTTGTGAGAGATCTCAATGTCACTGGTGCGAATAATATCAAGGTAATCCTTAACAAACGCAATGACTTTTTCTTGTTCGACTGGATGCGCTTCGGCCATTGACGTCACCGATCCCTCTCATTTAATCTCCCCCGAGATGGACGGTATTGTAGCCTAGGTTGGAGGCAAAGAAAAGGGGGTATTTTCCAGCGATTTTATCTGTTTCTTTGTGATTTTACTGCGGACACAAGTGTCTGTAATCCTTGTAAAATATGGACATTCGGAAAATATACAGTTTTGGACATTAGCAGACCAATGTCGGCCACAGAATGACGGATGTCCCCCTCACGTTTTGGTTGAAAAACAATATTTTCAATGCGATTTTCTATGCTATAAAGATGCTTAGCTAGGTCAATCAGGGAGGTTTTTTTAGCCGTTCCCACATTAAAAATATCAACGTTAGACGGCAACTCTTGAACAACCATATTTGCTTGAACCACATCGGCAATATTTACAAAATCCCGGGTCTGCTCTCCATTACCGAAAATAGTGATCGGCTTATTTTGTAGTATCCGATCTACAAAGATAGAGATCACGCCCGAATACTCACTTTGGGGATCTTGCTTAGGCCCATATACATTAAAATATCGAAGGGCCGTAAAGCGTGTCCGGCCCTTTTTGGCCAAGCGAACCGCATCTATTTCGTTCTGCCATTTTTGAACACCATACGGAGAGAGCGGAGTGGGCTCGAATGTTTCCAACTTTGGAAGCCGCTCATCTTCACCATATACAGCCGCTGAAGAAGCAAAGATAACTTGTTCTGAACCTACATGAACGGCTAACTCGAAAATATGTTTTGCACCATAGTCGTTTACGGAAGATGTCCGCACGGGATCATGAATTGATTTCTGAACACTAGCGATTGCAGCCTCGTGATAAACCAAACTGGGGCGCTCTGATTCAAAAATACGCGCCAATGCTAATTCATCTACAATGTCTACTTCAATAAAATGGCAGTTAGGATGGACTGGAAGGTTTGTTAACTTCCCTGTCGAAAGATCGTCTAATACAACAACCCGATGTCCAGCAGAAAGAAGTGCGCAGACAAGATGAGACCCGATAAACCCGGCGCCACCGGTAACAATAATATTATGACTCATGAAGGGCATTCAGTACCGTTTGTCCAAACAATGTTGCGGAACGGGGTCCGTCTGCAGTAATGAAAGGTAGACTAACTTCTACCGGCGCTGCCGTATACACAGCACCCCATTGGGTCAATTTCTCAGAATCTCCCTGAAAGATGGTGGCCTTAACACCCGCCATCAAACCCGATTCAGCAAGAAGTTGAGTGGCCATACACACTGCCGTCAGCAACTTGCCTTGATCGAAGGCATCATGGATGATCGATTGAAGGATCGCATTCCCAATGTAGGCATACCCACCGGGGCCACCGACTAATAGAAGAGCATCATATTTGGACATGTCTAACTCGGACAGGGTTTTATCCACCCTATAAGATCCGCCCATTTTGCCCTGAGCTAAACCTGTTTTAGAGGAAAACACATCCACCCCGACTCCACCCTGCCTCAATATATGATAGGGTTCAAAAAATTCTTCATCCCGAAATTTTTCAAATGCGATAACGATGGCAACCTTTTTCATGACATTAAACTATTTTTCAACGATTTTCGATAACGATATTCGTTAGCTACTTCGATGATAACAATTCGCATAACGGACACAAAGGGAACAACCAATAACATGGCGAATAAACCGCCTAACGCCCCCCCTATCATTATTGCGAGCATAACTACGAGTGGGTGAAGATCAACACTATTACCCACAACCACAGGGTTAATGAGAAGATTATCAATGAGTTGAACCACCACGAACATGGCAACGATCGCTAAAATGGGGCCAGGAAGTAGCCCCTTATCGATGATCGTTACTATGATAGCCGGGATCATCCCCATAACAGGCCCGAAATAAGGGATCAAGTTCGCAACACCTGCAACCATACCTATCAAAAGAAAATACTTTACGCCCATGAACCAAAGCCCTAATGAGGATAACATACCACATATCAGCGCATCCATGGCTTGGCCGCGTATGTAATTCCCTAGCTGTTGGCCCATACGATAAGCAAGATTTCGATACATTTCATAATACGTATTCGGGATCAGTTCATAGAGTTTTTTCTTAAGGATGGGCCCATCTTTTAACAGGAAAAAAGTGACAAAGGGAACCAAAATAATGTTCATGGCGACATTAACGATGGCTTTAATAATAAGAGGGATGTTTCTAAGCCCCCCACTAAAGGCATTAACAGGGTTGATCATTGACATGAGATCATAGTTTTTAAGAGGTAAGGCTGGGAACCATTGCTGTAAACGATCGAGAACCTGACCAGAAAATGTCTGAGTATAGTTCATATAAACAGGGAACTGGATTTGGACTAGACTGATCTCTTTGATCACAAGAGGGATCATGATCCAAAGACTAAGGCCAAATAGACTAAAGAAGCCTAAATACAAAACGGCGACCGACGTTGTCCGTCCCAAACGAAAACGATGCGAGATGATCCCAATCAAGGGATTTAAAAGGTAAGCGATAATGACCGATATGACCAAGGGGAAAAATATCTCCCACAGCATAATGACTACAAAAACGAGAAAGCTTAATGCCACCATCAACCCTAAAAGGTCTCGCGCAAGGATCCAGTTCGATTTAATGGGTGTACTCATTGGGGTATCCGTTTACACGTCTCGTAATACAATTCATTGTTTTTTCGTAGACGGTCGCTTAATACTACACCAATATTCCATAGTACTTTGTTTGCAATTTCGGGGTATTCTTGAACTAATTTCAACAGATCGCCTCGAAAAAAACTAAGCACCTCGAGTATTTCAGTTGATGCAATAGCACTGGCCGATCGTGCCGACTCATCGAGTAATGCCATCTCTCCGAAAAAATCACCCTCATTAAGGGAGGTTAGTTCTTTTGAGCGTTCATGGGGAGATTCCATTATTATTTTCACACCACCCGAAAGAACAATATACATCCCTGCACCCGGTTCTCTTTGAGAAAAAACATACTCACCATCGACAAATTTCCGTAACACCATATACCGCTCAACTTTTCTTAATTCACGATCAGACAATCCACTAAAAATAGGCACCCCATGCAAAACACCAAGAATTGTTTTGTTTACGGGACGAAACCAATTACTCCAAACTGCATCCATCATAGTAAACTCCTTTTCAAACCTTCAAAAATTATCCATAAAATGAACAATAAACCATACTCTAACCAAAAACGCCGAGAATCAAATACATGTCGACGAACATTTCGCCACCCATGAACGAACATAGCAACCATGATAAGGGGTCTCCATGAAGTTAACAATAAACCAAAAATAAACAGGCGATACACCATCGGTTTCCATTGATGATCAAGCCGGATTAATGTTGGATCAAGGGCTCTATCATAATAATACAACAATATCGAAACAGCGTAGGCCACATATATACCAAGGAATAAGGCGATACACCCGAGCATCACATTGGGTTGATATCCTTCTGGTGGATGGATTGGCAACAAAAACACGGTCATAATCGAAGCAATATGGGCTATTTGGTCATAGATAAAGTATTTGATCTCCACCTGAATAGTAGACGGTTTGATGACTATTTTCGTTTTGTCTATCCAAAAATGCGCGAAGGTTAATAATATCAACCAAGATAAAAAGAAGGGACTATAAAAAACGAGGGGGAAGGTTACCACCACGGTTGTAGCAGCGAAAATGAGCACATGGACCAAAATGCCCCAGTTACTTCTGACCTTCCATTGATATAAACGTCCCGTTTGAAAAACAAAGTCTGCCAAGGCATGTGACAAAAGCAACAGTATAAAAAGCGACGTCATATTACCCGTCTATAATACTCATTTAAAGAACGGTAAGCAATGCAACGTCACTCATCTTCGGATCGTTGGCTACGAAAGTTTTGATCTTATATTTCCCCTTCAACGAGGGGCTTATGAGGAAGGCAGACGCGATACCCTCAGCATTGGTATGAACGGTTAACCCAAGTAGCTGACCTTGTTGAGCTGGATTTGTGGATTCGATATCAAATCGAACAACAGCGTTACCAATTGGAGCACCGGATCGATTCATGACATGGACTCGAATGGCCTGAGGAAGCTGACGTCCCGGATTTACTTTCTGATCACGACCCGATAATATCTGAAATTGGGTTACTTCATTGGATAGAATTTTATAGTAAAAGGACTGTTTATCTTTTTTCCCTTGGCGCAAGAAATAGGCCTTCAACTCACGAACACCCGGCTCCTTATCCATCACCACATTAAAAACAGCCACGCCTTTAGCATTGGTTTTTGTAACAGTATTCAAATAACGTGAGTCTGAACCCAACTTAACTTGATAAACCCAATTTACATCTTGCCCTGAAACAGGGTTGCCAAATCGATCTTTCATCAACAAGGTGAATTCAATGGGCGCCTGATTCCCTGCATGGATCCGTTGATTATCTCCCGTAACGATCTGGACGCTTTCAACCTCTGTAGGCGCGACATCAAAAGTAACCCAAGTACCCAGTTCAGTCGAATCACTTGGATAAATGAAACCCCAATAATGCCCCATTCTCTTAGGGGCAGTTAAAGAGAACCGTCCCTCACCCCCTGTTTTTGATTCACCCCCGACACTCAACAAGGTCGTGGTTCTTTTTTGATCATAAACATCTAAACTCATTTTCACATTAGACAACGCATTGCCGTAAGCATCGATGATCTGACAAGGGAAATCTTGATGAAGCGACGCACCAGCCCTTGCACGAAAACCAGAAGCATCCCCCATCCATCGCACAGAACCCACCACCGATTCGTGGACATGAATGGGCATCTCTGTTTTTACACTCCCGTCTTCATCCGTCACCTTAAGTTTATAGGTCGAAGCACTCTTTGGTAGCACAACAACCAACCGAGCATATCCCGAAAGACCGACTTTCGCTTTCATGTTCGCGTCACCCACACCATACATCAATATTTTGCCCACAGCAGGGTTACCAAATTGATCGAGCGCCCTAACCATAAATCCCCTCGTGATCGAGCCAACTACAACGCTATGTTGTTTGGGAGGACGTATCGATAAGGATCGGATCTGTCCAGCAATAGCCCTAACAGTAAAACGATTGTCTTCATTCATCATTTTGACTTGATAAATATAATCACCGGCTGTTTTTCCTAATAACGGGAAGAAATAAACGACCCCTTGTTGGTTGGTTTTCTGACGGAGACCCTTTTGAGTTTTCAGTTCATCTCCGGGCGCGCTGTAAGGAACAACATCAAGAGGAATACCTGGCATACCCAATCCTTTTTGGTCGATCAGCAACAGTCGAACCGGCCTATCGATCTTTTGGCCGACCACCGATTGAATGGACTCGGGCAGAACTACGAGCCGAGAAATCCCAGAAGGTACAACGTCGACCTTGATCCATGTGATTATCGTATCCTTGCCATCAAAGTATTTGGCTTTAACATTAATTTCGTCCTTTTGATCACTTACAGCAAAGTTAAACGTAACAAGCCCTGATTTATTGGTAAAAGCAGACAGTTTTTGTTGGTATGTAACCCCCAAACGTTTGACCATATACTCTAGTTCAATGGTTTTGTTCACGAGCACATGACTATATTGGTCACGTAAAACAAGCGCAATATCAGCTGGAAGCATCTTGCCGGTTAAAACCTTGATCACAGGCGAACTGGTTAAATAGAGACTCGTTACCGCTGTTTCTTTGGGGAAAAGATCAAAGTAAACCTTTTGCCCTGCAACCTCAGCCAGTGGATGCAATATCTTTAATGGTGTTTTTTTCGTTCCAACTTTAGCGGACGCATATCCTTTTTCATCCGTTTCTGGGTCAACTTCATCCCAAGCTAGTTCTGGATCTCCCTTCCATTCAACAGGCAGACCCGCTATTGGATTTCCCAAAGAATCCGTAACACGAATTCGAAGCGGTTTAGAAGCCAACTGCCCCCAATAAGCCGATTGAGCATTTCCCGTGACCCGAACGACCGAAGCCACATTTCCAGGCTGAACCGAGATCGTAAATCCAACATCAGCATCAGGTAGTGTTTCAGAACTAACGAGTAAAGAATAATCTCCTGTCTTTTTGGGTGTATTTAATCGGATCGAGGCAAAACCTTTTCGATTGGTTCGAACCTCTTTTTCTATAACATCCTCTTGTTGGTCGTCTTGCAGTGTAAAAGCCACGACAATATTGGGAACAGGATTATCAAAATGGTCCGTCACTTTAACAATGAAGGGCTTTTTAAGAGGTGTCCCAACAATGATCTGACGATCCTCGTCCCCAAAAGGGACCATATTCTCTGGGTTAACAGCGAGACTTTGCATGTTATAGTTCAGACGACACGTCGTCCCCACCAGATGAGCCTGAACCCAATACGTTCGAGACAGATCATCCATCCGATAATCCATTTTCAAATATCCCTTACGATCGGTACGGGCTTCCAAAAACTTCACCGAGTCGGTCACACCTGGCAAAAGGGTATACCAGTCGACTTTGGCGAAGGGTACAGGATTTTGAAAACGATCGTAGACCTTAATTTGAAAGGCATCTTTCATTAATGTCCCAATGGGAGCAACAAAGGTTAATTGATCCTTTACACTAACCATTTGGACTGGTTTTGTTGGGAACGCATCGATCCTAGCATGGAACTTCTGGTCATCACAAAGCAAATTCAAATGATATATTGAAGCCTCTCGTCCTGTTTTCAAGCGAATACTAAACCGCCCAGAAACATCCGTTGTTATGGAGTCAGGGCTTAATAGGATATAGTCTGTCTGAATGCTAGACTTAAGTCGGACATTTACCGCTCGATTAGCCGCTGGATTGCCTTGATAGTCTATACAGAAAAAATCGATCGTAACACTTTCGGCCACCCCAATAGGCTCCCTAGGAAGTCTCATCAGAAACGATAATTTAAACAAATTATGGGATCCATGAGACTTGGATTTCACTATCTTCTCAGTCTTCGATGCCGTATTGACATGCTCCAACTGGCTGCTATGGAAGATGGATCGCCATACCTGACCCACATTCCACGTTGCGTCCTGCCCCAAAGCAACAAGTAGCTGGAACATGAACTCCCCCCCATGCGCTATATATTGCCATGCCTGTCCCGCATTCCAAGCCGTATCTTGCCCTAAAGCAATGCCGAACTGGAACATAAACTGAACCCCATGTGATACATATCGCCATGCCTGCCCGACATTCCAACCCGTGTCTTGCCCAAAAGCAACAACAAACCGGAACATAAACTGAACCCCATGGATCACGATACGCCCCAAATTCCCCAAATTATGAATCGTTCCCATAATAGTATAAGAAAGTCCTTTATAGATGGCCTGAAAAATGACCCCCATAAATTTTCCTATCGCTACAAAAATATTGACAGATGCCTTAAAGACAGCCCCTCCTAACACCCCAAGATGCTTGGCCATTTCAACAACAAAATTTGAAAATCCCTTATTAAAAGACTGTCCGAGCACCCACAATATTTTCCCCGTTCCAATAACAAGATAAGCCAGTCCCTTGTATACAGACTGTCCAAGCACCCACAATATCTTCCCCGTTCCAATAACAAGATAAGCCAGTCCCTTGTAGACAGACTGTCCGAGCACCCATAATATTTTCCCCGTTCCAACCACAAGATGAGATAGTCCCTTGTATACAGACTGTCCGAGCACCCATAATATTTTCCCCGTTCCAACCACAAGATGAGATAGTCCCTTATATACAGTCTGCGCCATTACCCATAACGTTTTTGCCGTCCACACAGCAATATTTACAAGCCCCTTTAAGGCTACCTGAGCTAATCCCCCTAGATGTTTGGCCATTTCAACGACAAAACTTGAAAACCCCTTATTAAATGACTGTCCGAGCACCCACAATATTTTCCCCGTTCCAATAACAAGAGAAGTCAGTCCCTTGTAGACAGTCTGGATCATTGCCCACATCGTTTTTACCGTTCCAATAATCAGATAAGACAGTCCTTTAAAAGTAGCCTGTCCAAGAACTCCTAATATTTTCCCTGCTTCAACCACAAGATAAGACAGCCCCTTGAAGACAGTCTGCGCCATTGCCCATAGGTGTTTTACTGTTCCAATAACAAAACCAACAAAACCCTTTATGCCAGCCTGTGCAAGGCCAACGGCATCATGGGTAATGGATGAGGCGACACTTTTTATGCCCTGTTCGGCGTCACCTCGATGGTTCATCGCCGATGTCACGAGCCAATACACGCCTTTAGCAACACTACTAGTGATAAAAACAAACACTTTCCAAACTAAACCGATAACCCAAAATATAACCCTTCCCACTAATAGAAAAGAGCGAAAAACATACGGCATGATCGTATGGAAACCTTTATTTACCCCAATGGAAGAAGCCACGAAAAAAGAAGCCAATTTCTGAGTAGGCGGTGTTTTATTATAGCTAAGTTCTAAAGAAAGTTGCGTTCCTCCCTTTAATGGAACATTAGACTCATAGGTGCTTTTCTCGGTGAGAAGTTGTTGCTCATTATTAATGGAAAAACGAGGAGCAGAAACAGGGAAAGTTGAACGAATAAATACTGACTCAGCTTGATTCCCGCTCGGCGAGAGTATAGAAAATACGAGGGATATCTTCCGATTTTCTTTATCAATAATGGTAAACTCATTGTGGGTGGGGCTTGATAATTTCACTTCATTAGCCAGTACCCCATCGCTTGTTTGAGTCATAAGCAGAGGATATTGATTGAAATTCACCTCTTTTAGTGAAAATGGATCTCCTGTTATTGAAAGACTCTGCTTCTCAGTATTAATCCCTATAAGCCATTTGGCAGGAGTGTTCATATTGTCCATGAGATAGATACCTATAGGAAGCACTATCATCAAGACAACATAAAGGATGATCATAACCTTTATGATAGTTTTCTTGCTCATATTCAACGTTCATTAACCCCCGACATTATCGCCATTGTACCCTTGAGGGTTTATCGGAACAAGATTTTAACTGTTTTAGTATATAATATAGCGCATGAGTCCGAGCAAGCAAAAAGTATTAGAGCGACTCATTCTATTAAACCTTGTCACCGATGCCAACGATGCCCTTGCACAAGTCCTGAGCGGGAACGTTGTGTCCGACAAAAAGAAATTCACGTCACTTCATGATTGGGTCGACGCGGATGAGGTGCTTCGACTAAAAACCCCCAAGCGAAAATATGTCAGTCGCGGTGGGGAAAAACTCGCGTCTGTCTTTGATGAATTCGGTTTTTCGCTTGACCATCTGGTCGGACTCGATGCAGGGGCGTCAACCGGTGGATTCACCGACTTCTGCCTACAAAATGGCGCGAGGGAAATGGTCGCCATTGATGTCAGTTATGGCATGCTTGCTCATTCGCTGCGTATCGACCCGCGCGTTGTCGCTGTCGAGCGCACCAATATTCGAAAATTATCACCTGACAAACTAAACAGTAAACTTGTTCAAATACAAAAGAACAACGGCTCACCGCTTCAATTACCCGTGGATTTTATTGTGGGTGATCTGTCGTTTATATCGATTCGGCAAGTTCTACCCTCACTGCTTCGTTTTCTTAAAACAGGGGGATGGATGATCTTGTTGATAAAACCTCAATTCGAAGCGAATGCAGATCAAATCCCCTCAGGAGGTGTCATCCTTGACCCTACCCTTCGAGAACAGATCGTCGCATCCGTTGAAGACTCGACTAAACATCTTCCGATCGAAACCCTTGCGATCATTCCCTCTGGATTAACAGGAAGAGATGGAAATCAGGAGTACTTTTGGGGACTAAAATCCCTCCCAGCCTCCCTTTAATAAAGGGAGGAGTAAATCAGGACTGTTCGGAAAGTTTATCTCTTATCTCGCTCAACAATTCATTTGTTTTACTGGTATTTTCTTCAAGTCCAATAAAAAGGATAATGGTCTCGGCGAGCGCCTTTAAGACAACAAACCCGATCACGCCCACAAGCAACGTATTGATAAGTTCCATTAACGAGGCTTTAGGGAAAAAGATCACCACACTGACAAGGCTGCTTATTAAGGCAACAAGCGCCAAAATATCAACAAAAAGTGCGATCAAATACAGTGCACTATACTGGGCATTAAGACGATGATAATGGAAAAATTTACGCCATTTACTTGTCCACCGAACGACACGCTGGACAACGTCAGACTCAAAAGAATGGCCACAAACACAGTGGGTCGCTTTATCATCTAGCTCAATCGTATTACATTTGGGGCATGTCTGAGGCATAAGTAAATCTTACCATGATTTAGGTGAAATAAAAGGGACGATTATTGTGAATAGAACATCCCGAACGATGTTGAAGCCTTCTTTGCGTGAAGAAATCCTTCTTTTGGTTACTTTGTCCAAGCGGGCAAATTAGCCATTTGAAGACGAGCAATATCCCCAGCTTCAGCTTGGGATGCATTTTGAGTTTTCATAATAAACTGGGTATAGGACTCCAGTTTCTCTTCATAGCTTTGCATAGTCCCATCAGGGCGAGCACAATATTTGCAATAATTCTTAGACTCATCACCTTGAGCGTGGTCTTCTTTTTCGGTCATTGGCATTCCACAAGCGATACATTGAGTACTCATTATTGACTCCTTTTAGTGATGATTTTTCTCTAGCGTAGCACTTTCAAATACGCAAACGCAACTTTACGAATCAAATCATCTAAAATCTGACCATGGAGGGTATCGATCTATCATATAAAACCTG
>CAIUCY010000015.1 GCA_903897765.1 uncultured Candidatus Marinamargulisbacteria bacterium | reverse complement strand
CATCGTTGAAGATAGATTCGACTTTGCGATAGATCCTGTCACTTTTTTAACAACAACCGACATCTCTTCCAAATTCAGTGTCTTATTGCCCATTGGTATTATTGTCGACAGATCAGCTTTGAGGCTCGGATCGTGTGTGATCAGATCCTGAATCGCCTCGCTCAGTTGCTCCGATGCCTTTTGCATCAACGTTGTTTTCTCTGAATCGGTGGGAGGGGGTAAGGAGTTATGGGCCGCCGTCACGGACTGTTCGACGGATTTGATCAACTGTACCGCTGCGGGTTTATTAATGTTTTGGCTTAAAGTCCCTGCCACTTGCTTCGTGGGAGCGATATTTGCTGGCGGGGCAACAATTTGCAATGGTTGAGATGCCACAACCGCGGCTTGTTGTGCGGCAACGGCTGATTCGGCGGCAGCGTTATCCTTATTAATTATTTTTTTTACATCCCTTTTCACTGGAACGTCAGTCTTTGAAGGATTTTCTGTCACTGCCGTCCCCTCCTGCTGATCCGTCTTTTTCGGAAACAATTTCCCAAAGGCCCAACTTGAGAGCGACGTATCTTTTTTAACGGTTTCTGTCGCTCCAGTTATTGGATTTCTAGATGAGACATAATCAGTATCTACTGGCGTATTCATTAAAGCGCTTACCGCGTTGAGGATTGCCGGTGACTCTAGAGCCGACATATTGGGGTTGCTGTAGTTAATGTCTTGATCGATCTCGGCCAGACTTGTTTGACTGGACTTTAAACTCGTCAATCGAGGATTGTGTTGGAACTGCTTTAAATAATTGGCGGCAGCGGAAACCTTGGTATCTAATGTCTCGATAGTCGTTAATATATTTTTATCTCGATAGTCCTTGTCTGCAATTTGTCCATCTGTTTGTGGTTGGCTTCTAAGACCCTGCCCTAGAACCTGCCCTTCGCCCGTTGTAGCACTTGAAGCCGTTTTATTTTCCTGAATCTTTGGAACTTCTACGTTCGGCTTAGGCGTGGTTTGCCGATCAGTCGCTGCTTTTGCAACAAGATTTGCTTGCGTCGTTATTCGTTCTTCCGTTGGTATAGCTGGCATTGAAGCCATACCACTATCTGCTGCCTCCCTAGCCTCTTTGGCCGACGCCGCTAATTCTATAGCTTTCTTATCACTCGCCGCGTCTTTTAAGTCTTTCTTCCCTTTAGCGACATCATTCGCCTTCTTTATGATCATTTTCGAGATATTTAAAATAAACGCATCATCGATCTTTTCCATTTGCTTCTCAAAAGCATCCATTATTTGGTTGGTCTCATTCTCCAAAGATAAGGCGCTTGTCTGACGCTTAATGGAAAGCGTCGCGGCTTGAAGACCCAATCCGTGGGCAGAATGTGCTGCTGTGCCCCCTGCCTTTTTGGGACCCCCCACTTCTTTAAATCCCTGTCGGATCTCTTTTTCAATAATATACTTAATAAATGCCTCAATAAATTCGGGGATCAGTGCAAAACTACCCCCCGACGAAAAAAATAGATTAGATAGGGTGCGCAAGGTATTGGAGGTCGGAGCGAATGTCTCACTATTTGGGATGTCACTTGTTTCTTTGGGGGGCGAGGCCGCATCCTTTGCAGAAAAAGCTAAGTCCACAATTGCCGTAGCGAGCTTGAAAGAGCTCATCACCATATCCACCATGTACTTGGCTTCCGCAACGGCAAGTTCTTGCTCGGCTGACACTTTTGTATTGTAGGCGTTCACATACTCTTGCACTAACTGGTGTGCATTTGAGATCATCATTCTCACAGCCGACCGCCATATCTCGAGGGCGGTCTTGGCCATACCAAAATCTTCCGCCATGCCCATTGTACCCCAAACCATACTACGGACAGAATCTAATGCCTCTACCCTCGCTTGATTCGCATCGATAATGGCTATTTGAAGATCGAACGCTTTTTCTATCGCATATTGCATTTCTGAAACCGGAGCAGAGACAAGCCCAATTTGCCCATTTGCCGTTGATGCTGTGAGATTGTTGATCGTAATAGAGGTCAAGGACTCTTTGATCAATTTGATCAACTTACTGTTTTCAACATCAGACGTCGAAAACTGCGAATTAAAATAGTCCGTCAACTCGGCTTGGATCTTTTCTAAATCTCCGAGGGTATTTCGAGCGGTTTTCTCAACTTGAATATCCATTTCTTTTGCTGATTTGACCATGTCATTGATTATCGTCAACACGTTTATGATCGCTTCATAAAACGCAGCAGAAGCTTGAGAGGAGACGGTTCCAATTGAATTCGCCCAAGCTTGAATAGCCATCGTCGCGAGAGACAATACGATACTAATAACGCCATGCGTTAAGGCAACATCGAAGGCAGCATTAGCATCATCCAGATTGTTTTTTGCTGCGATCATCTTATTATATAAATTGACATCCAAATTCAATTCCGATTGACGCAATTGGAAATCACTAATAATTTGACTATTTAAAGAACGAATACCACTAATGACCGATTGCAACCCTGTAAAAGAATTAACGCCAAAACAAAGCGATAAAATGAGTTGCCTAACATCCTCTGCCGCTTTGAACGCGGTTATGAGCGCTATGATCGTGCTCAATAAGGTCGCCATCTCGGCTGAGACTTTTGACAGGGATACGGGGTTAACAGCTTTAGAATCCTTGCTCGTTGCGATCGTCGAGTTAGCGAAGTTAATATCATTGATCGCCTTGTATATCCGAGCGGTCATCGAGCTGATCGAGGCAGCGGCTGTTGCTTCTATTGTATTGTACGCTCGTGTTTCGTCAGCCTGATAGGCGTCAAGCAGGATCTGAACCGTTTGAGGTTCTAAGTTATCATAATGGCTATAATATTCTTTGGCTTGATTAATTTTGGTTTGCTGCTGCATCAGATCAAAAACGGTTCCCGCTACCGTCAGAGCTGCTGACACCCAAACACCCACTCCTGGAATACTAAAAGCCGCTACTTTTACAACACTGAGGGCTACATTTAACCACATACTACTCTCTGCCGAAGAAAGAGCATCTCGCACTTTTTGCAGGTCAAGGGCTTGTTGAACCGTCCTATTGGATTCCTGAACTTGGGCATAGACTTGGCTGGTCTGAAAATTTGACGCTTCTTGGATGAGATCAAACAACGCACTTACCGCCGCTTGCATCGACCCCATGGTCGATAGCTTAGAATGAACACCAAACGTTAAGCTCATGACAATGTCCGTCACATCAGAAAGCGAGTCCATTAACATGATAAGAGCCAGTGTTGTATACCGAAGTCCAAGTATCTGTTGGCGTAAATGCGCAATTTTCGACGCGTCAACGCTCTTAAATCCTCCATCCAATTCTTTCCATAATGTCAAAGCCCCCATTGAACCCACAAGTGCCCACATGGATTTAACCGTACGACTAAGTTCGTCCGCTATTTTTTTCTCGATCGTTGCTTTATTCGCTTCGTCCTTTGTCTCCATTTCGGAAAGCAACTTGATGAAACGAGTCTGTAACGTTTCGATCTGAAACGCTCTATCGACTAAGAGGCCCCGCTCATAAGCCTTAAGGATTTGACTTTGTTGATAATAAGAAGCTACGGCAGCTATAGCACTGAGGGCAGCAGCTGCTGCCATTAATATCCAAGGTGTGCCCCCACCAAAGGTCACGATCGAAACCACGACAACAGCAATAACGATGATCGCGATCTCCAATATACTGATGAGAGAGGAAAGCCAACTCGTATCCTGGATTTGTTGAACAACATCCAATGCAGAGGCGTAGTCCTTTTTTGCATCTACAATAGCATTGTCGATCTGGCGCATCGCATCAAGACCCGACAGATACTGGGTCAACCAAATACTATCCGTACTTCGGACCGTATCTAATATCTGAGACAATGTGTCTTTCATATCAAATGAGGAATCAACCCCATAGATAACTTTTAGGATCAGGGATCGAATACTCTCAGCCGCTGTCTCCGCTAAGTAGAAAGCTTGTTCGCTCATTTTGATCGAATTGAGCTTACCGGTCATTTCCAAGCTAAATTCTTTCAACACCTCAGCATCCTGTTTGGTTCCTGTCAGCTTAGGAAGCAATTCCGCTTCAATTTTGGCTTTGGCCTCAGAGATCACCGTTGCCCGTGCCTGACTAAAAGTATCACCCGAGGTCATCTCAGATATTTGGGACGATAATGCATCGTTAAAACCCGTATTTATGGAAAGTTGAACCGCTTTCATGATCTGAAGATTAACAACATTGAAGGTTGCATTCACTAGCTGTGCATATGCATCGCCATTTTTTTTATACTTCGATGCTTCGGCCTCAGCCATCGTTTTGGCCGCCTCTGTTTTTAAAGAGGACACACTGGTGTTGTAATCTTGAAGATCCGTTATCACGTTATTGATCACTTTTTCGATACCTGAAATCGTCGCGTTCATGGACTCGGCTAATCGTTTAGCCGTAAAAACCTCACATTTCGAGGCAGACACACCGAAAATAATTTGTTCGACCAAATCCGTGATCTCGCCAATAGCCTGACCGATCATCGCGATTGCCGTCGCCTGAATGATCGTGCTGTTCAGTTTTGAGATAGTTTCACGAATGGCCGCCACGTTGAGTGTTTTATAGGAGACGCCCGCAAAGTTCGCATCACTAAATTTGGCTGTATATCCAGGGAACTTATCTCCTGAAACAGAGATCGCTAAACTGGAGTTCGTACTCAATAGAGTCTGAAAGTCAGCATTTGTGAAATCAGCGGTCCACGACTTAAACTCATCCTTGGGCAATGAATTTGCCCATGCCGACACATTGGCATCAACACCTACATTCCATCCAGTTGATATCGAATCGCTAGAACTGGGAGAAATGTTTAATATCCCGTTATTATAGACCCCATCCGCAGTTACACTCGATGCATCAAAAGAAAAAGAAGTGCTTATTTTTTGATCGATAAAGCTCTGAGGGCCCTGAACATCACTGACACTGGTTCCAATTAGTGACTCAATAGATTGGGTCGTCGTTGGAACATTGTACGGCAACCCTTCACTATCATATTGCGTTTGCATAACGGTGACCGTCTTTGTATTATAATCAACGGTATGGGGCGTAATAGTCGTTGTCGTCGTCGTATAACTTGAGTCATCATAGCCATTTACAACCGTATCTGTTGTGGTCGTCAGTTTAGCGTCTATCTGCGAATTGATCGTTGTCATCCTATCTTTATTGGTTGTCCAAGCCGTGTTAAGCGTACTTTTTAGGGTTGAAGGATTCTTTAATGTATCCAACAGTGTGCCGGCCCCTTCGCCCGAACTAAACGCCTTCATAAGATTTTGACCTTGGGCAGCGGTCATACCCCCATTCGTAACGATATCTTTGATCGAATTAAGCAGATCGACGATCGCTTTGGCAGTGAGCCCCTGATTAAGCATGGCAAAGATAGAACTACGGAAGTCAAAATCTGCTTTATTTAGGGCATTGGCTATATGATACATCGCTTCCCAAAATTTACTCGTTCCTGTGTAAACAAAGACCTCTGGCTCCCAACCCAAAGAAGACATGGATATCGGCGTAGAACTCGTCACATCAATAGCGGCAGCTGGAATTGTAGGAAGAGGGAAATCACCAGCTGTGTAGGAACTTGCCGCATTCGCTGGATCCTCAAAGGTACCAAAATCATGCCCCTTCAATCCATCTGGCGCCGTGATCGTCGTTTGGGTATACGAAAAATCGTAGTCAGTTAGGGATACTATCTTGGCATCCGTCAATGATGACGATGAAATATGGGCTTGAGTATCCTGACTCGGGTCTATGAGCCGCAAATTTCCCTGTTGATCCGTAACACCTAATACCACATGCCCCTGTTCAGTGCGACTACCCGACTTAACGAGCACTTGAATACTATCTGCATTCACCCCAGCTTTTATACATAAACTGGCAACCAAATTGGTCAGATCCTCACAGTCACCCGAACCATCTTTAAGGGTTTGCGAGACTTCTTTCCAAGCGGATCCCGTTACCGAATCAGCCTCATAGCGAAAATGGGTCGCGACATAGCTCTCTATCGCCGTTATCTTTTGGCCTTGTGTCATATCGCTACGTAAAATCCCATGACTTTGAAGATCACTGACCAAAGAAACAACGGAGGTGTCGTCTGGCTTTATATATTCTTTAACATTGTGAATCGTCGACCCATCATAAGCGTACGCACTATTATAGCCCCCTGTTTGGGTGACAGGACCCGGCGCTGAGGTTAATGAAGTTGATGAAATAGATACGCTCGTTTGAGGGACAGTGTCGGTCGATATCGCAGATATTGTCTGGGCAGTGGTCACGGTTTGTTCGGCTTGAGAAAGAAGTTGATCTGCCGATGTCTGTGGCACAGACTCAGACCAAGTCGAACTTCCGTTAAAAGTTAGCCCATTGGTTGTTAAAGACACTTGAGTGCCACGAGTGTTTTTATAGCTTTCGACTGAGCTTTCAATTTGACTTAAGAGCGTTCCCTCCTCTGAATTTGGATCGATCGTAGCCCGCTCGGTCACGAGTTTGGATTGGATCTTATCCAGAGCCGTCGATGGATCGTAATACAATAAGGACTCATTAATATACCCTACGGTATCACTCACAACCGTACTCACGGATTGACCAAGCCCCGCAACTTTTTCAAAATACTGATTTAATGAAGCATCCACGGACTCAACCAACCCTGACAAGGCCTCTTGGGTTTGGGCATCATTTAAAACATACCCCCTATTAAGGATCGACGTTTTGTTGATCTGAACTGACGAAGAACTGAGGGAAGAACTCCCCGATTTTGAACTGACTGACTGTGAGTCAGCTTTGGTAGGGGTAACATTCTCGACCGTGTTATACAAAAAGCTAGGGGTATAGGTCGCTGATCCCGCGATGGCTTCGGCGGTCACATCTGTCGTTACCCCAGTAATACGTGTATCTACAACATTCGACATTGTGCTGTGTGTTCCCCTGTTCCTAGCATACCCCCCATGGCAGATAAGTCAATATTTGCAAGGGATTGGGCTTATTTTAATATCGAGGTAAGGCACGGAAAACTTGTACCAATATTAATAAATATATTTAATCGCTAGCTATCCAAACCATCATCTGATTGGGCCGAAGTTGATAATCCAACCGTTCGGGAGCTATTTCAAGAGCATAATCAATTGAAATATCATGGATTTTCTTCAACGGGGAAGATAGAAGCTCGCAAAGACTTAGATTAACGCCTTGATGCCATCGTTTATCTAAGTTAAAAACAAAAAGTGCTCGTTGTGTGCCATCTTTTGTTGATTTTTGAAGTGCGATCACTTTGGGGTTAGATTGAAATATCTGAACAATGGCGCCTTCTTCTAGAAAAACACGATGAGACACTTTCAATGAATTGACCTCACGAATAAAGTCACTTATGTCAAAAGAAGGCGTTTCCCAATCACTTGGCATTGTTCTGACAACATTAACTCGCTTTTGAAAACCAAACTCAAAACCCAAAGTCATAAGCACTGCGCTGCTAAACAACGCGGAAAAAAGATAGAACATCTTCATCGCCGCCATATTGCCATTGACCTCTTGAGCGAGTCGAAGGGTATCGTGTGATTCGGCAAAGGAAATCGAGGGGGCATGAGGGGCACACTCAGAATATTGTTTCAAACACCAAGGTTCCTTGAAGTCCCACCACTTTGAACTATTGAAGGTATAATCAAAACCCGCATCAGCAAGCGCAATGACATCCCCAACCTCACACCCAAGCGTTTCGGCAAAAAACCCCACGTTTTTATCTCGTGCCTTTGCTCTGGGAATTAAATAATGCCAAAGCGAAAGGGGGACTTGATACGCGGCATCGCAGCGAAATCCATCAACACCCATCGACTGATTCCAAGAAATAAGAGCATCCCAATAAGCCCATAGTTTATCGCGATCCCTAGAGTGTTCATTATCTATTTCGGCAAGGTCACCCCAGGTTGTAACCAGTTTATCGCCTTCCCATACTTGGGGGTTTTTTATAGATCCATCCGGCTTTCGAGCATACCAATCAGGGTGAAGCGGCACTAATACCGAGTCAACCGCTGTATGGTTGATGACCAGATCGAACATAACTTTCATCCCTTGAGAATGGATTGATCGTATCATCCGTTTCATTTGTTCTTCATCCGATCCACCCCTATCGTCTAAAAATAAGGGATTTACTCGATAATAATCTTTAACGGAGTAGAGGCTTCCCGAAAAGCCAGAATAACTAATGGGATTAATATAAAGCCAGTTAAAGCCCATACCCTTTGCTCGATCAATATGCGATTGCCATAATGACATCGCTCCGATCAAGCGTGGGAAAAGATTATAAATTAAGACGGGAGCCATCACGATCTGCCCGAGATCATTCGCTCCACTTTTTAAACATCACCAATAACGGGCTGGCGATAAAAATAGAGGAATAACACCCGAACGAAACCCCGATCAATAGAACAAGAGAGAAGTCTTTCAGCGACGTCCCGCCAAAAATATGAATGGAGCCTAAAACGATCAACACGGTACAGACGGTATAAACCGAACGAGCAAGGGTTTGCCAAATACTGGTTTCGGCAATGATCTCGAACCCTTCGGTCATGGTCTTTGCATTCTCCCGAATTCGGTCAAAAATAACAATGGTGTCATTGATCGAATAACCCAATATCGTCAGTATCGCAGCCACATAGGCAGAATCTACGGGGATATTGAGTATTGACGTGAGCCCCAAGGTGATAAGCGCATCATGAACCAACGCTAAAATAGCAGCAACCGCCGCCCAAAACTCAAAACGAAAGGTGATATAGATCAAGAGCAAGAACAACGCAACCAAACTAATGGTAAACGCCTGTTGTTGAAGCTGAGCGCCCATCGTTGGGCCGATAAAACCGACCTCAACAACATTTAACCCTGCGACCTTTGCCTTAAGGTCAACAACCATAGCATCAACCTTGTCATGATCCATAACGGAGGTGTTGACCGAGTAATAATGCTTATCCACGATTGTAAGTTGAACATGCTTAACGCCTTCAGCCTTAATAACGTTTGTAATGGCCTCTGAATTCTTCAGACGTATCTCATCAGGAATAGCCTGATGTTTTTGGGCAAATTGCTCCGTTTCATCGACAGCGATCAAGATATTGGTTCCCCCCGTAAAATCAATGCCCAAATTAAAGGCTTGACCCTTGGTGATCGTGTTATGCACCATGGACACTAACCCCAAAATAATGAGAATCGACGAAAACACAAACCAAATCGACTTAAATTTGATGAAAAAATATTTATTCATGGTCATACTCCTTACAATTGAACCCATTTTGATTCGCGAATACGACGAATATTTAGGGACGCCGACAATAAAAACTTAACCAAAAAGAGTGCTGTAATGAGGCTTAGTAAAATACCGATGGATAAGGTTACGGCGAACCCTTTAATGGTTCCGGTTCCGAACCAGAACAAGACTACAGCTGTAATGAGCGTCGTGACATGAGAATCGATAATGGTGACCATCGCACGGCCAAAACCAAGATCGAGTGCTGAAAGAACCGGATTCCCCTTGCGCCGCTCTTCTTTATATCGTGCAAAGATCAAGACATTCGTATCGACGGCCATACCGATATTAAGCACAAGTCCCGCGATACCGGGAAGCGTCATCGTCACATGGAATAAGTTGAGGACGGCTATATTAAGAAAAATAAAAAATAGCAGCGCAATAACCGAGACCAAACCAAAATATCGATAGATCGAGATCATGAATACAGCAACCAACAGATAGCCGATGATGCCCGCTTTCAAGCTTTTGTTGATCGAGTCCTTGCCCAAGGAGGGACCCACTTCTTCTTTGGCTACGATCTTTACAGGAACGGGCAACGATCCTGCCTTTAACTTAATGACCAGATCCTGTACGTCGGTAGGTGAAAACGAACCCGAAATTTGGGCTTTTCCCCCTAAGATCGGTTCGCTGATATTGGGCGCCGATATGATCCGTCCATCGAGAAGGATCGCAAGGGGTTTGCCTACACATCGACGAGTAACATCGGCGAACGTATCTGCCCCTTTGGAGGTAAACTCGATGCTGACGATAGGGCGACCATACTGATCAACGCCCGGATCAGCTCGTTTGAGATCACTGCCAGTCATGACCATTTTTTTAAGAATAATAGGCATTTCTTTTTCAATATTGCCCTTGGCATCTTTAACAATATATTTTTCAACCCGAGCATTCTCGCCACCTAAGATCTTAAGATCTTCCGAGGAGATCGTCGCTCCATTTCCCGGCAACCACTCCGCCTCGACAAATTCCATTAAGGCGGTATCACCAATTAGTTTAATGGCTCGAGAAGGGTCTTTGATACCAGGCAGCTCAACCACGACTTGATCTCGACCCTTAACCGCGATAAGGGGTTCACTGACCCCAAGACCGTCGATGCGATTCCGTATAACCGTGACGACACCTTGCATCGCAGCATCATCAACTTTTACAGCCTTGGTGCTTTGAGCTTGTAGGACGAGCCTCATACCCCCTTGTAGATCAAGCCCTAGGTTGAAGGGATAATTATTAAGCACAACCACGATAGCCGCTACACTGAGTAGCCATAAGAAAAACCGAATTTTATTTGTCATCCAACAACACTCCCATGCTCTGTTTTTTATTAGTATAACGGTTAGGACAAATCTGAGCAATGCACGGAGGTCTTGAATAGCTCAAGGGATTACTCCGTCAATATCGACTGTCTTTTGTTGCGGACGAATTGGATAAGATAATGAATGTTATGGATGGAGAGCAGCGTCAAGGCATTATATTCCTTGGCTCGCCATAAATGTCGCAAGTAAGCACGACTATAGCATTGGCAGGTATAACAACTGCACCCCACTTCGAGAGGTTTGGGGTCGCGCTCGAATTCTTTACGCTTGATATTATAAGCTCCCTCACGGCTAAACACCGACCCGTGGCGCGCCACACGAGTGGGGAACACACAATCAAACATATCGATCCCGGATTCGATCGCCGCATCGATATCCTCTGGCACGCCCACCCCCATTAAATAACGAGGGCTCTCGGTAGGTAAATGAGCAACCGTTGACTCCACAAGGGGATACATATCGTCTTTACTCTCCCCCACGCTCAAACCACCGATCGCATATCCGAAAAAATCAAGCGAGCGTATCTGCTGTGCAGCAATTTGACGAAGGTCGGCATACATACCCCCTTGAACAATACCAAACAAGGCTTGTAATGATTTCCCTGGGTAGTCGATATAGGCTTGTTTACAACGGGCTTCCCAAACAAAGGTTCGTTCGATCGATGCCGCTGTCACCTCTTTCGACACGCCAGAGGGCAAACACTCATCGAGTGGCATCATGATGTCCGACCCGAACTGTTGTTGAACTCGGATCGTGGATTCGGGTGTCATTTCAACTAAATGACCATCCAAATGAGATTTAAAGATGACGCCTTTTTCGGTCATCTCTGTCAAAGCGCCCAAGCTAAAGATCTGAAAACCCCCACTATCAGTCAAAATAGGACGATCCCAATTCATAAAAGCATGCAACCCGCCCATCGCTTCGATCACTTCAGGGGTAGGACGAAGCAATAAATGATAGGTGTTGGCTAACATGATCTGCGTCCCTTCAACAAGCAATTGATCACCCAAGACAGCTTTGACCGCGCCTTGAGTCCCTACCGGCATAAAAACAGGGGTTTCAATAACACCATGCGGAGTGCTTAGCAGGCCGGCTCGGCCCTTATGCTGGGTGCTTGTTTTAACAACGTCAAAAGAAAAACCAGGCGTCATAAAGCGCTACGCAATGAAGCCAGACATATCGAGATTTAACATTTCGATAAGGGTAAATAAATCCTCCCCGAGTTTGACCTTGCCATGAACGCGAGCATTCTGAAGCAACCCAAAAGCAATATTCTCAGCAACGGTTTTATTGATCATAATATCCAGATGATCTAGAGCCTTGAGAAATAAAATAGCCCTTTGAAAGGTTTCAGTGGCTGTGGAATGTTCCAACCGTTTCATCAGGGTTTCTAGTCGTGACTCAAGGTCTAATTTGGCCTGATCCTTTTTGATCATGATCCGTAATCCATGGGCAGTTTTAATGAGCTGTTCAACGGGGGCGACGTTAGAGGGGGAGAGCTCCTCGATCTGGCACAGCGCATCTTCATATTTGGTGGATAGCAATAGCTCGACAATACTTCTTATATGTTGAGGCAACACCCCCCCCATCATCATGGTGCTTTGAATGAGCTCCTTAAAATTAGAATACACCTGATCCAGAGACTGAATGAGAACATCTTGTTTCTGCCCCCAAAGGAAAGACATGAGTTGTCGGCTTGACTCATAATTTAAATCACTCATTCCCATTTTTCTCGAGAAAATAGTCAATAAAAAGGTTCGTCGTTTTGCGCCGGCTAGGTTTTTAAGATTGGTCTTAACCTCACTCAAAGAGAGCACGCTCAAAGGGGATACCCACGTTTGGAATTCTACATGATGTCCAATGAGCAGGCCTATATAAGTTGAGGATCGTCCGGTAGGGAGATGATGAAGGTTTAGTCTGACCAATCGGAACTGTTCATCTTGAACCTCAAAGGATAGGGTTTCTTGGGGCGAGAGATCAAAAAGGAAAACACTCCGAGCTGTAAACGCTTGGAACATTTCTCCTTCCATCAAATACTGGTTAACCGCCTTGGGCTCGTCGAGCTCATAGGGCTTTATCCACTTTGCATAGATCACATCCCCGTTATAGTCAGGCCCCACGTTACTGATAGCGGTTGAGAGTTTTTTGATGAACGGGGCTTCAAGGTCAAGGTCGGTATAAGCTTGTGCAAAGCGAATGGCGATATTGGCATATTTGATAATTTGAACCGTTTCTATCCCAGAAATATCCGCAAAGAACCAACCACAGCTCGTAAACATGAGCTGACTAAAGCGTTGACTTTCCATAAGCGATTTAAGGCATTCGAGGGTCTCGGTTGAAGTATCTTTCTTGATCAGATGCTTCGTCCAGAAATCATCCGCTGATCGCTTTCCTTGAAAAACGGAATAATAGTCATGACGAGCTTCGACCGGATCTCGAAGCAGAGGTTGTGTTTCTGTTAAATAAATTGACCACAGCTGATCACGAAGCGTGTTTAGGGAATCTCTTAAAGGTGCGCGCCATTTTTGATCCCAACCCGCACCAGCACCTGTTGAACACCCACAATCCTCTTTCCAGCGTCCAACCCCATGGGAACAACTCCAAGCAGTTCCCTCACCATTGGGTCCAGACTTTAATACGACCTCTGTCACCGGCGGGTGAAGCTCAAGAAAATAGGCATAATTGATCAACTGGAACTGATATTCCGGCGCAAGATAGCGGAAAAAATACGCTAAACACATGTCGCCAAAAGGCTCATGATGGCCATAGCTCTCCCCATCTGTCGCGATATTGACAAGGGTGGGACGTCCATCTTTTGACATCGCGGCCAAGGAAAGTCGATCCGCCAATACCCGAGCATCACGAAGAAGATGCTCAAAACTAACCGCACTCGAAATGGGGGCATCATAGAAGAAAACGTCTAAATATTTCGTTTGTGTTTCATCGACAAAAACACGGTAGGGCTGGGTAGGATCGATCGTCCCACTCGAGACATCCTGCCAGGTATTTGAAAAAAATGTCCGCACTTTATCAGCTTGGAACGGTGAAAGTATCGTAAACCGAATACCTTCTTCGACAAGCAATCTCGCTGTCGTTAAATTAATGGCTGTTTCAGCAAGCCACATCCCCTCGGGTTTGCGACCAAAGTGGCGTTCAAAGTCCGCGATACCCCAACGGATCTGTGTACGCTGATCTCGCTCGGACGCAAGGGGCATAATGAGATGGTTATAGACTTGCGCGATAGCATTCCCATGTCCATGGTTTCGATGCTGACTTGATCGATCTGCCTCAATGATCTTCGCATAGGTATCGTCATCATTAGCCTCTATCCAGTTAAGAAGGGTCGGACCAAAGTTAAAACTCAAATACTCATAGTTATTGACAACGTCCACAATACGGCCATGTTCACCTAATACTCTTGAACATGTGTTAGGGCGATAGCACTCATCGTGAACGCGTTGGTTCCAATCATGGTAGGGATAAGCACTTTCTTGTGTCTCGATCTTATCTAGATAAGGATTCTCGCGGGGTGGCTGATAAAAATGTCCATGAATAGTGAGATAGCGAACCATTAAATTCCCACTCTGATCACACCGCTGATCTTGCTCACACTCGATAAAGAATTTATTTCTGAAAGAGCCTCATTTTTGGCCGATTCGCTGACCGTATGAGTGATCATCACTAATTCGGCATCGTCACCTAAGCCCTTTTGAACCGCGTTTTTGACGCTAATCCCATGGCGGGCAAGGATGCTAGCAATATCGGCCAGAACACCCGTTTTATCTTTGACTTGGAATCGAAAATAATATTCGGACATCACGGTGTCAAGCGAGCGTAACTTCACTGGACGCAGATCATCTACGCTATAGGTCGTATCATTAACAATATCAAGCACGTCGGCCCAAACCGAGGATGCGGTGGGAATACTTCCCGCCCCACGCCCATAGAACATAATATCTTGCGCAGCATCACCGATAACATAAATTGCGTTGTAAACCCCGTTTACCGCCGCAAGAGGATGATCTTTGGCGAGCATGACCGGATGGACCCGAAGCTCTAATTGGCCTTCTCGCTCTTGGCCGATCGCGAGCAGCTTGATCACCAGCCCCATGTCTTTGCAATACTCGATGTCTTTAGAGGTTATGTCCGTGATCCCCTCGATAAGAATATCGGAAATATCGACCTCTACACCAAAAGCGACCATGGCCAAAACCTTCAGCTTATATAAGCTATCAAAACCACCAACGTCGGACGTCGGGTCGGCTTCCGCGTACCCTAATTTTTGAGCCTCTTTGAGGACCTCAGCATAACCTGAGCCTTGGTTCTGCATGGCGGTCAAGATAAAATTGGTCGTTCCATTTACAATGCCGTATATGCCTTTAATGTGATTAGGTAGCAACGTTGAGCGAAGGGGTTTAATAATGGGCACAGCCCCACCCACTGCAGCCTCGAACAATAAATGAACCCCTTTAGCCTTTGCCAACGCAAAAAGCTCTTTGCCATACTTGGCGATCACCAATTTATTGGCAGTAACAACATGTTTACCCTTTGACAACGCTGTCTCTATGATCGTTCGGGCAGGTTCGTCCCCACCGATAAGTTCTACAACGATATCGATATCGGGGTTGTCAACTAATTCACGCCAGTTACTCGTGAGCGAATAGGTCGATAGATCATAAGCTGATCCAGAAAAATCCAGATCACAAAGGGTATGCAATTTAAACGGGGTTTTGGCTGATGCTGACAATTTGTCGCCATTTTTTTGATCGATAAATATAACCCCTGACCCCACCGTTCCCGTTCCAATAAGACCCATATTCATCATGACGCCCCCTATTAAATAATGACTTTTCTATTTTTGCCATCGCCATCCGGTGAAGACACAACCCCTGCCTCTTCAAGTTGTTCCATGATCCGAGCGGCTCTATTATAGCCAATTCGTAGTTTTCGTTGAATATAGGAGATCGAGGCCACTTTACTTTGCAAAACCAGATCTCGCGCCTCTTCAAAAAACTCGTCCGCATCATCGCTACTGGCATTCCCCGTTGACTTCAAGTCCTCAAGGTCTTCGGGTCGAAGGTTAACAACCTCTTGTAAATATTGGGGTTGACCCTGCGATTTCACAAAAGCCACAATATCATGAACCTCTTTATCCGCGATATAAACACCCTGCATACGGATGGGCTGCATCGCGCCGACAGGTTTAAACAACATATCCCCTCGGCCTAAAAGCTTTTCTGCCCCCATCCCATCCAAAATAGTGCGGCTATCGATCTGACTCGATACGGCGAAAGAGATGCGGGACGGCACATTCGCTTTGATTAACCCAGTAATAACATCCACAGAAGGGCGTTGCGTGGCGATAATGAGATGGATACCGACTGCACGTGCCATTTGGGCCACACGGGCGATACTGGTCTCAACCTCTGAGGCGGCCGCGAGCATCAGGTCTGCCAACTCATCGATGATGACGACAATATATTCTAGTTTGCGAGGCACAAAGAACGCGGATTGCTCTTCAGCAGTCATAGCGTCTTTTTTCTCCATCATCTCAAGGATCTTATTGTTATAGCCTTCAATGTTTCGAACCCCCATTCCTGCAAGTTCTTCATAGCGTTTTTCCATTTCTCGAACACACCATCGGAGCGTAACGGCCGCCTTTTTAGGATCGGTCACAACAGGGGCAATAAGGTGAGGGATATCATCATACACCGATAACTCAACTTTTTTTGGATCGATCATGATGAAACGTACCGTTGAGGGTGAATTCCGCAACAGCAAACTGAGAATGATCGAATTGATACAGACAGACTTACCCGACCCTGTCGCACCAGCTACAAGCAAATGGGGCATCTTGGTAATATCAAGATAGGCTGTTTTATCGTCTAGGTCTTTTCCCATAATAACAAGCAGAGGCGACGCGGAGTATAAAAACTTCTCATCTTTGGCGAGGGGCAAGAGATTAACGATCTGTGTGGTTTTATTGGGGATTTCGATTCCCACCACAGATTTACCCGGAACCGGCGCTTCGATACGAACCCCTTTCGCCGCAAGATTAAGGGCGATGTCATCCGCTAGATTAACGATCTTGCTAACCTTCACGCCAAAGCCGGGTTGGATCTCGTAACGGGTAACCGTAGGGCCTTGACTGGTATTTACGACCCGCGCGCTGACCTTAAAACTCTCAAGAGTTTCTTCAAGTTTCTGAACAGTGGCCTTCATCTCGTCTTCCATCTTGCGGACTTGATCTTTGCTCAACCCTTTTATCTCTTGCAATAAGTTCAAGTCCGGCAACTCATAGTCCTCCTCAACGGCACTAAGCGACTGGGCTCTGAACATATCAAGGGCTGGGGTCGTTGAAGCGAACTCTACGGATGACGCAACCGACTCAACGCTAACCGTCACCGGCTCAGCAACAACCACCGCTCGCTCAACAGCGACAGGCTGAGACACTTTAGGAACGATTTTTTGCACCCCTTTGGGGGAAAAGTTCTCTTCATCCTCATGAACACTGAGTGAGCTGAACCAAGCAATCACGATATCCGCCATCTGCACAATGAATCGCAACATATCAAGTAACGTCACGCGAAAGATCATCAGTAAAGAAATAAGAATACTTGCGATAAGAAGGATCTTTAGCCCGATAAACCCCAAAAACTTCTTAAATAGAAACGCAAGAAAATACCCAAAAACACCCCCCGTATGGGTGGTCCATTTCCCTAACAAAAAGATATCTCCAACACGGCCACTTTGTAATTCGACAAACATTACATAACTGACAAAGGCCAAAACAAAGCCAATATTACGGGTTCGTGATCGAGTAATTTGCTGACAAAAAAGAATCAACGACCCTGCCATTAATAGAAAAAAAGGAAGAACGAACCGACCATCACCGATCAATACCCGGAAAAGGCCTCTAAATATCCAACGCCCCATTAGCCCAGTCGAGGCTGCCGATTGATTATTGCCAATGAAAATAAGGATCGACACCACCAGAATGAGAATGCCGGCTATTTCATGTTTGAATCCATGTTTTGAAGGTTTGCGCTGACGGGCCATGTCGAAGACTATTGTAACATAAGTTTATGTTATAATGCCCACTATGCTTGGAAGCCGGATACACCGACAAGACCATATTATCCATGATATCCGACAAGGCATCGCAGACCCGTTAGATCTTCGGCAGCTTCTCTTGTCCCTTATCACGTCGCTTTCAAAAGTCCTTCATCTTGAAAATATTTGCTTTCATCTTTACTCGAACGACTCTGAGGAATTCGAGCTTAAAGAGTCTATTCGCCTCAGCAAAACACCTATTAGTATCAATCAAGAATCTGCCTTGGTGCATTATTTTGAATCGAAGCAAGACCTCATCGTTCGCGAGCAAATTCGAAAGGGACTCCTTGCTCTCGAGAAAAAACCCAACGCGAAAAAAGCCAATATTTCAATGTTAAAGCAACTCGACAGCGATCTAGAAGGCCTTCAAGCAGAGATCGCGATACCCATCATGGCAGACAATCGGGTCATCGGTATTTTGGCGACGGGTTCACTGCAATCGGGTCGAAAGATCACCTCTCATGATCTGGGCTTTATTCGTCAGTTCGTCGCCGAATTCACCCCCATGATCCAATCGGCGATCGCATTTCAAGAGTTGATCAATAAAGAAAAAGAGACCAACGCCCTCTATGAAGTCGGCAAGGCCATTAGCTCGCTTCATGATTTCAAGAAGATCTTTGATGTTATCGCACGCAATAGTTCGATCCTGCTAAAGTCACCCAAAATCTTAGTTATTCTTTATGACGACTTTGACGCCAAATTTGAGATCAAAAAATCCTTCGGGTTTACGGATTTTCAGTTGGATACCATTCGCAAATCAATCCGATTCAAAGAATGTACCCAGTCACTCTCAAATGTATCCGAAGGTATACTCATCAAGAGCCCCAGTGATAACAAGGTCTACGAAGAAACGATCTTTCATGACTTAGGAATACACTCGGTTCTTTCGGCACCGCTTTTTGATGAAAACATGACGCTAGTTGGTGAGCTTCGTGCGATGCGCCCCGCTAATCAAAAACCCTTTGCCTCACGAGATCTTGGTATCGCCATGCACCTTGCTAACAATATTATCCTTGCGATCAACAATTCGAGTCGACACCAAAAATCAGAAGAAGACTATATCGAACTTAACATGACCTATAACATCACCAAAGCGTTGCGATCAGAGTTTGCGCTGGATCGAATTCTTCATAAGATTTGTCATATTTTCACCCATGACCTGAACTTTCGACGCATTTTAGTCTACTTTTATAAAAACAATAATACCCTCACTCCCGCCCTTGCCAGTGGTTGGCATGAGGATCTTTATAAAACGTTATCCCTTGATATTGGTAGAACCATCGAAGGGAAAGCCCTCATCGAAGGGCGTATTTTACAGGTCAATCCCAAGCAACTTGAGGGCTTTGACCCTACAGCCGCCCAGCTTCTAGGGCTGCAACATTATGTCGTTGTGCCGTTATTACTCGTCAATAAAAACCCCATAGGGGTTCTTGTCGTCGATCTCGGTGACGAACCCGCAAGTGCCGATAACTTTAAGCCTCGCCTTCTCACCCAGATCGCCCATCAAGCAGCCGTCATTATCGAAAATGCCCGGCTTTATAGCGAGAGCGAGCTCCTTAACGACCAACTTCGCAAAGAACAATCCCGTACTGCCAAAGAATTGCAAATGGCGCATTATATTCAACAAGGGCTTCTATCCGCCAAGTATCCTGATCACCCTGAGGTTCAAATTTATGCGACCAATATCCCCTGTCGTGCGGTTGGGGGCGACTTTTATAATTTTATCGCCTATAACGACGATATACTCGGTGTTGTGGTGGGCGATGTATCGGGAAAAGGGATTCCCGCCGCACTCCTAATGACCATGACGAACAGCATTTTTAAAGAATTCGGGAAGCGTTTCTCAAGCCCTGAACAAATTCTTCAACACACCAACGAATCGCTTCAAAGTTTTCTAAGCAAATCACCCTTGTTTTATGTAAC
Organism: uncultured Candidatus Marinamargulisbacteria bacterium; assembly: GCA_903897765.1. Classification (GTDB taxonomy): domain Bacteria; phylum Margulisbacteria; class Riflemargulisbacteria; order GWF2-35-9; family GWF2-35-9; genus CAIWAN01. The sequence goes on along the minus strand of CAIUCY010000015.1, from coordinate 10,777 downwards.
CGCCTTTTACGGCATGATCAATTTCAAAACCAATATGCTGAAGTATGGTAAAGCGGGGCATAACCCCCCCATTCTTTACCAAGCGAAAAAAGATGAATGTTTGATGCTTGATGCTGAAGGCACCTATCTTGGAACGTTTGACGATTGTGGGCTTATCGAGAAATCGATCCCGATCGAGAATGGCGATAAACTCGTACTTTATACCGATGGGATCACCGAAGTCCGTAACAGCAAAAAACAACTTTTTGGCAAAGAACGACTGGCCTCTTTTGTCAAAACGAACCCAACATTGCCTGCGGAAAAACTCACCAAATTCCTGATCAGCGAAATGGAGCGCTGGGGTGACAACAAAGAATTTACTGACGATATCACCCTTGTTGTCATCGACTTCAAAGACCTCAAACCTATCAAAGAAACAACCCAATACAAAATAGACGAAAAAATCGAAAGTTCACTAAAGGGCATCAAAAAGCTCGTCAAGGAACTCCTGAAAAAATTAGAAGCGCTTGAAATCAATAAAAGGGTTTATAATCACATTCGATTGGCACTCTCCGAAGCACTGATGAATGCCATGGAGCACGGCAATAAAGGCGATGACAGCAAATCGATCCTAGTCAGTGGGGTTATCACTAATCGTCGGATCGAAGTCAGCGTGAAAGATGAAGGGATCGGGTTTGACGTTTCTTTGTTGAGAATGAAGGAAAACCAAGTGGACATTAATCACCGAGGCCGAGGCATTACGGCCATTAATGCCTGTATGGATGAAGTGCGTTACAACGAGGCCGGCACCGTGCTGACCCTCGTCAAATATTTAGAACCATGAAAGGGGGCGTTGAACTATGAAAAAAGTCTCACAAGAAAAAAAGGGTGATATCGTCATTGTTTCCATCGAGGGGGATATTGAATTTGACGACTCCATTCAACTGAATGAACTTTTTGGAACCATTATCAAAGACGGCCACCCCAAGATCGTTCTCGACCTCCAAACCTGCAATTACATCGACAGCTCCGGCATTGGAGCACTGGTTGAGGGGCTAAAATCCACGCAGAAAGCCAATGGCGACCTGCGGCTTTGCAATCTTAACGATGACTTCCAAGAGATCCTTATGATGACACGGATCATCAAATACTTTCAGATCTTTAACTCCGTCGAGGATGCGGTAAAGAGTTTTTAGGAAGACAAAACTCTAAGCCGTTTACCAGATTGGATTATTTAAGATCTTGTGCATAAAATCGACTCGGAAGCGTTTATGCACATTTTTAAGAAATTATCGAGGGAGGATCGCTCCTTCGGCTAATTCCTTCATAAAATCGACAAGGGGAAGAACGCTGACGGGGCCATCTTGAAGGCGTTGTTCGCCCAGATAAACGACCCATGCTTTTTGGATCACCTTTTCGTGAATAAGTTGTTTGAGGACTTTACTGAAATCCGTTTTGTAGTGTTCTGAGGATTTTACCTCGATCCCGATGGCCTGTTTTCCTCGCGACCAAATAAAGTCAACTTCAGAGCCAGTGGTCGTTCGCCAGAAAAAAAACTCACCCCCACAATTCAGCTGATTCTGCGCGGCTCTCAACTCATGGAGGATCATGGTTTCAAACAAAGCACCCTTTTCCATTTTCTCCAGAGGATCTCGCAAGGTACCCTGTATCGCCCGAACAACACCCGAATCAAAAAAATAATACTTTGGATGAAGAACTTCCTTTACCTTAACACGAGACCGCCAAGCCGGCAGGAACATGCCGATCAACGTCGATGAGAGCACATCAAAATATCGTTGCACCGTTGGCCTAGCGACACCGGCATCCCTTGCAATATTGGCGACATTAACGATCTGAGCATTACATACCGCCGCGACTTCAAGGAATCGAGAAAAAGACCCTAAATCTTTGACAAGGGCTTCTTGTTGAATTTCTTCTTTTAGATAATTGGTGACATAGGCATCTAAAATATCGATAGCGAAGTCAGGTTCAGAAACAACACGTGGCAAGCTGCCAAAGGCAAGCAAGGCATCAACCTTAACGTCAAAATTTAATTCGGACCCGGTCAGTGGGAAAAAATGACGGTTAATGACCCTACCCGCCAATAAATTGGCATCCAAACGTTTTAGCTTTCTCGCACTTGAACCACTCAGTGCAAATGAATACGTTGACCCATGATCAGCGATCAGCTTATGGATCTCATTTAACAAAAGAGGGAGTTTTTGAACTTCATCAATCACGATCCAAGTATCTTTCGGTAAGGCTTCCACTTCGAAACGAAGCCGTGAAGGCTCGCGAAGAAGCTTCAAATAAACAGACGAGTCCAATAGATCAAACCACTTCGCTTGGGGCAATTGTTGCTTTAACCATGTCGTTTTACCCGTACTCCGTGGCCCAAAAAGAAAAAATGAAGTTGGCGGTAACGGCAAAGCTCTTTTGTACATGATGCGAGCATAATAGCGGCAAATATGCTCGCAGTCAATACATTAAACCAAATACTCTCGATAGGCGGATTCTATTTCGACAAGCAAATGATATTTAAAATAATCGGAGGATTGTTTTTCATAGAACAGAATAATGGACTTTAAATATTCTTCTTTCGGCGTATGCGAAAAAGACACTGGCACGTAGCCATGTTGAACCAAGATTAAATTACCCAGCATTCGAGAGGTCCGCTTATTCCCATCAACAAAGGGTTGAAGATAGGCAATAAGCAGATTGGCTCGAAGCACCTTTTCAAGCACGCTATCCGCTTGATTGATGGTGGCCAGAATACGATCCAAATACTCTTCGATCTGGAATCGATTGTCACAAGGCACATATCGACTATGGCTGATCCGAACCATCCCCTCGCGAATACCGGTATTAATAGAGAGCCCCTCCATCAAGATCTGGTGCAACTCAAAGACCCGATGTTTAGAAAGAGGTTCTACCGGCAAATCGAGAATATAGCCTAGAGCATTTTTGTGATTCATGATCATTTTGGCCTCATTAAGCTGTTTGCCTTGTGCAGTCTGGTGATGAAGAATAAGGGCTTCTGTTTCCAATAACGAGTATGTGCTCCCCTCGATACTCGACGAGGCCCATGCAAGATCGATCGTCAGCCGTTCTTTTCGTCGTTTACGTTCCTCCGATGATAATTGTTGGCGCTTATTATCGATCTGCGGCAAGCATTGTCTAAAGCGATCCTCGATATCCTCGTCAAAATATAGCTTTGCCTGGAGCGCCTGCTCATGGGTTTGCACAAAAAATACTTTCTTTTGATTATTAGCATTAAAGTACGCGTGAATCGTTGGAAGTTTGCGAAGTTTACTAACGAGCGCAGCCGGAAAAATTTTTTCGCTTTTCAGAAAGTAGCGTGTCGACTTTTTTGTCCCTTCTGAATAGAGAACGCCTTCTTGCAGCAGTCTCTTAAAATCGAGAGAGATCGTATTGCGATGCGCACCGGTAATGGACTGGGCCTCGCTGTTAGAGATCGAACCGTAGAGGCGAAGATAGTCGAGAAGCTTCTGTTGCCTATTGTGCATATATCCATAATGACATATTTTATGCACATTTTCAAGCTAAAAAGGGGCGCCACTCTAGCATGGAACGAGCAGAATGACGGCAAATATGCTCGCTATTGATACATTAAAGGAAGAAAAGCTGTCATTTCGCAGCCTTTTTCAATATAACGAAATATTTCGATAAACGAATAACACCCTTTAACAAAGGCACTTCAAGACGTTTTATTCCTATCTGTCTTCACCGGTTGTTAGATGTAATGTGGGATTTCTGAATTCTTCCACCGAGATATTTATTGTAAGAAACCTAAGCATTAAGGAGGCGTCCATGAATAACAAAATATTGAGTCTATCCCTCAAAAAATCCGATCAATGGATTAATGATTTATCCTCAGGCATGATAGAAAAAGTCGCTGAATTAAAAATAAGACACAAAGAGGATAATGAAATAGTGGTTTTACTTACCCAAGTTGACGCGGCGATTGGACGATACTTTAATAGCCCCCTAAACCGAACATTGTTCCCCAAGTTCACCCCTCAATTTAAAGCTGAATTTATTAAAAGTGTAAATGAATACGACATCGGGAAATCGTCTGACGATACGAACGTTTTGACGGACAAAGCCAAGGCTTTTATCAGCCAGTTGGGAACCCATGTGCCTCTAGTTAATGATCGTGTTAAGCAACTCAAAGAGTTTATAAAAATTGCAACGGAAAAAGGCATACAAGGATTCTTGGACGAAATTAATCATCGAATTGAAGCAGATAAAGAGGCTGGTTACGGATTTTACAATATCACAAAATCTAAGGATGCCGTTGAGATTTATACCGCATACTTTGAGCAACTAAATAATATTCCCATGGAATTAATGGAAACGTTCCCTGGTATTCATGATATCGGACTTTGGTTCGTTCCGGTTGACGAGAAGGGGGTGCAAGTCACTACTTGGCATCCGTATGCGGCAGATAGCAAATTAAAAGAGCTTGAGAACAACGGGATACATATTTTTTCATTGGATAAATTCGGCAAAGAAACAATGGATTTTGTAAACAATGATTCCCTTCTTTTAAATCGGCTTCAAGTGCTAAATGCCCGCGGACATTTGGGGTTAACAAGCCCTGCGCTCGGTGAGAACTCTGTCATATTCATGCTATTTGTTGGCGCAGAAGAATACGCTAAACCGATTGCAGCCAACCCAAAACTTGCAAAAGCTTTTCCACAAATGCTCGCCATTATGGCCGCCTGTGACGTTTCCTCTGTAACAAAACAAGGCTTCTTTACACCTGAAATAGCCAAGGCCTATTTAAGCTTTGAGCGGATGATCGGAACGATATTGAGGGCCGTTAAAGATAATAGTCTACCAAAGCTTCAATACAATGAAGGCCGCATCGTTTTTTCCGAAGTGAATGCTAACGCGATATTATCGTGGTTACATGCGCAATGGCCTGATTTGGCAAGAGAGTACGACCTAAAGACAAGACTTGATCTATGCGCAAAAAACACGACTGAGAGTGAAGACCCAGCTCGTCAACCCGGTACCATCTATTCTTGGGTTAAGAGATCTTATGAAGCCATGGGACTAGTGGATTTTAAAAAGACTCTTGAGCCCTTCTTTAATAACATGCTTGCAGGGGAATTCTTACGTGCTTTTATTCAGCATATTGTCCTAGCCGGTGCGGATTCCAATGAAGATTTCTTTAAAACTCCAACCGAAGATAGTATTTCAAAAGATGGGGTCAGATTCTTGCTTCAATTAGCAAAAAGTATCAATGATTTGAAAGCATCCGGTCAACTTGAAGGAATGTATGCGTTCAAACCCACGGGAGAAATCCGTACGCAAGGATACGACTATCGTCTAGCTCTTTTAGTTAAACATTTAGTTAAGAATCAAAAAGAATGGGCTAATTTCTTTGAAAACTATATTACCCTTGAAGACGCGCCTGAATTCGGAACAAAACGGGTTATCGTTGATATAATTAAATGGCTGAAAGATAATTTAAAAGAAGAGGAATTAATCCCTCCGAAACAACCATAACTAATTGCCAAAGAGGCCTTTGCGTAGCAGAATATAACCGTGGCTAAAACCCTCGCTGATACCCTACTCGACAAAGGCCTTCTTAGTGCCGAACAGATCGCTGATATTCAGTCGAAAATGGTCATTCAAGAAGAGTCGTTCATCGCCGTTTTAACCCGCAATCATTACCTCGACGAAACCGAGCTCGCCCTATTTCTTGCCCAATACCTCAATATTCCCATGATCAACTTGTCCAGCAAAAAAACGGACAAAACCGTCATTCACCTTATCCCCGAATCCATGATCCGAGAGTTTCGGGTATTCCCCCTCTTTAAGGTTCTTGATTCGATCGTGCTCGCGATGGTCGACCCCCTCGATGTCCGCGCTATTCAAGAGGTCGAGTCCTTCACGTCGCTGCGTGTCGAGCCAGTGGTGGTCACCTTGTCCGAACTTAATTTCACCATTAATAAATGGCTTGGCACCGAAACCACCATTCAAGAACTGATACAAAATCTTCATCATCAACCGCTTGATACGCTTCAAATTCTCGATGAAGGGGGGATCTTTCGACACAACGAGAATCTTGGCCCCATCAATAAACTGGCCTATCTGATCATCAGCGCGGCCATTAACGACAACGCCTCGGACATTCACCTCGAACCCCGAGAGAAAGGCCTCGATGTCCGGTTTCGTCTCGATGGTGTTCTTCATAAGATATGGACACTTCCCGCCAATCTTTGTCAGGCACTTACCTCGAGTATCAAGATCTTAGCCAAAATGGACATTGTCGAAAAACGCCTCCCCCTCGATGGCAGTTTTCGTATTCAAACTGAAAGCAAAGTCATCGATATCCGCGTTTCCAGCTACCCGATGCTTTATGGCGAAAAGATCGTTTTGCGTATCCTCGACCAAGATAGCATGATCTTTGACCTCGACCATCTCGGCATGTCCGGTGACATGAAGCGGACCATCAAAAAACTGACAGGCAAAAATCATGGAATATTCTTGGTCACCGGCCCGACTGGCAGTGGGAAAACAACCACGCTATACGCCGCGCTGAATCAACTTCGCAGCATCGAACGAAACATCGTGACGATTGAAGACCCGATCGAATACCATATCCCCCTCATCAACCAAAGCGAGGTCAATCCAAAGGCCGGTCTGACCTTCGCACGTGGCCTTCGATCGCTACTTCGACAAGACCCTGACATCATTCTCATCGGTGAAATTCGTGACCAAGAAACGGCTCAAATAGCGTTCCAAGCCGCCCTGACGGGCCATCTTGTTTTCTCTACGCTTCACACCAATGATACCGCGTCTTCTATTGTCCGCCTTATCGATATGGGTATCGAGCCCTATTTGATCTCCTCGACTTTATTGGGGGTTCTCTCGCAACGCCTTGTAAGAAAAGTATGTCCCCATTGTCAGGACGTCTACATCCCCGACCCCGAACTTCTCTATAAAGTGGGGCTTTCGACCGAAGGTCAATACCTTAAAGGCACGGGCTGTAATCGCTGCCGCAACACCGGCTACAAGGGGCGAACGGGACTTTTTGAGCTGCTCGTTATGAACGACCACACCAAAGAACTCATTAACCGTCAGCGTTTTTCAGAGCTTGAGATACGAGAGAGTCGCAACGAACATGACTTTACCTCGATCCTCGATGATGGGATGGCCAAAGTGAACGACAACCTTACTACCGTAGAAGAGGTCTTTCGCGTTGTTCAGTAAATTAGAACTCGCGTTCTTTTTTAAACAGCTTCACTACATTATGCGAAGAGGCGTTTCACTTTATCCAGCTATCGAACTCATCGCCACAGATGAAGGCAGCAAAAAACTCAGAAAACCCCTGCAAAGTATCCTCGAAGACCTTCGAGAAGGGGTTTCCTTTTCACAGACTTTGCACAACAAAGCAGGCGTATCCCTTTACATCGCCAATTTGATCCATGTCGGTGAAAATGAAGGCTCTCTTTTGAACTCTCTTGAAAAAGCCGCGAAACAACTGAACGACCAGATCGACTGGAACCGAAACCTTCAAAACGCCTTGGCCTATCCCATTACCCTCATCGTTCTAGGAACCACCGTTTTGTTGTGGGTACTGTTAAATCTTTTGCCTAACTTTGCGATGATCTATGCTGATGCGGGAATCCGACTTCCGCTCCCAACACGGATCCTATTCGCCCTTCAAAGAGGGCTTGTCACTTGGGGATGGAAAACCTTGCTTGTTTTAGGGATCGTAGCCCTCGGTCTCGCGATCCTGTATCAGCCCCAATTAAAACGATGGTGGTCCAAGTGGCAGTTCGAGATCCCTCTCATGGGAACCTTTCGGTACCATTACATGATGATGAATCTATTATCGAACCTCGGTTCGCTTCATGGGTCAGGATTAACGGTGATCAAGAGTCTTCAGCTAACGCATGACTCGATCGCTAACACCTATATCAAGACCTTGATCGAACAGGTCATGCGTGAACTTATTGAAGGAGAGCGTTTGTCTGTCGCCTTTAACAAAACAGGATTCTTCCCTCCGCTTGTCATCCGCATGATGATGGCCGGCGAAGAAAGTGCCGAACTTCATACCATACTCATGCAATTATCCGAATACATGAGCGATCAACTTGATACGGCACTTAAACGATTCCTCGCCATTATTGGTCCCGCTTCGATCATACTGATCGGAGTCTTTGTACTCTTTATTGCCATGGCCTTTCTTCTGCCTCTGTTTAGAATGACAGGGGTTATTCATCATGGCGGGTTCTAAACGCGGCTATCTCCTCCTAGAGGCTATCATTGCCCTGTTCATTTTGGCCGTTGTAGCGGTGCCCTGGTTGGGGTTTCTTCGCGAGCAAAATGCAAACGCAACCTTGTCCCGTATTGATCGATTTTTCTTGACCAAACGGTTTTTCTTGGAAGCACTGGGCAACCCAGCATTAGAGGGAACCCACGCAGATCAACGGGGTAATCTCGTGATCCGTCGATCCCCTCGACCCGATGGACTGATACAACTTCAAGTCAATTTAGTCGAAAAAGGCCAACCCACCATCAGTCTCGTCGGGGTCAGCCGATGAAACGCGCCTTTACCCTTATCGAAACGCTCATTGCACTCGTCATTTCGGCCATTCTCTTTACGACTATTTTTAGTCTGACTCAGTTAAGTCTGAACCTTGGTCATGAAAACATGCACGTACAAGTTGCACTCGGTCGAGAACTGGGGGCGATAAACGCCTATGATAAAGCCAGACTTTCCAGCAAAGCCATGGCTATTCCGACGTTTTTTGTTGAACCCAAACACGAATCGTGGGGCATCACCGCCGAAAGTAGTTTAGGCTATCACGGGGTACTCCTGCCATGAAGAAAGGCTACATCCTTTTGTTTACCCTGATTTTGCTGATGTTTATCGCCACGCTCATCAGTGGGCTGACCTTCCTAGCGATGACAGCGACGCCACTAGAATATCAATTCTATGCTGACCAACAAAAAATCCTCGCCACTTACACCGCGCAGAAGATCGGCATCACCACTCCCCTTCGACTCATCGACGCGCATCAACACATTGTTACGGCCAACGCACATTAACGCGCCCTCTTTTCCAAAGACAGCACTTCGCCTATAATACCCCTGCAGGTTGCCCCATGGTGTAATGGTAACACACCGGTTTTTGGTACCGTTGTTCGAGGTTCGAGTCCTTGTGGGGCAGCCAAATTTTTCTGAGCATCGCGAAGGAAAGTTTGGCTGAAACGATCTGTCAAAAAATCACTATTCATTTTATTTCGTTTACTAATTCTGGAATCTGCCCCACAAGGACGAAGAACCTTTTGAAAAGGAGTGGGGCCCCTCTGGGGCGAGGGAAAACGAGAGTTTTCTCTCGGGGGTAACAGCCATGTAATCATGGCGCCATAGGGGTGAAACCCCTTGGGGAGCGTTAGCGACGGTTCGAGTCCTTGTGGGGCAGCCAAAGTTTTTTAAAAAAACTTTGGCACACAGAATCTGCAAAATCATACCCATTACTTATAGGGGTGACTGCGGGGGTGCGGAGATTATAATCTCTATTCTCCGCAAAACTAGGAGAGCTCGCTGATGATATAGTGGGTGCTTCGTCCGTCACCTACCTTAAGTAAAATGTTTTTGATAAGGAGATCCGTTATATCTCTATTTGCGCTGTCTTGAGAACACTTGCAGATTGTAGCCCATTTTGATGAGGTAAGATTGCCTTTAAATCCATCAATTAGCATGTTCAACATTTTCTTCTGTCTCTCATTAAGGTTCGTGTTTTCGTGAGTTTGCCAAAATACTGCTTTTGAAAAAACACGCTTTAGTGTGTTTTCTGAATTATTTATGGCTCTATATAAACATTCCAGGAACCATATTAACCAATTAGTAATATCGAGAGAACCTTTTTGAGTGTCTTCAAGGATGTCATAATATTGTTTCCGTTCAAGTTTGATCTGGGCAGACATACTGTAAAATCGCTGTGATGATTTTTCAGCCTTAGCCAAAAGCATATCCGTTATTGCCCTTGCGATTCGTCCGTTTCCATCTTCAAAAGGATGAATCGTAACAAACCATAGGTGGGCAACAGCTGCTACAAGGAGTCCATCTATTTCAGGCTCCTTGTTTAGCCAATGGAAAAAGTCGGTGATTTCTTTCAATAAAGAAGATGCTGGTGGAGCTTCATAGTGAACTTTCTCTCTCCCAACAGCACCAGAAATAACTTGCATAGCTCCTTTTGCATCATCTCTAAAATTCCCAGCAATAATTTTATGCATTCCAGCGAACCCTGTGGGAAATATGGCCGCTTGCCAACTGAAAAGTCTATCAATTGTAAGTATTTTATCGTGGGTTTGAGTCGCATCGAGCATCATTTCGACAACACCCTCAACGTTTCTTTCGACGTAGATGCTGCCTGCGGTATTTATCCCAAGACGTTTAGCAATGGAGGATCGAACCTGTTCTTTATTTAGAATTTCTCCCTCGATTTCGCTCGATTTAATAACATCCTCTATGATGGTGTTTTAGAGTCGCTTCTTCTTGGTAGCCAAACCCAAGTGCCCTTGCTTTGCCAAGCAGTAAACCTTGTGCATACTTTGTTTTAGAAAGTGATTCAAGAACGCGAATCTTGTCCCAAGTGAATGATGGCCAATTCGGTTCATTGTAAATATATCTCATAATCTACGCCTCATATGCGGAGATTATAGCCTTTATTCTCCGCAATAGTCAAAAATACGAATCAAATCATCTAAAATCTGACCATGGAGGGTATCGATCTATCATATAAAACCTG
>CAIUCY010000014.1 GCA_903897765.1 uncultured Candidatus Marinamargulisbacteria bacterium | reverse complement strand
GCAATTGTACTGATATTTTGAAAATAATAGGTATACATCCATATGGATCTGGCCAACCACAAACAATTGATTTTTCGGAATCGGAAATAATTCGACAAAAAAGCCGCCATCGCGGGTAAAAGAATCCCTGGCAAGGTGGGTAAAGGAGCCCACCAACAGGGAAAACAATATCCAGATCAGACGCTTGAAAGGGAGAAATTGAAAATTGCCGGCCAATAGCGCCAGGCGAATGCGGTGATTCTCAGGTAATAAAGCCGGTACCTTGCATGTCATTTGTGATTATAACTCACATCCATAATCGCTTTTAAAAGTTCTGGTTCTAACCAAGTATGTGTCCAATGGTCATACAAACTAAAATGAATGTTCAACGGTTCACTCTCATAACGGTGTAAGAACTCCCACCAAAAGCAAGGTACTCCCAGCGCTTTAGCCTGTTTTAAAATATAGGTTGCCTGGTCAATACGTTCATCCAGTGAGATCTCCTGTGTATTTCCCCACTCGCCCATGATCACAGGAATGCCGGTGGTATTCTTAAATGCTTTTATATAAGCAAACGTATCATCCACCTGCTTGGTATCCGCCGGATTCTTACTGCTCCAGGAATGATACTCGCCCCAATCCTGTAAATGGTAATAATAATGAGCAGTGATGATGATATTTTTGTCGTTAGGGATTGTCAAACCCAAAAAATCTTTTGAAATTTCCGAATTAGGGATTGCCAACAAAAGTTTGCGGTTAGTATTATTCCCACCACTATTGCGAAACACATTCAGGAAGATATGATTCATTTCATTGATTCGCCTACTCACGAATTCATCATAACCTTTATCGCTGCCAAAATACTTGGTGTAGGCTGCGTATGATATCGAAGGTTCGTTGGCCGTTTCAAATAATAGGTGGTCATCATAATTTTTAAACCGTTCTGCCAACTGCTTCCAGATAGCCTCGAACCGTTTATCTACATATGGGGCATATATATCAGCCATCCACATCTCATCCCAGTGATCTCCAACCCACGAAGTGTTTAAGTAATCGTATTGGGGCACAATAATCACAAACATGCCTTGGTCTAAAAACTGATTGGCTCCATCTTCCACTGCATTCAGAAACTCCGGGTCGATTTCAAAAGTTTTATTATTGGCAAATGGGGTAAAAGATACCGGTAGGCGGATGGCATTATATCCCGCAGCCTTAAAATCAGCCGCATCTTTTTTTGTTGGTGCAAACAAACCGTAGTTGCTGAAATAATTAGTCATCTTATCTTTACCATTATTGGGATCGTTGTTCAGATAACCATAATGCCCCCCCCAGTCGATCCAATCCAGAGAGCCGGCAAAGTTCGAACCGATAACCATCTCCGGAACAAGATCACTGGCAAAAATGTCTCGAATACTTCCTTTGTTGGTTATTTCACAGGTCACCGTCTGGCTATCGGTTCGTGCCATAATTGTTGTAGTACCACCTTTGTGCCCACCCACCACTAGGCCAGTTTCATCGACTTTGGCCACATACGGATCGGATGAGGTCCAGGTAATTTGGGTGGTTTCATTTGCAGTGAACTTAACGCTCTGTCCCGCCGTCAATTGCTTCGTTGTCATGTTTTTAACCAGATTCGGTCTAGGTTCCACTGTCGGAATTGCCTCCACAGTTGCTGTACTCGAAATCTCTGTATTCTGGCTACCGGTAGTTAATCCGCAGGAAACCATGGTAAAGGTCATGAGCATCGTGAGACAGAAAATGCCACCACTTTTCATTGATAATTCTCTCCCTGACTAGAAATATTGATTATTCGTAACTGCTCAGGCAGGTAAATTAATACGAGCCAGAAGAATAGGAGGAAAATACGGAGATCCAGACAAAGCCAATTGCAGCACATCTAACATGCTTTGCCCGTTTTTTCGGGCAGTCGAAATGTAACTGCGAATCTGGCAAAAAACATGGGCACCGTCCTCCGAACGAAAACATCCAGATACCTTTTGTTTTAGTTTAACCATTCGAAGATCACGTTCCGCCCGGTTATTATCAAACTGTACCTTAAAATCATACATAATAGCCAAAGTTTCTCGTTTTTGGATCTGAAAATGATCCACCAAATTTATCACAGGATGCTGTTTCACTCGACCACGCTTTTTGGGCAAAAGTGAAACGGTGTCCGGACCTGGGTTTGCCAGCAATCGAGCAGCAACAATGGAATCATAGAGCTCTTCAAAAACAGCTACCTCTGCCTGCGGTAGGCGGGCGTATTCTTGTTTAGCCTTGGCAAATTCATCCATAATCTCCAGAAGCAGTTTTTCCATATCAAATGCCCAACTTTGCAAATATTGCTCCTGGATGAAGATCAAATCCCGCAAGTGATGTGCGTTGCACAAGCCGTGTTTCACATTCTCGTATTATAAGTAGGAACGATAGGCATCATGCATCG
>CAIUCY010000013.1 GCA_903897765.1 uncultured Candidatus Marinamargulisbacteria bacterium | reverse complement strand
GTGGATACGGATATCCGGCGTTAACTTGAACGGACTCGATATATCAAAGTTCACCGTCACCGGATACGTTCCCGCCTTCAGGTATTCTTTCTCCGTCGTGATGTTGACAAAGTTACCAAAACTCGCGCCAGGCCCTCCACCCCCAACACCGACGTTTATTCGTTCGCCAATTTGGGTACAAATATTTCCCGCTTTATCCGATACCAACAAATTATAGGTTACCCTCATATTCGTCGGCAGGGCGAGAAACGACACATCGATGTTCCCTACCCAAACCGAACTGTTCGTGATCGTGCTATCCCACGTTACTTTGCCAAAAAGCGTGTCATTTATGATATAGCTGAGCGTAGGCGGATAATCCGTAGGTTCACTCAGATTTAAGGTAACAAAATAGGCGTTCGTTGAAATGGTCGTATCATAAAGTTCAAATAATGAAGACGTCGGCGCGATCGTGTCATAGATAATGGATTTTGTAATCGTCCCTGGATAGCTATTCCCCGCGCGATCTTTGATCCAAATGTACAATGTCTTGAGCCCATTCGCAACATCTTTAAAAGAATAATCTGTTGGATTGATAGCACTCCATTTATCACTATCTATGGAAGGATGAGTATCTTGTTTCTCGCTTAGGATCCAGTAGACAACATCATTGTCCGCTGAAATGATAACTGAAGGTCTTAAGTCATTGGTGTAATCCTGTCGACTCGATTCTTGATCCTTTATGGTTATTCCTGGCGTACTGATCAGTGTATCAAGGACGAAACGATTGTCACCTATAAGAAGCTTTTGAACATTTAATGCATTATCCGTCACGCCAATATTAAACTTTGCCTCACCTTGTGGATCGTTGGTAATAACATTGAAACTGCCGGTATAAATGTTCGACCCATTGTTATACAAAACAAGATTGAGGGTTGTCCCATCAGCATAGATGAGGCTAAATTCAGGCGTCGAGACCTTTTCTGTAATCGATACGGTTAACAGAACTTGTCCTAGGCTAATATAGTTTGTCTTTGACATATTTATATTAACAAGGGGCACAATCGTATCTAAGATAATGCTTGCTGAAACCACACTTTTATTAATGTTCTTTGCCGCATCTTGGATCCATACATAGATGTTTCGTGTGCCCTCTGCTCCTGCTTGTAGCGTATAGGTTTTCGGTTTCGTGTCTTGCCATCCCGCAGCATTCCAAGCAGGAATACTGCTTTGTGTTTCACTGATCAACCATTTGATCGCCGAGGCATCATTCCCAATATTGATAGAGGTCGTATATTCATTGGTATAATTATTATCGCCACTCGTTCGATCCGTAATATTTACCGTCGGATCGTTAAGCGTGATCAAAACATTAAAGGTTGTATACCCCATAATTCCAGTAGATGTGTTCCCTGCATAATCTGAAATAACCGCACTGAGGGTACAGCCCCCTTCAGCAAAACCCTCCAAGATATTGATATACCCCAGCCAACAATTTGCGGTACTTCGGGTAAACTCTATTGAATGAGTACTGCCTGCCAATAAAAATGAGACCTGGGGTGTGTTGACTAAATATTCTGTTACATCGAGTGTTATTCGATAGGATCCAATGGCTAAATTGTGATAGTTCTCGATCGCATTAATGGATAATATCGGAGGAGTTTTATCAATAATATAATTTCGGATCGAATCCGTTACATTACCCGCCATATCAACAACTTGGGTTAACAATTGAGCCGACGTATTTAGGCCGATACTCCCCCCAATAAACAGACTTCCGACCCACTGAAGAAGGTTTATCTTGGTCATGTTTAAGGTTGTTAAATTGTTGTCGGCAGAAATAACCATTGAAGGTGTCACCAAAAGCGCTTCTGTCGTATTTAACGTAACATTAAGTGTTGTCGCATTGAGAAAAGCCGTTGGCGACGTTTCTAGCGTGATTCCAGGTTTGATCGTATCTACGGTAAAGAAGACATCCCCTTGAAGCGTATTGGAGATATTGTTCGCCAGATCAGCATAGGCAAGTTGGAAGATGGCATCACCATTGTTGACATTATCAGAAATATAAATTGAGCCGACATAAAGCACATCGGCAACTTTTATCAGCGCAACATTGTTGGGCTGCTGAGCATATCCGAACAAGGTATAGTTAAGAGAGATCGATGAAAGAGGCTCGTTTATATTTAGTGTTATATTTACTGTTCCCGCTTTAACGTAGGGATATGGGGATATCTGAATGGATGCTGAGGGTTTGATATTGTCAAAATAAATACTCTTCGTTGAGGTTCCTGAAATATTTCCGGCTAGATCTTGAGTCCAAACTTTTACATTCTTTGTACCGATCGTTTCATTGGTGAAGGTGAACTGGACTGGCTTTGACGACATCCAACCCTGATCTTCAAAATCGGGGGTAACACTTATGGCATCTGAAATGTACCAGCGATACACCTCACTGTTTGCGTTAATGCTTACATTGATCACTTTCACTTTTGTATAGGTTTGAGAGCCGTTGTCAGGATCAGAAACTTCAAAAATAGGGTCACTCAAGGGAATAGTATCCACCGAAAAATTCTTTACACCATCAATGATCCTTGTCTGTTGATTTTGCGCATTGTCGACAACCACTACGCTAAAGGTTGCGATACCCTGCGGAGTCGTTCCATCTACTGTAATGACGCCTCTCCAAAAAAAATGGTCGCTATCCATAGGCAGGATATTGAGACTTTGTGCCACCGGTTGACCCGCAAACTGAACACATAAGTTCGGTGTGAAGATCAAGGGGATATTTTCATCACTAATATTCAGTGTTACATAGTAACCGCCAGCCTTGATCGTACCTCGACTATCAAAAACAACCCCCGTCCTTGGCACGGTATCATCATAATAAATGGTTGCACTAACAATACCTTCATTGACATTCTTATAAGCATCTTGCACCCAGACATAGAGCTTTTTATACTCATTAACAACATTTTTGAAAAAGAATTTGTTCGGCTTATCTGACACCCACCCTGCATCATTGGGACTAGGCTGCAGGGACTGTATATCGCTGATCATCCATTTTGTAGCCGAACTATCACCTTCGATTTTGACGCCTACACCAAAATCATTCACAAATTGGGTTATATTCGTATCCGTGTCATACATGTTGAACACGCTTGGATTAGGGATCACTGTGTCTATATTAAAGGTGATCGAGCCTGTTGCTTTTATTGAAAGATTTCCGGCCCTATCTGTCGATTTAATATTAAATGAAACGGGGGCGTTGACATCATAGGGGGTGACTAAGAACTGCCCCTGCCAAACGGTATTATTTGACAATGCCCTACTGAATACTACATCTCGAGTGACCAACGTAGGTTGGCCTTCATTACTTGTTACTAAAAACGACAGCTCAGGTGTAAGAATAATGGGTTCAGTATAGCTAACTGAAATAGGTTGCCAACCAATTCCAAACGTATTATCGGCAAGCGATAGTTTTGCTACGGGTTCAAGGGTATCAAGAATAATGCTTGTGGTTATCAGCTGTGTATTGACATCACCCTCCAAGTCCTTCACCCAAAAAGAAAGGACTTTCACCGCATCCCCCGTTGAAGCGGTATAAAGACCTGACGAAAAGTTTGCGCTACTTGACCAAGCCACATCGTTACTGGCAGGTCTCGACAGGTAAAGAAGATTTTCTGTCACAATAAAGTCATGCGCATATGGTGCTGAAATGATGCCCAGTGAAACGATCCGTTCATTCGTAAAGATCGGCGAACCCGAAGTTCTATCCATGACATTGAATACGGGGTTGGGAATGACGCTGACATTAAAAGTGGCCCGATTTGAAAGAACAACCATCAAATTACCGGCGCGATCATACGCGGACACGTTAAATGTTGCGAGCCCTCTAGGTGTATAGCTGTCAACATGAACAGCCGCGTTAAATTGATCGTAAGCATCTAATGCGGTGAGTGTCACAATTTGTGAGCTATTGTCCGCAAACCGAACTGAGAAATTTGGTATATTGTAAAGCGGCTCGTTTGCATCCAAAGTTAGAGCATAGTCTCCTGCGATCAAAGTTTTGTCCCCATTGTTTATCTCCAGATTAAGGGTGGGTGCTTTTAGATCAACGGTTATAGCATAATCACTGGTTGAATCAATATTGCTTGCAAAGGTCTTATTATTGTAAACCCAAACATTGACAGACACTTTGGTCTCCTGATTATCGGGAGCGAGGTTCGCTGGAATTTGGAAACTACTCAATTCGAAGTTCTGAACTTGAGCCGTTTCTGATATGACTTGGCTAATATCCTGTGTAGTTGGCGTAAAGTTTACATTTGTTGTTATCAGATAATGCGTCGCTAAAAAGACCTTATCAACAAAAACGCGAACATTTCGGCTGTTCGTATAAATGTCTTTGTTTGTATTATTGCTATTATCAATATCCGATAATTTTATCGTAACAGATTTGATCGATGTCGCCACATCGAAGGCAACGTTGCCTGTGACACGCGCATCATCTACCGTTGCATTTCCAATATTTCCAGTGTTGCCGATAATATCCTCGACATGAAGCTGCAAATAATATCGAGCATCACCAAAAAGACCATTGATCGTAATAATCCCGATCATCTGCCGATATCCGACATACGAAGAAACACTAATAACTTTATACTCGAGAGGGTTATCTCTATTTACAGCTCTCATCCAGAAGTTAGGCGTATTGATATCCTCATTAAAGTTGAGGGTGAACGAAACGTTTTGCCCCGTGTAGTAATCAACATTGGGGGTTGAAGCATCCATTTTTATTGAGGCGGTTGGAATAACTGAATCCAGATTTGTACTGGCTAATTTCCCAACCGAAAAATTATTAGCGTAATCTTTGACATATAGAAAATACTGATATAAGCCTTGTACGTTATTATGACTGATCATAGTCGGCGGCGTATCTGTCCAGTTACTGCTCCCGATCAAGGCAGGATTTATTTCCAGCATATTCTCCGTGAGGTAATATCCTGATATCGTCGATTCAGAGAGATTTATCGTCGTATAAAAGGGGAAATCGTTGGTTAGATCCGTTCGCTGTGGATATTGTTTGTGCACAATATTAAAGCTGTTTATTATGGGTGGATAGGTGTCAACGATCAATCCGTAATACTCGTAAGCCGCATTTCCGGTCACATTCCCGGCGTTATCGGTTAAGCGAATACTAAAAATCAGGGTACCATTGGGGAAGTTATCCGTAATAGTAATGGCTGCGGTAAAGGCATCACGTGATATTGATGCCTGAGAAAGCGTCAAATTATAAGAAACCCCGTTTAGCCTATACCCCAATTCGGGGGTAACGACAATGTCCTGAGCGATGTTAAGAGTTATATAAATATTGCCTGTTGAGACCCACCCACTGGGCTTTGAGCCTGTTAAGCTAAATCCAGGCGGTGTCGTGTCATATATAATACTGCTATTGATCACTGACGTGTTGATATTTCCTGCCATATCCATTAACCATAAATAAAGAGTTTTGAGCTCCTCTGTTTTACTGACAAACGTATTCATCGTGGGCTTTATAGCAGACCATGCCAAGGACAATGGATCGGGCACATAGGCGCTATTCTCGGTTATTAAATAATAGTCGCTCGTTGCTGTCAGATCTAAACTATTATTGATCGTGCTGGTCAACAAATACGAGTTGCTAAAGGGGCGCAAGATTTTAAACTCGCCCGTTGGCGCAACCGAATCAAAATAAATACTAGCACTAGCCATGTTTGAAATATTGCCTGCACGATCTTTGATCCAAAGAGAAAGATTGCGCGTTCCTTGTGTTGCGTCTTTTAGAATGTAACGCGAGGGCTCATCGATCCAACCTGAGTCAAACTCATTCGGTGTGATCATGTTCTCCGATATAAAATATTGAAAATAGTCGCTGTTTTTTTGAATGGCGATGTTTAATGTTTGAACATTGGTATATTGCTGCAAATTGCCTGAACGATTGATCCCCGTGGACGAAAGGTTGACTGTCGGGGTTACCGGAATTATCGTATCAAAATTCACCGTAACAAGAAGCCCAGCAGGGATGATTTTTGTAACATTTAACACATTGTCAGTAATGATCAGGTCGATCGTTGCTATACCATTTTCATTCGCCTTGACCTCAAAAAGCCCCGACAAAACGTTGCCATTAAAGTAATCAATGGTCACGGCTTTTGGAGTTCCGTTAAATAGAACTTGAAGATTAGGCGTTACATCGACGAGTTCCGATATATTGACCGTTATTCGAGACGTTATCGCTCGTATATATTGACCCCGTTCGAGCTGTATCTGGGTTGCAAAGGGATAAATACTGTCATAGTTTATGGTTGCAATACCTGGAGTATCATTAATATTCCCTACGGCGTCTTTAATCCAAAAATAGATAGTCCTCAAACGATTCTCATTGTTTTTTAGTACAAAATATGCGGAAGGATAGCTCTGCCATAAATTATTATCTTTGTTCGGCTTTACATTCTGATTTTCATTAATAAGCCAACTTATCGCTCGCTCATCATAGTTCGCACTAATCCCTAAAAGATAAGCATTGGTATATTTAGAACTATGCGTATCTAGATCAAAAACATTGACGATCGGAGTCTGTAGACCGATCTGGATCATTATCTGATTCTGTAGATACGATAACTGATAATACAAAGAGCCTACCTGATGTGTTTGGTTCTCTGCATTATCTGTAGCGGCCACACCGAAGTAAGCCGGCCCGTTACCCGTAAATTCATTGACGGAGATCTGACCCGTAAACTTATCACCCACTCGACCGTTCAGGGTTATTGGGATCGGTGCTTTTTGATAGGGGAACAGGAACAGATCGGGCGTAATACTTATTCCGCTAGCAATTTGAGAAATATTTACGGTAAGGCCTATACTTGTATTCGCATTGATCGTTACATAAGGGTTGATATTGATCTCGATACTGATCGTGGGCGCCTGTGTATCCACCGTGATCGTCGCGCTCTTGCTCGTGATATTGCGCGCCTGATCCATGATCCACATCACCACCGTGTGCTGCCCTTCGCCCACATTCAGGTTCATCGCCACCGGCG
>CAIUCY010000012.1 GCA_903897765.1 uncultured Candidatus Marinamargulisbacteria bacterium | reverse complement strand
AGCTGAAACCCTAAGCATATCCCCAAAAAAGCATCGCCCTTTTGAACGTGCGCTGTGATAGGATCGATGAGTCCTAATGACCGCAAGTTATCCATCGCATGCCCGAATGCGCCCACCCCTGGCAAGATCAGGGCTGACGCTGCCCGAATGGTGTCCGGATCCGACGAGATCGTCGTCTCATATCCGAGAAGTTTACAGGCATTATAAACACTGTGAAGGTTGCCCATGTCATAATCTACGATGACGATATTTTTTGATCCCATATTATTCCACCCTACACGCAATGTGCTGCTGAACCAAGTGTGCCTTTATATCGTCAATACTACACGGGGTAAAACGTCCGGAAGGGGCCCCTTGTTTAAGAAAACTGGTGTTTCCCTCAAGGGAATAATCATTCTGCTCGTAAGTCATTTTGTTGACTGCGTCATAATGCAAGATCGACGCAAGAGCGACAGCCGACACCGATGTCGTCGAAAAGACATCCGCCACCTGTTCCTTTTTCCCTATACCCCCATGAGCGATGACGGGGATACTCAACCCTGCGGTCAGCTGATCGATCAGCTCAATATTTGCCCCTGCGCCTGTCCCTTCTTTATCCACCGAGGTAATAAGCAATTCCCCTGCTCCAAGCTGTTCACATTCTTTGGCCCAAGCACACACTTCTTTGCCGGTTTCCTCTCGGCCATTATCGATATAGGCATAATACAAACCATCGGCGTGTCCGATGGCCTCTATGGTTACTACGATCGTCGAGGAACCAAACCGATTTGACGCTTCACGAATAAGCTGCGGATCGCGGATCGCCGCGGTGTTGAGTGATACTTTATCCGCACCCGCTCGTAAAATATTCTTTATATCATCGAGGGTTCGGATCCCACCCCCCACGGTTAAGGGGATAAAGATCTCTTTGGCTGTCTTTTGAATAATGTCCATTAGACTGTTTCGCCCATACAAACTCGCCACACAATCAATGAACATCAGTTCGTCGGCGCCCTGCTCATAATAATATTTGGCAAACTGTTCTGGCTTACCCAACACCCGCAGACCTTCAAGATGAATGCCTTTGACGAGGTTCGGCCCCTTGATATCGAGTCGAGGGATAAGGCGTTTATACATAAAATCTCTTTTTTAGGATATCCGCCAAGGGAAACGTTTTGAGGGTGTGTTTTATCTTTGTCGCCGTGCCACCCTGACCATAAGGATTCTTAACACCCTTCAACGAGGCTTGGAATTCAGGCGAGAACAATTTACTAAAAGCCTGTTTCAGGCTAACGATCGTCGGTTCACAATCGATCACGCTGCTCGCTTTGATCCGGCCCTCTTGCCGATCACCAATATTGATCGATCCTCGTTCAAACGAAGGGGCTTCGATAATGCCACTCGATGAATTGCCCACCACCGCATCGACATATTGCATCAGGGATAAATAGCGCAAGGTTCCAAGAGACGCAAACCCCACGGCTTTTTCGGGGTTCTTGGCGACATAGTCGTCAATCATTTGATTAATGCGACGCCCCTCCACATCCGCATTCGCTTTTGTAAAAATAAGCAAGGTGTCGTCTCGTTCACTAAGCACAGACAATAAATTATGGAACTGTTCAACGGCGCTTTCGAGTTCGAGCGTAACCGGATGGAAGGTCACCAGAAAATTATGCTTTGCCCATTTGAGGCGTAAGTCTTGTTCGAGCTGCTTGCGAGACAATAAATCCATATTGTTGATATTATCCAAACCAATAGCCCCCATATTAAACACTCGCACAGGATCTTCCCCTAATTGAATAACACGCTGACGATAGGGTTCGGTAGACGTAAAATGTAAATGGCTCATCTTGGTTATAGCATGTCGTATCGCCTCGTCAATAGCTCCGTACGTTGATTCTCCCCCATGTAAATGCGCAATAGGGGTACGATGGATCATGGCTGCCGCCGCGAACGAAAATGCCTCGTATCGATCCCCCAAAACAACCCCGATATCAGGCTTCAACTGGGACAATGCTTCGCCATAGCCTATCAACCCTACCCCCATGGCGTTCGTCACCCCTTGCGGCGAATTGTCGTGAAGGGGGAGTTTAACTTTTTTATCGATTTTGAACCCATCTTTTTCGATCTCTTTATAGGTTAAACCAAACTCCGAGGATAAATGCGCACCACTGACCAAAAGTTGAAGCGTCAAGGTTGGGTCGGCGTTGATCTCGTTCATCAAGGGCAAAAGCAAACCATATTCAGCCCGAGTCCCTGTAAAGACACAGATCTTCATGATAGGGTAATATCCTCATCTATTTGATACGCTCGCTTTGATCGACGACCGATGACCTTGTCCCAAAGCATCGGACTCAGCCCCGAACCTGAACGTTTTGTGGTGATATTGTCTTCGGAAAAACGATCGCCTTTTTTGATCGGGTTTGAAGCGACGATGCTTTTTCTAGCGATAGGGATGTTCTTCATTTCTGAGGCAGAAGGAACTTTTCGACCCTCACCCAATGAACGCTCAACATGACGGATGGC
The DNA here is from genome assembly GCA_903897765.1 of uncultured Candidatus Marinamargulisbacteria bacterium. GTDB lineage: Bacteria > Margulisbacteria > Riflemargulisbacteria > GWF2-35-9 > GWF2-35-9 > CAIWAN01. Next base: position 18,671 of record CAIUCY010000012.1, on the reverse strand, counting down.
CTGAACCATCTCCGCAAATTCTTGGGGGTCAAGGGACGCTTTGTGATCAGGGCCATCCATCGTTTTATCAAGCGTCAAATGTTTTTCGATGATAGATGCCCCGAGGGCGACAGCTGCGATCGATATGGCTATCCCCTGCGTATGATCCGAATAACCAACCGGCAAACCAAACGCCTTTTTCAGGGTGAGCATCGCGCGTAAATTTACCTCTTCAAACGGGGCAGGGTACTCTGTCGTACAATGCAATAACAATATTTTTCCCTTTGACTGTCCGGCCTTTACTAAGGTATCAAGAGCGCTTTTCACCTCTTTTAACGTTGACATGCCGGTTGAAAGGATCACGCTTTTTTTGTGGCTCGCTATCGCTCTTAAATATGGAAGATTCGTGATCTCGCCCGAGGGGATCTTGAACATCGCGACCTTCAATTGATCCAGTAACGTGATCGACGGAATATCGAAAGGCGCGGATAAAAACTGAATACCCGCTTGAAGGCAATGGGCCATTAAGGTCTGATGGGCGGCCACATCGAGTTCAAGTTTTTTCAACATCTCGTATTGAGAGCCCTGTGTCGTGGTTGCCATTTGATAGTTGGCTTTTTTAGCCGTAGGTGTCACGATTAGATCCGCTTGGAAGGTTTGGAACTTAACCGCATCGGCTCCCGCCGATCTAGCGGCATCCACAAGCCGCTTAGCTAAGACCCAATCGCCATTATGATTAACCCCAGCCTCGGCAATAATAAAGACTGGCGGTGTCATATCGATTCTCGAACAAGCGTTTGAGCTTTGATAAAAGAGCGATCTTGAAGGGTTATCCTTTCTTTTGTCACACTCCCACTTCCAATAAAGGATCGTTGACCAACCGTGACCCCACCGTTGAGGATCGCCCCCGTTGAAATATGGCAATGATCCCCAACGATCACGTCATGTTCAACACAGGATTTTGTATTAAGAATACAATTTCTCCCTATGACCGCACCCGTATTAACAAAAGCATGATGCATTACAATGGTTCCTTCTCCCAGTTCAGCATGGCCTGAAACAAGCGCATGGGGAGAAATAACGGTTGGAAAGATCGCACCGTATCCTTTTGCAAGATCGTAAAGATGGATCCGCATATCAGGTGACTTGATTTGTCCGACGGTTATCAATACATGGCGAGTTTGGTGGATAAGCGTGTTCATATCTGCATCCATCCCGATAACACGGTAGCCGCAAACCATCTGCCCAACCTTCTCTGACACATCAATGATCCCCACAATATCGTATTGCTGGGTACTCTCGATAACATCGATGACTGAACGGCAATGCCCTCCACCCCCGATGAGTAATAGGTTTTGCTTCATATTATACCCTCACACTACTCGGAATATTGACCAATGTCGCTTCGAGACGTTCGGCCTGAAACAGATCGCCACACTCCGCATCTTTATAGATCGGGAGTTGTGACATCAGTCGCCAAGTGGGACGAGTCATAACCCCCTGATTATGGCTGAATGTCAAAAAGGCATCTCTTTCAGTTCGGTCTTTAAACTTTATGGCGTTAAGCCAGTAGTTTGATCGGCAATCTAGGGGTTCGGAAATAAACTCGACCCCGATCTTAGAAAAGAACGCCGCATAGAGATGGGCCTGTTCTCGCTTCTTTGTGAGGAACAGATCAAGGGTTTCCATTTGCGCACAACCCAGGGCAGCGTTGATATTAGGCATTCGATAATTATAACCGATCTCATCGTGCTCGAATGCCCAAGCATGGGGAATTTTTGCTGTTGTTGATAAATGTTTAGCCGACGTGGCGATCGCTTCATTATTTGTCAACAGCATCCCCCCGCCGCCGGTTGTAATGGTCTTGTTGCCATTAAAACTGAGGACACTCGCCAATCCAAAAGTACCGGTATGCTTGGATTGGTAAAAACTCCCTAAAGACTCGGCGGCATCTTCAATAACGAGGATATTATTGTCGTTACAGATCTGCACAATATCATCTATTCTTGCGGGATGACCAAAAACATGAACGGGGATACACGCCGATATTCGACGCCCTGATTTTTTGTTATAGTTAAAGCCGTCAGCTTTTTTGAGGGTCTCATTTTTCAAAAAGGTGAAAAGTTTTTCGGGTGAAAGCCCGAGCGTGTCCGTATCGCTATCTAAGAATATCGGGTGAGCGCCAATGTACGTTATGGCATTGGCCGTTGCTACAAAGGTGAGGGCTTGGGTGATCACCTCATCATCATGGACAACCCCACATACCCTTAACGCCAAATGCTGCGCAAGCGTACCATTCGCCATGGCAACCGCATATTTCGCGCCGGTATAGGCTTTTATCCTCTCCTCAAACGAGGTGACAAAAGCACCGACATAAGAAACAAAGGTGGAGTCGATACATTCCGCAAGATACTTCTTCTCGTTACCGATAAAACGGGGCTCATGGAGGTTGATCGTCGACTGATGGTCATATATATTTTTGATAAAATCGGTAATGGTCTTATACATTGTAAATATGCGATTTATATTGCCCCAAATTGTCTTTATCCCTAAACCAATCGATCGTTAAGTCCAATCCTCTATCAAGGTCAACATGTTGTTCCCATGAGGTTAAGGCTTTTATCTTCGCGTTACTCCCAAATAAACGTTCAACCTCGCTCTTTTTGGGGCGCAGACGGATGTCATCCGAAACGATCTTGGCTGTCGGGTTTATTTTATCAATGATCTTTTGGGCCAGTTCACCCATCGTGATCTCGCTTTGTGTCGCAATATTAATATCCTGACCGATCGTTTTCTCGGACTGGGCCATATTGATAAACCCACTTACCGTATCGTTAACAAATACAAGGTCACGGGTGGGATGAAGCGCCCCCAGTTTGATGTCCGTTTGACCTTCAAGGAGTTGCGTGATGATCGTCGGAATAATGGCTCTGGCCGACTGACGGGGACCATACGTATTAAAAGGGCGAACGATCGTTACAGGGAGCCCAAAACTTCGATAGAACGAGTCAGCCATGGCATCCGCCCCTATCTTTGTCGCCGAATAGGGAGATTGGCCTTGGCGAGGATGTGCTTCATCGATGGGAACATATTGGGCCGTTCCATAAACCTCAGATGTTGATGTTACGAGAATACGCTTTGTCCCCAAATCTCGAGCGGCCTGTAAAATATTGAGCGTCCCTTTAACATTGGTATCGACATAACTGTCTGGGGAGTGATAACTGAATGGAATGGCAATAAGGGCCGCTAGATGAAAAACGGTATCCACCCCTTTTATCGCTTCTCGTACACCATGGGGATCTCGAATATCTCCCGTTAGGACCTCTATTTTGGAAAGAACCTCTGGGGGTAAACTATCCAACCACCCCCATCTATTAAAGGAATTGTAATAGACAAAGGCCCGAACACGGGCACCCTCGCTAACCAAACGCTCGACTAGATGACTTCCAATAAAGCCGCAGGCACCTGTAACAACAACATTAGTTTCGGCCAAACTCATCCTGTAGTTCCTTCAGTTTCGTGATCAACAATTTAAGCTCGTCGATAAAGACAGTGCTACATTCTAGAACCGTACTCGACATTAATACCAGCTTATTCCTTGAATCTGCATAATTATCAGCCTCCTTATGTTTGGAGGTATTGGAATTGATAATATGACGAAAAAGAAATTGTCCCGGATGACCGATCTGACCGATTTTAGTCATATCCTCATCATATTTTACAATAAATTCCGTTGTCATTTTGTCATACGCTTTCGCTTGTTCAAGCGTTGTAGATTCAGCTAGGTTCTTCTCGACTAAGGCCATCATGTCGACAGCTTGTTCATTCATGGATTGGTATCGGGCGATCATCTCTTCGATATCCGCCATAACTTTTGGCAATTGCTGAAAGTTATAATTTTGTCTCACGAGCGGGATCTGTAGCGTTTTGGCCTCTATTTTATTGGGTTGGATGTATCGTTGATAGGCATCTTTAAAGGTAATATGTTCCGTTCCCTCGATATAACTGCCTCCCTCGGTCGCATTGACGACATCCATCTTAAACGTTTTGATGACATTTTCGATGTACTCTCGAAAGGTAATAAACGAATACGTTGAATCGACTTGATCCCCCCAGAACCCTTTGACCGGAACCAATTCAGCATACTCGGATACTTCCCCGTCATAGAGCTTATTTTCAAAGGTTCGCCGACCATTGATCTCAACGATTTTGGTGGGGTGAGAGAACCGGCTGCCTTTGACATGCGTTGTTTTATCTGAATACGCCAGATCATGACCGAGTAAAATGATCTTGCTGGCCCCCATCACCTTCGCTAGAAGGATCGAGAGGGTCGCTACCGTCAACGAGCCGGGTAGAATAAATTTTTCATTAATATCTACCTTTAACTTATCGACCAGTTCGCCCACAAATTGACTGGTTCGTATCGCGGACATAGAAAAGATATACTTTGCGGGATATTTATCCACGATCTCGTAATAACACCCCAACTCAACGACCGAGTACATCTGTGAGGTATCAATACCCTCGAGGTAGCGCATGACCTGTTCGCTCATATCAACCATGGTGATCATGTCGGGCTTGATCCCCGCTGCCAATAAAGGTTTAAGAACCGCGGTCATGGCGATAATATAAACATCGTCTTGTATTTTTTTTAAATAATCGATGTTCTTGCTGAGTGAGGGGCCAGCGGAAACACAGACAATGGGCTTACCTACCCAAACATTATCGAGTACGCTAACGTCCGGATATCGCAGAAAATGATTCAAATTTCGAATATTATTCACCATGATCCCATATCCATAGATCAACAACGTATTAACATTGGCGGCGCTTAATAAGGTCACATCTTTGACGTATCGACTTACGATCTCAACAGCTTCTGGGAAAAGACTCCGAAAGGGTTGATATTCAAAATACTGCAGACCTGTCGTATAAAAATCGAATTGGTGAAGATTATGTTTAAGACTCGCTTCCATCACCTTTAGATCATTAAAGGCCAATGGCATAAATTTAGGGTCTTTGATCAGTTCGCAAAAATCATATCGATGAAGCAGTGTAAAAAAGAAATCGGCACTCGGAAAAAAAGTAAAAAGCTTGGTATACCAAGTATAACGCTGAAAAATCCCTTGTAATATAAAAAAATCAAGACAGAAAACAAGCCCAAAAATATGCTGAATGATGATTTCCTTTTTTTGTTCGTACTCTTGGTCGAGTATATAGTTCGCTTGCTCAACTTGTTGTTTGCTCGGCATAATGGCTAGATCAAACTCAAATTCAGCTATAAGTGACGCATTTTTGATAAGATCGACAATTTGAGGTTTGTATTGCTGAGCACACGCTAAGTTCTTTTTTAAGATCCGGTTCATTTAAAGAGGTCCTTGTTATTCAATCCCTGCAAGATATGAACATAGTCCTGAGCTTTCATTAGCGTTAGGACATTATTTAACCACACATTATAATGCTGGAAATCGTCCACCTTAAACGTCCCCTCTTTGAGTCTTTTCTGTATCGTCTCTCCAAGGTTGGTCAATCGCTCGACGATCAAGTTAATGGTATTGGGATCATTGGGATCATAGATCAATTTGGCCACAAGTGGTTTTATATTAGACTGCAAAAAACTCGAAATACCTAGCATGCCATCATAAAACCTTCTCGGGCATATTCTTCTTGATTGGGAACTGTTGAGGGGATAGTCGTGGGGGTCGCGATAGAAGCGAAGGATTGACGTAATTCACGAAGCATATCCACGACTTCTTTCACGAGGCTAGGCTCATTCTTAACATGCGCCTCAACTAATCGTTGTTGCATGTATGAATAGAGCGTAAATAAGGGAACGGAGACACTTTCAATATCCATTTTTAAAGTTATTTGTAGTTCCGCAATAATGGCCAAGGCTTTATTGATCAATTCACCTTTCTTTTCACAGTCTTTTTGCCAATCGAGCTTTTCGAGATTGAGTAAAAAATTGATAGCACCATCATACATCATTAATACCAGCTTTGCAGGGGATGCCGACATAACCTCGTTTTCTAAATAATTATTTATACCCATGATCGTCCCTTTACGTCCTTTACCCCGTTGTGTTCTTATAGTTCCACGTATTATTGATCCCTGTCAGTTGGCTGGTAAACGAGCTGGATTGGGTTTTTAGTGTGTTGATCATCGTCTCGAGTTTAGTATATTGGTCTCGTAGTCGTGTTTCTTCGATAGCGAGCCGATCATTCATACTGGTGATCTGATTTGTAATAGTCGTTTGGTTTTGCACGGATCCGTCCATGGCCGTGGCGATCATCCCTGTGCCTGAATCCGTAATTTTTGATAAGGTTAGGTCATAGGTAGAGGCAAACCCTGTCGACTCAGTTGCTTTGAAATCGAGCAACTTTGCTTTTGTGCCTGTTCCCTGCATATTATTCAAGCGGATCTTGTTGGTTACGATACCTGTTGGGAAGTTAATCGCCGTATCCTTTGCGGTATTATTGGTGACACTTTGAAAGGTTGTCCACGACGATGTGGTGTTATTCCAATACTGGAGATCAAAGCTCTTCAAGATATCCGTTGACGTGGTATCTACACCTGAAATTAGCACACTGGTCAATTCTTTGTTAGACCCAAAATCAAGTTGATATGAAGCGCCGTTATTGGCCTGCCACCCCGTTGTTCCCGATGCGAAGTCAGTTACTTTTGTATTCCCATCATGAGCCCCCGAAACAGTCCATGGACTATCGGTTGCACTTGCCGAGGCCGTGGCTGTCAGGGCATCATTGTTTTGAAACGTAAAAAAATCGACAACCCCACTTAAGTTAGTACTTAAGGCGGAATTAAGGACTGTGGTATCAAGGGATAACGTTCCATCGAGAGCCAAATTTAACCCCACTTGACCTGCCGACTTGATATTTCCAGACACCCCCGTAACGGTACGATTAATCGTATTATAGATCTGTTGCTGAAGCTGCATGACCGTTGAATCCCCAAAAAGAGGGCCACTGGTATTATTTGTCGAATCATAGGTGAGTTGGTCATTGACCGAGGCGATCGCTTTATTATATTTATCCACGAAATCTTTGATCCCTGCTGTAATGGCCGTTGGATCAGAGGTTATCGACAAGGTGATCGGGGTTGAGCTGGCTGTCTTTAATGCCAAGGTTACACCGGGAATAAAATTCGACACTGTGTTTGAAGAACTCGCGACAAAAAGGGCGTTTTCTGCCGTAGGATCGCCCATGATCAGGGTGGCATTTTGAGCCGCTACCGACGCATTCAGATTGAGACTATTTACGGTATTCCCGATGACCATACGTCCTACAACCCCTGATTTCGTACTGGTAATGGATAACCGATAAGGATTATTGCTACCGTCATTAATGATGGTTGCTTTAAGATTTATTCCCAAGGCGTTGATCGCGTCTCGAACATCTTGCAAGGTATTTGTGCTCGAAATAGTCACGGATTTTTCGAAACTCCCATTAACCGTCGCCCCTGTTGAGCTTCCTAATATGCCCAGATCGGTAGCCATCTTGCCATTATTTGTTTCGGCAATAGAAAGGTTTCCTGTCCCTCCCGATGCATCGCTGATAAGAAGCCCATCCCCTGTAGCATTAAGGGCGGCAGTGACCTGATAAGTGGAACCTGCCCCATTGATGCTATCGATCACATCACCCAGTGTCTTAATGGTGGACGATGAAAGATTAACTGTAAACGCATTCCCCAGTTTGTTTGTGATAGAAATAGTCCCTTTTCGAACACCATCACCCTGATTCATGGTTGAAAGATCCGTCGTCTTGCTCAAATAGGCAACATTAAGATTTGTTCCTTTCAAGACACCCGCAGCAGAGGAACCCAGAATACCTAAGGATGAGGCTGTGGTTCCTGATTTTTCCGCGATGGTAAAGGCGGATCCGTCTGTACTATAGAGCTCAAGTCCGTTTTTGGCTTGATTAAAGCGCGATGCGACATTTGTATTTGTTGTTTCTGTATTAATGGCATCCATAACTTGACTAAGGGACGTCATCCCCGAAATATTGATATCTTTGCTGACCACCCCCTGCACGGTAAAGTCTGTCCCCAAAATGCCGCTTGCCCCGTTTAAGCTTTTCAGAAGCACCGAATTCATGCCGGATAAAAGATTATCCCCATTACCCGTGTTCGTTAGGTTAAGTATCCCCAGATCTTTTGCAGTGGTTCCGCCGTTTTCTGCGACAGCAAATCCCGTTCCTGTCAATTGTATCCCTTGTCCATCCGCACGGATGGCGGCCGAGACATTAGTCGTCCCCGATTGACCGTTGATCGCGTTCACCACATCACCCAAGTTGTTGGCTGAAGAAAGCGCAATACTCGTTCCATTGATGATCAACCCTTTTTGGCTGATACCCAACCCATCATTAAGGGACGACAAACTCGATGTACTCGTTAGGAAGGAAACCTTTGTTCCACTTAATGTTGACCCAACAATACTGCCTTTAATACCCAAATCCGCGGCCGTGGTTCCTTGATTCGTTTCTTCGACCTTAAGCGTTCCCGTACCCGTCCCTGTTGCGGTAATATCCAAACCATTTCCTGATGAATTTATTTTGGCCGTTAAATTAAGATTGGATGCGTTAATTTTGGAAAGAACGTCATCAATCGTCATGGCATGGGTCAGATCCACAGTCGCACTTTGCCCGTCCCGATCGGTTAGTTTGATCGTTCCGCGTGTGACCCCTGCCCCCCCATTTAGGTCGTTTAAATTGGTTTGTCGCTTAACATCCCCATTCCCTAATTCAAACGTCATGGTCCCCGCCCCTACCGGCGTTGTATTATAATCATTGAATCCCGTCGAATTAAATTGATTCGTTGTCGCTAAGCGATCGACCGTGAATTGAGAAGATCCTTGCGCTGCTGTGCCTGAAACCGTAGCTGAAAGGACTGCATCGTTGCTGATCGAAAGTTGTCTTGCGTCAAAGGTTGATGCTTTCGAGAGATTATAGGCGGAAAGCTGTAACCCAAGCACGCTCGACATGATCGATGACCATGTGCTTTGTTTAGCTGTCTCCGCATCACTTTTAGCGGTAAGTTTATCGACGGCCTGACGTTTGATCGCCATTAAGCCCGAAATGATACTGGCCGTATCCAACCCCGAAGCAAGTCCGTTAACATTACTCGTCGTTGAACCCGTTGTTGAAAGGCTACTCACTGAACTCGACATACGACCCCCTGATACTGAACCTGTATAATTATACTACTGCTAAAATGTGCGCAGTCAATGTTAACCCGGTAATATTATCGGTAAAAAGGTCGATTTCTTAAATCGATACACCACTGAATGTGGTTTATTGAAAATTATCCTTTTGCGTCAACAAACAACCCATTAACAGCGCTCTGAATACGCGCCATCATCTCTAAATAGTCTTTCGAAGGGATTTGTTTAAGGACTTCCCCCGTTGCTTTGTCTTTCACTTCTACATAAACCCGCTCCGTAGCCTTATCAATACCAAAAGAAAGATCGATCGCCTGCATATCCTGTATATTAGACTGTTTGGCAATGATCTTCTTGATCCCCTCAGCTATCTTTTGTTTCACTTCAGACCCAGACGAGGATGGGGTCGGGATATTGGGCGATATCATTTTGGCTACAGGCGCGGGTGTCGGTAATGGTGCAGTGGTTTCGATCTTGCTACTCATTCCCTCACCTCCTTTGATATGTTTAGAGGGTGCGCCGATGGCGCACCCTCTCTTTGATCAAAACGTTCCTGTAACTACTTCAATAGTTGAAGCACCGATTGTGGCAACTGATTCGCCTGAGCTAACATCGCCGTTCCTGCTTGAACCAATATCTGGTTCTTCGTGAAATTCATCATTTCTTGAGCCATATCTACATCACGAATACGTGATTCCGAGGCAGACAAATTCTCTCGTGCAACGCCCAAATTATTTAACGTCGACTCTAACGTAAATTTTTGGAATGAACCTAGCTTGGCTCTGGCATTTGATACATCGTAGATAGCTTGGTCGATGATCACAACGGCGTCTGACGCATTGGTTGCGAGATTATACGTTCCACCGCTTTTGATCGAATCAAGTGTACTACCTGCTAAAGCACTCACTACGCCGATCTTTGAGGTTTGCGTGTTACTGATCGCGTAACTAATCTGCGTTGCTGAAGAAGCATCTTGCGTTAAAGCGAACTTAATACCCGAAACAACCGACAAGGTTGCGGCGGAACCCACCACATTGTTCGCTGTTTTAAAAGCTAACTGCGTTCCAGCCCAAGCACTTGCACTAGAACCGTAAAGAACGAGTCCACTCCCCGATAGGGCTGTTTCCCCAAAGGTTCCCGCGATGTCAATACCCGTACCCGATATATTTGTCGACGCAGCCACCGTCACGATCGACGCGGCTACCACCAACCCTGTGCCCAAACCACTTGAATACAAAGTTAGTGTTGTGGACGCATTTGAACTTGCGTAGAAGCCTGCACCTGCCAAGGCTGTGTTGATGTTAGAAACGAACGCCGTTGAGGTGATCGACGAGGCGTAATTAACATTGATAGCCGTTCCTGCGGTACCCCCGATTGAAATCCACATCGAAATATTTCCCGACGAGGTTGTTGAGCCACCAGCGAAGTTACTCACGGTTAGGGTTGCACTGGCCGTAGCTGCTGCGGTCGTTATTACGGCTGAGACTGAACCCGATGCCGCCACAACGGTTCCTGCCGTCGCCGAAGTCAATGCTGTTGTTGCTGATTCCGTAACGGTTATCCCCGCGGAACCATCTAACAGATTTTTACCCGCGTATTTTGTTGTTGTCGCAATACGTTGGATCGACTCGATCGCTTTATCAACGGCGGTTTGATCCGCAGCAATCGCTGTTGCATCGTTAGATCCTGTATTCGCAGAGTGAACGGCCAATGAACGAATGCTGTTAAGTGTAGTATTCATTTCGGTTAAGGCACCTTCAGCGGTTTGTACCATCGAAACGGCATCGCTGGCATTACGAGATGCTTGATCAAGGCCACCAATTTGGGCACGAAGTTGTTCGCTGATCAATAGACCAGCTGGATCATCGGCGCCACGATTGATCCGATATCCTGATGAGAGTTTTTCGAGACTTTTTCCTAAGGCGTTACTTGAAACCCCTAAATTTCTCCATGCGTTCAACGCGGCTACATTATTGTTTATCTGCATTTTTATCCTCCTTGTTTTAAACCCTTTGTTTCATCCGTGAAACAAATTTCCTATCTCAATACCCTGCTGATGATCCCACCCCCTTCTTTCATTAGATCAAAGTCCTGTGGTTCGATTATCGGTAAAAAGAAGGTTATCTTTAATAGATATTGTATCGAAAATAATAATTGGATGGGATTTAAAGCTGTCTAGGGACGGGTGACTTTGACCTCGACGAACTGACTGCTTATTGAATAACCCCCAGATCTTACCCAGTCTAATGCCTGTAGGGCAGACTCGTAATGCTCCAGTTGGCTAGCATCTTTTAAGGTGCCCGTCTTATAGTCTATGATCATGATTTGTCGAGATAGCGGATCGACCATCAATCGATCCATCCGATATTCGAAACCCTCTACGTAGATAAGCTGTTCGGTGTAAACCTGCCAACGAGACGAGAACCATTCAGAATGTTGGGCGATCCAACCCTTCAGAGACTCCAGCGCCTTTATGACTTTATGGTTTTTTAGCCACTCGCCGTACTTGATTCGACACATTCGCAGGGCTTTTTCATGTTGGGCAGGCTCATCAACCAAAATATGGGACAGATACTCATGGACGACATTTCCCCATTCTTGGTCTTTTATAAAGGAGAAACCTGCATAGCGAATGCGCGTCTCTAATTGACTTACCGTATTATCACTGTTGGCCGAGGATTGATGGGGGGCAAATAGCGCTGGGTCTACTGAATAATTAATCTCTTCTGGGATAGAAGCACTATTGGAGGATACCAAAAGCGATCCTGTTGATCGTGTAATAAAGGGCCTCATCAGTTGATAGAGTTTTTCATTATCCTTAGCCGGCGAACCGCCCCAGTCTGTGTCATCAAAATTTTTGTCCTCTTTCTCTCCTAGATAAGGCCATATCCAAAGATGGCGCTTGGCTCGTGTTAAAGCCACATAATGGAGATTGATCCTCTCAAGGGTTTTTTTGCGCTGCGTTTCCTGAAGGATCTGGTTTGCAAGACCGATATTTTTAAGCGCTTTTTCTTTTGTTTTTGGATACAACAAAACCTGTTCGGGACCGCTATATCGTTGATTATACGTGGTTCGAACCATTAAGCCTTGCTCGGGTGGAGCACCGACCGTGATATCCCAGAAATAAATAACATGCTCAAACTCAAGCCCTTTTGATTTATGTACGGTCAATAAGGTTAATTGATCCTGCCCGTCTAAAACCCCTTGCCGGAATCGCTCCGATCGTCGATATGTCTGAAGAATATCCCAAACGTCAGCCACATCCGCGGGAACGGAGGGCAACACATCCATCTGGTCAAAAATAGTCAAGAGATGGTCGATTTGTCTGTATTGATAGGGACTTAATGATCGCTCGTGGATACGCCAATCTTGAAACAATTGACGGATCCGATCACCCCAGAGGCCCGTCTTTTGAAGCCATTCTTCTTTCCACTCCAAAAGGGCATCAAAGCGAGGGGCATCAAGCAAAGTTTTGAACGCGATCTCATCAAGTCCCACCCAGTCTGAACGCAGAAAAGCCAGTGCGTCCGTCTCGCGTCCAAAAACAAGATAGCGCCAAAGCATGACAAACGGTTGAATGATCCCCACATCCAATATGGATGAGGCACTTTCTTGAGCAACAGCGATCCCCTTTGACTCTAAAAGGTTAGCCAGCAAATCCAGATCATCATTGGTTCGAACTAAAATCGCCGTCTTAGCCGGGTTGATCTCGCCAGCATGGATCCGTTGCCCCAAGGTATCAACCCATCCCCTGACCGCTTCATCACGATCACCAGATCGAGGTTGACATTCAAATTGACCGTCCGTTTCTTTGCTGGGCAAACATTGAACTGATTCGTAATGCCAGTCCGGTCTGCTTTTGCAGCATTGAACAAAATAGTCATTTAAGGTGGACTGGATCTGGCCCGCCGTCCGATAGGTCATATCAAGCGAATCCCGTTTCGCAAAAGGGAACCACGTTGATAATTGTTCAAGCAAACCCGATTCTCCTCCCCGCCAACTGTATATGGCCTGTTTGGGGTCACCTACCGCGACAAAACCTCCGTGCTGGGTCTCGTCACTGATCACCTCGTTGATCAAAGGCGACAGAATGGCCCATTGATCAACACTAGTATCTTGAAATTCATCGATCAGCACATAACGATAATGTGCGGCCAAGCGTTCATAAAACGGCGACAAGACTTCGCCATGCTCGATATCAACGAGCCCTTGTTCAGGGTCGTACAGGGTTCGATATACATAATAGGCGACATCCGCGTAGGTTAATTGATGCGTCTGACGGATCCACTGGTCATAGCGCACAAAAACGATCTCGGCTAAGTCTCGGACTGTTTGTTGATAGGGCGCGATGACACGATGCCAAAATGCCGCGGACACACTCTCTTGCCAATCTCGAAATAGAGGCTCGAGTTGTCCGTCTTTGTCCTTATAGGCCACTTTGCTCCAATATACCTCATCACAAACCAGTTCATCTAAATGCGTTGTCCAATAGGTCGTCCACTCCGCATGGCAAGGATCCAAAATAAAAGGAATAAGGTCTCGATAGTCTTTCTTTAGAAGCTTTTCAAGGGAAACACCGGTGCTACAAAGTCCACTGGCTAAGGTTGACCAACGCTGCTGAAGATGGTCTTCGGTTTCGAGCGACACATAGGTCTTTACGGGTTGAGACAAAAGCCAACGATTCTTTAATAGATATTGAATTTTTTTAAGGAGTTGATTGAGATCTTTTACCGGATGATTTTTCTCAACAAATAGAACCTGGACCTTGGGCCAAATATCAGGATCTTGTATCAGCATCGGCAACCACATCGAAAGCGCTTGTTCTTGTAGCGAATCATCCACCAACGTAAATTGCGCCAAACCCATCACGGGCATGGCGATCTGACGAAAAAGGGTTTGAGTGAATGCGTCGATGGTATAAATCTGTAGTAGTCCGCGTTGAAGCGTTATCCATTCCAGTCTATCGGATGGCCATTCAGTTGTCCCTCGTAACATAGACAAATTTTCCATTAATGCTATTCGGTCAGATGAGGACATGTCCTCGTTGATAAGCAAGGCCAAGAAAACAAGTATCCGTTCACGGATCTCTTGGGTCGCTTTTCGGGTAAAGGTGATCACTAAGATCTCAGACGCAGGGACACCCTCCAAGAGCAGGGCTAAAAATTCGAGCGCAAGTCGATAGGTTTTTCCTGTACCCGCACTTGCCATAATTATTTTCGACATAACTCTCCTAATCCACAATACTGGCAATGACTTATTTTGACTGTCCTAAGTTGGGTGGACATCACAAGGGCTTTTTGCCAATCGGCATTGACATCATTGACCGTATCAAGTTGAGTTTTTACAAGCTTAAATCGTCGATTAGGGATGTCATAAAACGCAAGGTTGATCTGACTGGGGTGGACATGGCCATAATAGAGTAACGCATACCAATTAAGTTGAAGATCATTAGATTGAGTCCCTGACTTATAATCGATGATCCAATACTCATCGGTTTTTGTCTCGATCCGAAGATCAGCCCGTCCTGAGAAGATGATCTCCTCGGTTTGAGGCAATAGTTTATCGACTGACTCTTCGTGAATAAGGGTTTTAATATTATCAAATCCGACCTGTTGGTCAATACATTTTAGTAGGCCTTTGGCCATGTCCACCATATCGGGTATCAGTATTTTTTCGACCAACAACCCTTCGAGATCAAGCGGCCAATGGTGAGCATTTCGTGACCAGATTTTCTTCGCCATCGAGTTCAATTCAGCAGTGCTCAAACGCTTACCCTCGGCCATCACAACATCGAGCCAATCATGAGCTAATTGCCCCATAAAAGAGGGGTCAACCTTGGTCAAGGTATTCGTGTCCGCGATTTGAAGTCGATAGCCTTTTGATAAGGCATACTGATAAGGACAGTTTCGCCATGTGTCATAGGCTGAAAAGCTTAACGGTCGGGTGGGGAACGCTGTCAATGGAACCGGCAGCCCTGCTGAGTCTTTTTTCACCTCTAATCGTCCCTTGCTAGGGGAGCAAGTCAGAAATGGAGCTGGGCAACTATTTACCTCGATCGGCAGGCCTTCTCGAAGCCATGTCCAAAGAGACGGGGGGCGAAAGTCTTGACCATTATGGTAAAGGACGACGGTAGCCTTTTTACAGGTTAATAGGGCCTGCGTCCATGAGTAGGCCTCTATCGTTTGAACCATTAAAGGCGACCTTAATCCCCACGCTGACAACTGTTTAGGCATTAAGAGCCAGGGAGGTTCCATTGACGAAGGGATTAGCCCCTCCATCACCCCCGTAAAAAACCGTTCCGAGGCGGAGATATTGAGACATTCATTAGGTCGACGCGCAGAAAGTGTTTGATTATCCTCTCGTTTGATCGTTCGACTTGATAGTCGATCTACCAGATAGTCTAGTGCATAATCTGAGGGAATGAGGCCATCTTGAAAACTCTCTTTAAAGGACTCCCAAACAGAACCGAACTGATACCTGATCTCATCAAGTCCGCGTTCTGTCCATATCACCTCTGGTAAACCTACGATCAATTTTTCGATAGATCTTACGTCGAACGGAAAGAGACGGTCACTATCCGACAACATCTTTTCAGGCATAAAATCATGGCGATGCCACCATCTGACGCCAACTTTAAGGGAATGCCAAAAACGTGAAAAGACCTCATCTGGCCATTCATAGATAACTGAAAAGGCTCGATTAAAGAGTAGGGTTTTGACTAGATCGATGGGGATTCGAGAACCTTTGCCTCGTTTGGAGATCAATAGCCAGGTATTCCAGAATTGAAAAAGCATTGTTCGTGTCATCGAGACCATCGTTGGATTTAACCAAAGGGGGCGTTGGCGTGGATCCATAACATTCACAGGGGAAAGGTCTCGAAGCACTTGTCGCTCTTGGCTTTCGTGGGACACCGTCATCTCGATTACCGACTGGGTTTTAATGAGCCCCTTGTCGTTTGTCCACTCAGACAGACACAACAAATCCCCATTAGGGTCAAACCAATGGGAAGGCCCTTGATGAAAGGCCATCACTTTACAGTTCTCTAAAATGTATCTCGCTTGATGGGACATCCTTGTAATATTAGCCAGAACCACGTTCTTGGACTGAGCCCGTCGCCATGATAAAAACACAAGGTCGGTATAGCCCATGGTTTCAAGGTTCTTTTGATAGGCGACGAATACCTCGTGACAAATCTTTATCCATGGCCGTTGCCAATCATCCCATATCACATCCGATCCATTTAATGAGTGACCCGATTCCCACGCAGCCGTCCAAAGAGAATATAAACGACGAGCAAAGGACAAAGCTGCTCGATGCGATCCAAGGGAAAGAGCTTCACATTGAGCGGTCGTCATTGACTTGGCGATCAAAAGCCATCGTTGATCGGGAGAAATAATTGGAGCTTCTACTTGTAAATGATCTTGGACAAACACATCTATTGTTAATAAAACATGCGAGTACATCTCTTTATCGTTTTGGCAGGTCTCAATAAAGGCCTTTTTTTGACCTTCGTGAGCAAATAAGATCGTCGTGCATTCTGTTAACGATCGCCATACTTGTTGATGCAAGTCCTCCGAAAAAGGAACAAAGACATGCCTCACGATTTTAGACTTACGACTCTACGGGGCTTGGCTTGAGGTCAACCATACGCAGAACCAAACGTTTCTTGCCCCCATAGTCATTGTCCGCAAGGTTGAACGCCACATCAAACGTGGTATGTTTATCCAAAAGATCCCAAAAATGCGCCATTTTATAACCAATCGCCTCGATCTGTTCTGAGCCTTGAATAAAATCTACCTTGAGATGACTTTTATCTTTCCCGACTAAATAAAAATGCATAGCATTAAGTCGTCGAATAAGAAATACCGGCTCTCGATTTCCTTCTCCAAAAGGTTCGAGTTTTTTTAAATCGTTGAGCAAGCCGAGGGTAAGTTGAGGAAAAACGAGCTCGTCATCAATTCGTATGATGGAATGTAGCGGCTCGCCTTGAAGCTCTTCATGGAGTAAATGAATATATTGATCTCGAAACTCATCGATACGGCTTGCATCGATCTCAAAGCCGGCTGCTTCTTTATGACCACCATAGCTAAGCAAAATATTTTGACATTTCTCTAAAGCACTAAAAATATCCGTTCCAGCAAAACTTCGAATAGAGCCTCGCGAAATATTGCCCTTGGTCGTGATAAGGACAACGGGGCGATCATATCGTTTTGCAAGTTGTGAGGTGACAATCCCAATGACCCCCGGCTCCCAATCTTGAGAGGATAAGACCAAAACTTGCTTATCGAGCATATCCAGATTCTGCTCAACAATCCGTGAGGCTTCTTGAAAGATCTTTTCACCTTCGCGTTTGCGTCGCTCATTAAGATCGTTTAATTCTCCGGATAATCGTTTCGCCTTCTCTCGATCACGAGTCATCAGGAGGTCAATGCCAAGATCAGCGCTGTCTAAACGTCCTGCGGCATTGATACGAGGACCGATCCCAAACCCGATAGTCGTTGTATTTATCGGCCCCCCATTTCGAACTTGTTCAAGCAAATAATATAGGCCGAGAGAGGTCTCTTTGTTTAATTTTTCGATCCCTTTTTTTACAAAGATCCGATTGTCCCCAAGCAAAGGGACGACATCGGTAATGGTTCCAATGGCCACGAGGTCTAAATATCGTTTACTGTGAAAAAGATCGTAGTCGTTATAAGTTTTATAGAGTTTGGCAATAAATTTATAAGCGACCCCGACGCCGGCTAAAAATTGCGATCCATCCGTATGCTCACATTTGGGGTTGATGATAGCGGTGGCATTAGGAAGTTGTATCGGGGGCGTGTGATGATCGGTGATGATCACATTAATACCGGCTTTACTGGCTTGTGCGATCTCATCCACATTACTGATCCCGCAATCAACCGTGATGAGAAGATTGACCTTATCCGCGATAAATTTATCCACGGCTTGTTTGTTTAGCCCATAGCCCTCTGTATAGCGAAGCGGCACATAATAGGTCACATCAGCCCCAAGTTGCCTGAGAGCATCGTATACTAAGACGGTTCCCGTAACGCCATCAGCATCATAGTCACCAAAAACAACCACCTTTTCTTTTCCTTTAATGGCTTTGATGACACGAGCGATCGCTATATCGATATTTTTGGGACAAAACGACGCGATGATCTCTTTCAGTGATGAATGAAGGAACAGCCCCATATCCTTTTCATTTGTTAGTCCACGCCCAAGCATGATACGAATGAGAATAGGATCCATCTGCAGCAAGGCTGCTAATCGATCGACTAATAATGGGTCATGTTCGGCAAGCCGCCAAATAGACCGATGGGGATTAAGCATCCTTTTTTAGGATCATCAAAGGTTGTCCGAATTCGACCGCTTCTTCGTTTCTGACTAGGAATCGAACCACGGTACCATCATATTCAGATTCGATTTCATTGAATAACTTCATGGCTTCGATAATACAAACCGTATCACCCTTGCGAACAGGATCGCCGACTTTTACAAAGTCGGGTGAATCAGGGCT
>CAIUCY010000011.1 GCA_903897765.1 uncultured Candidatus Marinamargulisbacteria bacterium | reverse complement strand
CAAAGAGGGTGTCGGAGCTTAAATCTGCCTCATTTGGCCATTCTATTCCGTATGGTATAGCTCTAACTTGGCGAAACAATTTCGGATTAGAAAGTTGTCTAAAAAGTCCTTTATCGAAATACCTTGAAATATCACAACGTTTTGTTTCACCGGTGTCAAATTGCACATCTAGTTCTCGATCAGAAACGATAGAAATAGAATTGACTCTATACATTTTGCTAATCCAAAGGCTTTATTTTAAAAACGTCTTCTCCACGAACAGCCAAATTCCAGTCAGCAACGAGTTCATCTCTATGGATTTCAATCCATGCTTCTACTAGACGTATATTCCGATTCGACAACTTGCCGTTTAGAATTTTCCCAGATTCAATGTTAACAACGCAAGACTCGTCTCCGTACTCGACATGGATATGCGGCGAATGATGTTTTTCATTGTCAAAATGATATAGACGAACAATAATTCCATAGAACATCGATATGACGGGCATATTTACATTATATCCAACTTCTAATGTTTAGGAAACCGTTTGTTTGACCACGAGAGCTACGCTCTTTGTTTCGGTGTTCGTGGTTTTTTAGGCTTGGGGAACGGAAGCTCCTCTGCGGTGATCTTGATCAATTCGGTGAGCCAGTCTCGATCTTCTAACTGCTCTTCAATGAGAAAATGGGGTTTTGCACCCGGATACGGGGGAGCCATATTGATGTTTTCAATATAGGCTTCACCTGCCTTTGTTTGTTTAACAAAAAGTTGATTATCACAAACTAGCGCGACAACTTTGGTGTCACAATAGATCGCATATTCCCCGAACATCTTGCGATAGGTTATCAGTCCAGCACCTTGGATCTGGTCAACAATAAACTCAATATGGCTTGCGTCAGACGACATGATCAAATAAATACTTCGATTTTTTCATCGCGTTAGAAACCGGAATGGGATAATCTCCATCAAAACAAGCGAGGCATAGACTTTGCTTGGGCAAATGGATCGCGTTCAGGAGCCCCTCTAAAGACAAGTAGCCGAGTGTATCTACATTCAACTCTCGACGGATCTCTTCAAGGTCAAAATTCGCAGCGATCAGCTCTTTCTTCGTCGCGGTATCGATACCATAAAAACACGGGTTCATGACCATCGGGGAACTTACCCTAAAGTGGACTTCTTTTGCGCCACTATCTCGAAGGAGTTTGACTATTTTCTTGCTCGTTGTGCCTCGAACAATGGAATCATCGACAATAACGATCCGTTTTCCTTTGATCGCATCAATGATCGGATTAAGCTTTAACTTGACCCCGACTTCACGTAAAAGTTGTTCCGGTTGAATGAACGTGCGACCAATATAGCGATTTTTAATTAACCCTTCGGCAAAACCGATCCCACTTTCTTTCCCAAACCCTATCGCTGCGGGGGTTCCTGAATCAGGAACGCTGATAACGACATCCGCTTCTACCGGATGTTCACGGAACAGGTTACGTCCCATTTTCTCTCGAATGGAGTAAAGGCTACGTCCGTTAAATACCGAATCGGGACGCGCAAAATAGATATATTCAAACGAACAAGCCCCTTGTCGCTGTGATTGT
Organism: uncultured Candidatus Marinamargulisbacteria bacterium; assembly: GCA_903897765.1. Classification (GTDB taxonomy): domain Bacteria; phylum Margulisbacteria; class Riflemargulisbacteria; order GWF2-35-9; family GWF2-35-9; genus CAIWAN01. Next base: position 14,704 of record CAIUCY010000011.1, on the reverse strand, counting down.
TGAATGAACATACGAGTATGCGTGCCTTCGGCATCAATGGTGAGTAGCTCGCCAGGGAGGATCTCTCGGCTAAATTTGGCCCCAACGACCATCAATGCGCAATCCTCACTCGAAACAACATAACCATTTGACTCTAAAGTTCCCACCACAAGCGGACGGATCCCCATCGGATCACGAACCGCGATCAGTTTATCTTTTGTTAGAAAAGTCAGGGAATAAGCGCCACGAATTTTACCCATAATACTTAAAATCGCTTGTTCAATATCCGAGGCATCCGCATTTTCGATGAGAGCTGATATCACTTCGGTATCAGACGTCCCTTTAAAGGTATGCCCCCGTGCGATACATTCCTCTCGTAGGTCTTCAGTATTGATCAAATTGCCGTTATGCACCACCGCGACTGGCTCGCCTTTAAACGTGGTCATCATGGGTTGCGCATTGTCGACAACGACCGATCCGGTTGTTGAGTAGCGGGTATGCCCAATAGCGGCATGTCCGGTCCCAAGCGACAACAATTTGTCTTTATCAAAGACCTGAGAAACCAACCCTAAATCCTTGAACATCGTTAACTTTTCGGAGGTGGCGACGGCGATACCCGCGCTCTCTTGTCCCCGATGCTGTAGGGCAAATAATCCAAAATAGACGGCCTCCGCGACATTAAGTTTTGTCGTCCAGATCCCAAAGATCCCGCACATATTAGTGGTTTCCCATTATGTGGCCAATCGCATTGTCATAAAGATCAATAAGCGCATTGGCTGAAGTTGAGATGACCTTTGAACCATCAACTGAGACGGTTAAACCATGATCAGCAATAACTTGACCGATCCGTTGAACAGGGAGATGGGCAGTTGCTGTCTCAAAGGCAGCTGATTTCTCAGAGCTAACACTAATAATGACACGACTCTGAGACTCCCCGAACAAAAGCGAATCCAATCGAAGAGATTTATTAAGCGACAGCGAAATATCGGCGCCCAGTTTGTTTTCATCCAAACTTTCAACAAGCGCAACGAGCAGTCCGCCATCGGAGAGATCATGAACCGATTGAACCCGATCATTTTTGATCAGATCGATAATGGAATCTTGTAATGTCTTTTCTGTATTAAGATCGAGTCGAGGAGGATGTCCTTTAACCCGATGATGAATTTGCTTAAGGTATTCACTCCCCCCGATCTCATTGAAGGTTTCGCCGATAAGATAGATTTTGTCTCCGGCTTTCTTAAAGGATAAGGTCATAGGCGCTTTGTCATGTTCGAATAGCCCCAAAATACCCACAACCGGTGTGGGGTAGATCGCACCCTTTTCAGATTCGTTATAGAGGGAAACATTCCCGCTAATAACGGGCGTCCCTAAAACTCTACAGGCCTCGGCCATTCCGCTGACCGCTTGCTCTAGTTGCCAGAACGACTCTGGTTTCTCGGGGTTACCGAAATTTAAACAATTGGTCATAGCAATAGGATGAGCTCCAGTACAAGCGACATTTCGTGCCGCCTCAGAAACCGATATTTTTCCGCCCATTTCGGGATCAAGATAACAATAACGGCCATTTCCGTCTGTCTTCACGGCAATGCGCTTATTCGTATCTTGTATCGTTAAGGCTGCCGCATCGCCTCGACCGGGAAGGATAACGGTATTAAGTTGAACCATATGATCATATTGTTCATAGACCCACTTTTTGCTGGCAATATTAGGCGCGGCAAGAAGCCTGCGAAGCACCGACTCGGCATCTTCCGGCGTCACATCAGGAATAGTATTCAAAGCAAGATCTTGAAGATCTTTTAAGTAGGTGGGCACAGCCGATGGGCGATTATAGATCGGGGCGTTGTCTGTTAAGGCTAAGGCGGGAATATTGGCAGCTACGTGTCCGTTTTCCAAGACACGGAACAGGCCATCATCCGTCACATGCCCGATCGTAACCGCATAGATATCCCATTTTCGAAGAATTTTATAGGCATCTTCTTCTTTGCCTTTTTGAACTACCACCACCATGCGTTCTTGACTTTCAGAAAGCATAATCTCATAGGGCGTCATATTCTTTTCACGCTGAGGTACAAGAGCAACATCGATCTCGACACCATGAGCTCCTCTTGAGGCCATTTCACTTAGCGAACTGGTTAACCCTGCCGCACCCATATCGCCCAACCCCACAACAATACCCGTTTTAAGCAGTTCTAAACAGGCTTCGATCAGTAGTTTTTCTTGAAATGGATCCCCGACTTGAACCGACGACTTGCGCTCGGCGCTTTCGTCGGATAATTCGACCGAGGCGAATGTTGCCCCATGAATACCATCGCGTCCTGTTGAAGAACCTGCGTATATGATCGGATTCCCCACACCCGTTGCCACACCCTTAACAATAGGACCATATAGCGGGCCGATAGGTTGATCTCCAGACTGAACAACCCCTACACACATCGCGTTGACTAAACAATTATCTTGATAGCTATCTTCAAAATAGACCTCACCAGCCACGGTGGGAATACCCACACAATTTCCATAATCCCCGATCCCTTTAACGACATATTCAAAAAGGTGACGGCTTTCCTTACTGTCTTTGATCTCACCAAAACGAAGCGAATCCAAACAAGCGATAGGACGAGCCCCCATCGCGAAAATATCACGAATAATGCCCCCTGCCCCCGTTGCGGCGCCTTGATAAGGCTCAATAGCACTAGGATGATTGTGCGATTCGATCTTAAAACTGACCGCTACGCCATCGCCTATATCGACAATTCCCGCATTCTCTCCTGGCCCCTGTAAAACATAGGTTCCCGTTGTAGGGTATCGTTTAAGCAGGGGCTTAGAGTTTTTGTACGAGCAGTGTTCAGACCAAAGCACCGAAAACATCCCAAGCTCTGTGATATTGGGTTCACGTCCAAGCAATTGCTTGACTCGCTCGTACTCGTCTAGGGTCAGTCCATGGGATTCGATGATGTCGGCTGTAATCGCGGTCATGCTGGGGTCCTTTCGTTGCACGTTAAGGTTTTCCTTACGGGCATATAGATTCCGGTCTTTAATATACTGGGCAACCTTGGGAGTCGTAAAGGGCTCAATTTCCTCTCCAAGATAGGCGAAGATCTTGAGTTGCGTACTGGAGATATTGAGGCTTGAGTCTCGAATGATCTCAATATCGGCACCATCGAACAAAGGCTGCTTTACCATCTCATCAACTTGGGCAAGATTTTGACCGGGTCGATTAAAAACAAGGATCCTAACCCGCGTCAAAATGTCTCGAGGATCTTTCCAAAATGGAAACTCTAAAAAAGCATCAACCCCAAGAAGCACACCAAGAGGCCCCCCCAACTCTGACTCAAAATGGGCAATGGTGTCTATCGTATATGACACTTTCTTCTGCTCGATCTCCCATGTCGATAGGGCAAACTCGTCATCAAGCGCCAACTTGATCATATCAATACGTTCATCAACCGTTGTTTGAGGGAGTTTTCCCAATGGGTTTTGGAAACACGGCAAAAAAACAACCTTTTCGGCCTTATGCTTTACGGTTCGCGCAATATGAATATGGCCTAAATGAATAGGATCGAAACTTCCACCAAAAAGAATAGCTTTTAACATTCGTTCTTTGCCACTTTCATAACTATTGAGCCTCCATATGTCTTATCATAGTAATGTTCATACACTCCTGATGTAACATCGGCCAACCAATCAAGATTTGAAAGATACCAATCGATCGTCAACGATATACCTGTTTCAAACGTATGCTGAGGCGACCAACCTAGTTCTTTTTGCATTTTGCTTGCATCGATCGCATATCTCAAATCATGTCCCTTTCTATCATCGACATAGGTGATGAGTCGCTTGCTGCTTTCTTTGCGCTCTAATTTTTGGTCAACCAGGTCACACAGCAAGTGAACAATATCAATATTTCTCCACTCATTATGGCCTCCAATGTTATAAACTTGCCCCAATTGTCCTTTTTGTAAGACAGTATCAATGGCTAGACAATGGTCTTCTACATATAACCAATCTCGCACGTTCGCCCCTTGTCCATAAACCGGTAAAGGTTTTTCGTTAAGGATATTATGGATCATAAGGGGGATCAATTTCTCAGGGAATTGATAGGGACCATAGTTATTGGAACAACGGGTGATGATGGCAGGAAATTGATGGGTTTCGAAGTAAGCTCTCACCATCAGATCACTACCCGTCTTAGACGCGGAATAAGGCGAATTGGGGGAGAGAGGGGTTTGTTCGGTAAAATACCCCGTCGATTCCAGTGAGCCATAAACCTCATCGGTGGACACATTAAGAAATCGATTTTGAGTGGTTTTTGGCCACGTATTCTTGGCGGCATCCAAAAGGACTTGAGTTCCCAAAACATTACTTATAACAAAGGGGCTTGAATCCTGAATGCTTCTATCGACGTGAGATTCCGCTGCGAAATGGATCACATAATGGGGACAGCCAAATCCCTTTTTCCCTGCGAATATATCCGCGATCAAGGCTCTGTCTGTAATATCCCCTTTTATAAAAGAATAATGGGGATGTGAGTCAATCGCTTTAAGATTTTCGAGATTCCCCGCATACGTCAGGGCGTCCAAATTGATCACGTGATGATCGGGATGAGCGGCCAAATAGTAATGGATAAAATTTGACCCAATAAACCCTGCTCCACCCGTTACGAGAACGATCACGTTAGTCATGAAGTTGTTTATTCATCAGTTGATTAGCATAATGAAGGGACTCAAAGGTACCGGCATCCGTCCAATCTCCTTCAAGAAGACTATACGTCATTTGACCTTTTTTAATATAATCGTTATTGACGTCGGTGATCTCGAGTTCGCCTCGGCCCGAGGGTTTAAGCGTTTTTATGATCGTAAACACATCCGCTCCGTACATATAAACACCTGTTACGGCAAAATTGCTTTTGGGGATCTTAGGTTTTTCTTCGATGGCAACGATTCGATCTCCTTCGATCGTCGCGACCCCATATCGTCCCGGATCGTGGACTTCTTGAACAAAAATACTCGCTCCTGATGTGAAGGTATTCACGGCATCCTTCAAATTTGCCGTAAAAATATTGTCACCCAAAATGACTAATACCGGTTCGCCCGCTGAGAAATTCTCCGCCAAACCAAGCGCTTGAGCAATACCCCCAGCTTCATCCTGAACCTTATACGTGAACCGACATCCAAAATCCTTGCCAGAGCCAAGCAAATTGACGACATCTCCCATATGGTCAACCCCTGTGACAATAAGGACCTCCGAAATACCTGCTTCAAGAATTTTCTTTATGGGGTAATAGATCATTGGCTCGTTACCAATGGGTAGAAGATGCTTATTCGTAACTTTAGTAAGGGGAAAGAGTCGAGAGCCCGTTCCGCCAGCAAGTACAACGCCTTTCATAGGCCGCTATTATACCATATTTAAGTTCTTAGAGAGGATTTTTCTGAGCTTTTCAATCGCCGTATTGTAGAGACGACTCACTTGTGATTCTGACAAATGGATCACCTTACCTATATCGACGAGGGTCATATCTTGAAGACTCTTCATCGTCACAATATTATGTTCTTGTTCCGTTAAATGAGCCATAGCTTGTTTTAAAACGACCCCATCTTCAATTTGAGAGGCAAATTCCTCTTTGTTTCGATTAATGGATAAATACATATAAGCAGCATCATTGATCCAGTTAAATAAACGACTTGGATCTGCTTTTGTAAGATAGCGAATATGGTCACGCATGGCCCCATTAATTCTTGAATAAGCGAACGGCCATATGACTGGATTCGATAAAGGATTCCAGCTTCTAAGGGTTTGAATAAACTCCATACGTGCGATACTATTTAGATCATCGATCTCACTTGTCTTGATGTAGCGTGGCAGTTTTCTCGCATAGTTCTGAACCAACATGTTGATTCTCTGTTGAAATACCTGAAAAAGAAGATCGGCATGGTGGAAACAAACATAATCGAGAAGATCTTTGACTATTTCTTCTTTAAGTTCAGGAATAATCGCCATCTTTAAACCAATAGCGATGAAAGTTTCTTCATCGCTCGTTTTAAAAGAATATTTTTTAAATACTCATAAACAAAAACCGTATCCTCTTCGACAGCATTGTATTTACGTTGAATAACCGTGTGCCCTTCCAGATGTAACCCCGCTAGAATAATGTCAATCATATCCGCCATCTCTTGTTTATATCGCTCGATCAACACGGGATCAATACGGTTAGACAAATCCTCAACAATCAGGGTATTATCCATTTTAAGGCTGGAATCGCCCCATCCACCCAATTCTTTTCTTGAAAATTTTCCCCGTTCCACCATACAGGGTATGATACTGGAAGGAAGCTTAATTGATAAGAGTTGGGTCGATTTTTATTGTCTGAAAATGTCGATGCGCAAAAGCAATGACCTCATCACGAAGCAATAGATCCGAAAAAAGCGTCGCAGAAACCGCACTCACCATTTCGGGATTCTCCGATAGCTGTGTTGAGAACTCTATCTGAAGCGCATTTTGCACTACTTGTTCAACAACATCCTTGGGGGAATAGTCTTCGCCACGCGTGTTATTACAAAGATCAACAAAAGCTTGAACTTTTTGCTCGCGTGATTTGTAGAGGGACTCATCGAGGAAACCACCATCCGTAAACAACATCGCCAACGGGAAATCCGATTCCAATTGATTTTGAAGGGGCGATTCATTAAACACGTTTACCATTAAGATCCTCCTGCTTTATTCTACACTTTACTTATCAATAACATATCGGTCGACCTTTTTATAAATTTCACTCAATATCCATTGGCAATTTCTGATGGGTCATTCACTAATAACCCCTATCGATTGCACTTTGATCTGGGGCACAACTTCATTGTACGAAAGCACATGAAACATCGGGTAATTTCGCTCAATAAATCGCTTCAAATGAGGCCTCAATCGAGGGGAGCATAGGATGATCGGTGGTTTCTGCAATTTATTGAAATTCTTTAAATGCTCCTTTATTTGACTAAGACAACGCTCACCTGTCGCGGGTTCAAGCGCCAAAAATGATCCATATTCACTTTGATGGATCGCTCCGATCATCACTTCTTCAAGTCGAGGATCAAAGGTCACAATGGTCAACGTGTCGTCTGCATCGGCAAAAAGACCGCATATTTGTCGAGCAAGCGACTGTCGAACATATTCTGCCAACAAGTTGGTATCCCTTGAGACATGCGCATAATCCGCCAGACGCTCCAGAATGGTAGATAGATCTCGAATACTCACCCTTTCACGAACAAGGTTTTGAAGTACTTTGTGAACTTGTCCAAGAGACAGCATGTCAGGTACTAATTCACGAACAATGGCTGCGTTACTGTTTTTGACTAATTCAAGTAAGGCTTGAACATTTTGTCTCGTCATGATCTCATCCGCATATCGCTTGATCGTTTCTGAAAAATGCTCCGCGATATAATCGACGATCGTTTTAACCGGAAACCCGAGTTGTTGGAGTTGATCACCATATTCCGCATTAACCCAAACCGCACGACTTCCATCAACGGGATCAGTAACCTCTTCCCCATCGAGTCCTTTTTCGCGAAGAACAGCCAACGTAGTTTTAACATAATAGGAATTTGTATAGCCTTCACCAACAGCCACCTTAGTGCCTCGAATATCAACCTTATACTGGTTCGGGGGCAAGCTAAGATCATCCATAACACGAACGCCCGGAATAACAAACCCTAGATCTTGCCCGATCTGATAACGAACCAACGTTATTCGTTCAAGAAGGGGGCCATTCTGCGACGGATCTATGAGCGGGATCAAGTTGCGTCCCGTTTTCAAGGAAATGGGATCAAGCGCCAAGGTGCCTAATAAGTTCTCAGGTTTTTTCATGGCTTCTTTAGCTGCCTGCTCTTCTTGGGCTGAAACCGATTCATCCTGAACTTCATTGGCTTTCATGAGCGACGATCCTAAGGCAAAAGAACCAATAGAAAGCAGAAAAAACGGGACAAACGGTAGTCCTGGAACAATAGAGAACATAAACAAAATGGCTCCTGCAAAAATAAATACGCTGGGTTTTTTAATAATTTGATTGGTAATATCGCTTCCTAAACTATCCCCCGAAGAGGACTTGGTTATAACCATACCGGTTGCGATCGATATTAATAGTCCGGGTACTTGGGCAACCAAACCGTCCCCAATGGTCAACGAAGTAAACGTTTCAAGAGCCTCATTCATCTCAAGCCCTTGTTGAAATCGGCCAATGACTAATCCCCCAATGATATTAACAAAAACAATGATAATACCGGCGATTGAATCCCCTCGAACGAATTTATTCGCACCATCCATTGATCCGAAAAAGGTGGACTCTTTTTGAAGTTCTGTTCGTCTTGCTCGTGCCTCATTGGCGTCGATCATGCCGGCGTTCAGATCAGCATCGATCGACATTTGTTTGCCCGGCATAGCATCCAAGGTAAATCGAGCGGCGACTTCAGCAACTCGCTCAGAACCTTTGGTGATGACCATGAATTGAACGATCGTAATAATACCAAAAGCAACCGCCCCGACCACCATATTTCCGCCTGTCACAAACTGTGCAAACGCTTTTACCACTTTACCATCAAAATTAGTGCCTAGGGTTAAGATAAGTCGCGTATTGGCAACGTTTAGGGCTAATCTAAGCAAGGTCGTCACGAGTAATATCGATGGAAAAGCGGCGAATTCGAGGGGTTTATTAAGAAAAATCGCCACCAACAAAATAATAATTCCCGATGAAATATTCAGGACCAAAAGAAGATCCATCAAAAACATAGGTAAGGGGATGATCATAATGATCAAAATGAAAATAAGCGTAACCGCGACGCCAAAATCGTTTAAAGGGAATCGTTTATTGAATTCCGCAAAACTAAACCCTTTGACAAACGGGATTTCAACCATGACATAAATTATACTCTGGTTCTGTCTAGCGTGAAACTAAAACAGCGAATTATCAATGAGCCGAACATCACCTAAGTAGACCGCCGTTACAAGAACCCGTTCTCCCTCGATGATCGTAGTGACGGGGTTAAAGTCACGGTCATAACATTCGAGGTATTGAACACGAAAACGAGACGATAAGTCAGTCAGTCTGGACTCAAAAATGCCCCTTCCATCAGCGATGCTACCACCTTCCCTTAGTAAAGGAAGGATTTCATGTAGAGTCTTATTGATCATGGGGGCAAGAACTCTGTCCTGTTCGGTTAGGTAGGTGTTGCGGGAGCTCATCGCGAGGCCATCCGGTTCACGATGGGTCGGCAATCCATGCAGAGTGACTTTCAAATTTAGATCATGGATCATTCGCTGAATCAAAACAAATTGTTGATAGTCCTTTAACCCAAAATACGCTCGATTTGGCTCGACAATATTAAAGAGTTTTAAGACGATCGTCGCCACCCCTTCAAAGTGACCTTGTCGGAATGTTCCACAAGCTCTTGAAGAAAAGGCCTCATCCACGGCAACGGTTGTGACCATTCCGCTTATTTTATTAGGATAGATATCGTCGTCTTTAGGGAGAAAAAGAAGCTCAACCCCTTCTGCTTCAAGGCGATTTTTATCACGCTCGATGTCTCGGGGATAATTCACAAGATCTTCCGTGGGACCAAACTGAAGAGGGTTTACAAAAATACTGACGATCGTTATGTCGTTTTCTTGCTTTGATGCTCGAATAAGCATGCAGTGTCCCTCATGGAGATATCCCATGGTTGGGACAAATCCTACGGACTGAGTCAAATGCTCCCTCCTGAAGGATAGCATTTCGCCAATCGATCGAACTATTTTCATCGGAAGGGAACTAGAATCGGGATCGTGCGATCAGCCAAAGTAAAACGGCAAGCAAAAAAGCGAGCACTTTATAGCCGGCGTTGTGCGCGACGTGGCGCTCAAAAAACCCTTTTAGTCCTTTATGTCTTCCTTGTTCCATACAGCATATTTGCATTTTGGATACTGATCGCACCCAAAAAACACCTTTCCGCGCTTTGAGCGCTTTTCAACAATATTTCCACCACAATCAGGGCAACCCTTTTCTTTTACGATCACGGACTTTCGTTGAATATACTTACAGGCTGGATAATCTGAACAAGCCGTAAACGGACCAAAACGCCCCGTTCGTTTGGCTAACGGCTTTCCGCAATCCGGACAAAGTTCATCCAAAAGTTCAAGCTCTGGCTTTTCTCGTGGAGCATCACCGTCCATATTTTTAGTATATCGACATTCGGGAAAGCCCGAGCATGACATAAACTTTCCATATTTGCTCATTCGAATAACCAATGGCTTCCCACAATCGGGACAAATTTCACTCGTTTCTTCAGCATATTTTCGCGCTGTTTTCGCCGTATGATCAATCCGTTCAATAAAGGGTAAATAAAAATCGTCAACTACAAGAGTCCATTCTTCCTTCCCTTCGGAAACCTCATCAAATCGTTCTTCAATGCGAGCGGTAAATTTATAATCGACCACATCCGCAAAATGTTCTTTCAGAAAATTTGTCACCACAAACGCGATATCGGTGGGAACCAAGAATTTCTTTTCTTTCTTCAGATACCCTCTATCGGTGATGACCTTGATAGTGGGGGCGTAAGTTGAGGGCCGTCCAATACCTTCACTCTCCATTTTTTTAACGAGCGTTGCTTCGGTATAACGCGAAGGGGGCTTGGTAAATAATTGCTGAGCTTTTAGGGCAAGTAAGCTGATCGAATCGCCCTCTTCCATGGCCGGAAGAATAGCCTCACCTTCTTCATCGTCTTCTTCGTCACTGTCTTCGGTATAAAGCTTCATAAACCCGTCAAAACGAATGACTTGGCCTTTTGCGCCAAAAAGGAAGTGAGCAGAAGGCAACTCTAGTTTTACATCCGTATTCTCAAGGATCACATCGGCCATCTGTGTCGCTACGGTTCGTTTCCAAATCAAGGTGTATAAGCGAAGGAGTTGATCCGGCAATTCACCCTGTAATGAATCGGGGGTGATGGTAATATCGACAGGGCGTATGGCTTCGTGTGCCTCTTGGGCACCCTTTGAGTTTGTTTTATAACGACGGTAACCCTCAACACAGTAATCTTTCCCATAGGCTGTTCCGACATAAGACTTGATTTGTGATAACGCTTCCTCCGAAAGATTGACGGAATCCGTTCGCATATAGGTGATCAGGGCGACTCGACCTCGCTTTAGATCGACACCTTCATAGAGCTGTTGGGCCAAGCGCATTGTGTGATCGACTGCATAACCAAATTTTCGATGACCTTCTTGTTGAAGTGTAGAGGTTGTAAAAGGGGGCACCGGTGATTTTTTGGTTGTTTTTTTGGCGACTGATAAAACAGTCAAAGTAGGAAGAGGCGTCTTCTCGATGAGGAGTTCGATCCAATCTTTTTTTGTTTTCGTTTCGGTCGTGTTGATCTCGCCAAGGCCTTTCTCGAGAGCCGCGATAACGTGATCTTTGTTTGTCCAGTTCACTTTCTTTCCCGCTATTTTTTCAAGGATCATGTTAAAGGATCGACCTTTTTCAGGTTGACCAACCCCTTTTAAACGCCAGTTCTCTTCTATTTTAAAGGCACGTATCTCTTCTTCTCGATCAACAAGAATGCGAACAGCCACTGATTGAACTCGCCCTGCACTGAGCCCTTTTTGAACTTTTCGCCATAGAAGGGGGGATAATTTATATCCCACTAAACGATCGATGACACGTCGAGCCTGTTGAGCATCGACCAAGAATTGATTAATTTTACGAGGTGTCTCAATGGCTTTATTAATAGCGGTTTGGGTGATCTCATGGAAAACGATACGGTCATACTGAGAATCCTTCAACTTGAGGGCATTCATAATATGCCACCCGATGGCCTCTCCTTCTCTATCTTCGTCCGTTGCGATCCAAACTTTTTCGGATTCTTTGGCTAATTTTTTAAGCTCATCGACGACTTTTTTCTTTCCCTCACTAATAAGATAAGAGGGTTGATATTTATTCTCCACATCGACCCCTAGATCATGTTCAGGCAAATCAGCCACATGGCCCATAGAGGCTCTAACTGTATAATTTTCCCCTAAAAAACGACTGATCGTTTTAGCTTTGGCGGGGGACTCAACAATAACAAGCTGTTTACTCATGTTTTCCTCTCATAAACCATCCCGCTATTTCGTTAAAGCTTAATCGCTTCACGATCGGTCGTCCATGGGGACAACTCATATTGTTCGGCACAGACAACCAGTCTCGAATGAGTTCTTCACGTTCTCGATGACTGAGTTTGTCCCCTGCTTTAACCGCTGCTTTACACGCGATGGTCGATAGTAAGCGATTATAGCGCGTGTCTGTTTCTTTTTCATCTGTTTCCTTTAGGCTGTCCTTTAATATAGACTTAATTGGCTTTCCCATCAAGATGATCGGAATGGACCGGATCAGGTACTGACCACCCCCAAACTCATCAATTTTGAATCCAGACGAGACCAGTCCGACCCTCACCTCCTCAAACCATAATTGATCCCCTTTATCGAGTGAAAAGGTTTCAGGCATTAACAATTCTTGACTGGCTACTGGACGATCTTTTGACTTTAACTGCTCAAAGAGTACCCGTTCATGGGCAATATGCTGATCCACTGCCCATAACTCACCCGATTGTTCAAAAATCAAGAATGTATTATCAACTTGAAGGATCATGTGTTCTACAACCGTTGGCAAGGGTTCGGGGGCTTTTGTGTTGACCAAGTCCTGAATGAACGTCGGCATAGAATTGATGGGGGCAGGTGGAAGATTATTCTCGGGGGTATATAGCTTTGCCCAATCCGTTGGAACAAGGGGTTCTTGCGCAATATTCGGACGTTGCTGAACTTGAAACCCATGGAACGTAGGGATGACGCGGCTTTCGGCGATTAGTGACACCCCCGCAGAAAACAGGCTTGAAAGTGCATGGAAAACCGCTCTATAAACGAGCTGTTCCTGTGAAAATTTGACTTCAAGCTTAGAAGGGTGAACATTTACATCCACCTCGGCAACCGGTACTTCGATATGAAGAAATAAATACGGATATCGTTGGGAAGGGAAGATGTTCTGTGTCGACTGCCGGATCGCTTTCCCCAAAAGATCAGATTGTATCCATCGACCATTCACACACAATATCTGCTTATCGCGGTCAAGCCGACTTTGAGAGGGTGTCGAACAATATCCGCGGATACGAATGTCTTCAAGCTGATAATCGATAGGCCGCAAATGGCTGATCACCTCGTCTGTAAACACTTCAAGAAGAACGTCCTCAATGCGACCGTTACCCCCTGTTTTAAAGATATTCCGATTATCGTGAATGAGGGATATCGCGATCTCCGGGTGAAGGAGCGCCACACTTTGTAAGAACTTCAGCATCGGCATAAATTCAGAACGATCCGACTTTAAATATTTAAGACGAGCTGGAACATTAAAGAATAGATCACGTACCCATAACGTTGTTCCTTGAGTAAGGGGCATAGACTGAATGATCGGAGGGTTCCCCCCCTCTACAACGATCTCTGTCCCTATCGTTGTGTTCGGCGTTTGGGTTTGAAGGGTAAACCTTGAAACAGAGGCAATACTGGGGATCGCTTCACCTCGAAACCCCATCGTTTTGAGTGTGTTTAAGTCATCAACTTGATCGATTTTTGAGGTCGCATGTCGCACCAGTGATAGAACAGCATCGTCCTTGTCCATTCCGTGTCCATCATCCGTTACCCGAATAAAGGACTTTCCTCCCTGCCGCACCTCAACTGTAATACGCCGAGCATCAGCATCGATGGCATTTTCGACAAGTTCCTTCACCACAGATGAAGGACGACTAACCACTTCTCCCGCCGCGATCTTGTTGACGGTTTCTGGGTCAAGTATATGAATTCTACTCATTATTTTTTCTTGATGGCAGCGTCGATAAATCCTTCGAACAAGGGATGCGGACGATTGGGACGACTCTTGAACTCTGGATGGTACTGCGTTGCAATAAAATAGGGATGCGAAGGTAATTCGATAACCTCGACTAATCGATCATCAGGTGATGTCCCTGAAAATACAAACCCTTTGGCCTCAAAATCTTTACGATATATATTATTGAATTCGTACCGATGACGATGACGTTCATAAATCACTTCTTCAATGCATTGCTTGCGTAATAAGGAGCCGTCTTTGACCTTACAGGGATATAGACCAAGCCGCATGGTTCCACCTTTGTCAGCGATATATTTTTGATCCGGCATGATATCAATGACCGAGTTAGCCCCTTCAGGAGCAAATTCACTGCTATTAGCATCCGTGATCCCTACCACATGGCGAGCGAACTCGATACAAGCGGTTTGCATCCCCAAACAAAGCCCCAAAAAGGGGATCTGATTTTCGCGAGCGAACTGAATAGCACGGATCTTACCTTCAACCCCGCGATGACCAAACCCACCCGGAATACAAATTCCTTGGACACCCTCAAAAAGAGCATTGATTTCTTCGTCTGACTTGGATTCGAATTCTTCGCTATCAACCCAAAGGATATCCGCTTTATGTCCCAAATCGATACAGGCATGGTGAATGGATTCAACAATAGAGATATAGGAGTCACCCGACCCCACATATTTGCCAACAATCGCTACCTTAACGGACTCTTTGGCATGGTACATTTTCTCAACCATCGCTTCCCATTTACTTAAATCATGAGGTTTAGTATCAAGGCAAAGATATTTGACTACGATCTCATCTAGCTTCTCGGCTGCTACATTTAGCGGCACTTCATAGATCGAT
>CAIUCY010000010.1 GCA_903897765.1 uncultured Candidatus Marinamargulisbacteria bacterium | reverse complement strand
TGACGGTGCTGCCACAATGGACTGGATGGTTCAAGAACAAGAACGTGGTATTACGATCACGTCTGCGGCTACAACTTGTTTTTTGGGAGACCACCGTATCAATATTATTGACACACCTGGGCACGTCGATTTTACTGTAGAAGTTGAACGATCATTGCGTGTTCTTGATGGGGTTGTTGCCACTTTTTGTGCGGTAGCTGGGGTTCAACCTCAGTCTGAAACCGTTTGGCGACAAGCAAATAAATATAATGTACCTAAAATTATTTTTGTCAACAAGATGGATCGTTTAGGTGCAAACTTTTTTAGAGTCGTAGATGATGTTAAGAATAAGCTTAACGCGAATCCGGTTGTTATTCATTTGCCTATTGGTTCAGAAGATCAGTTCAAGGGTGTTGTTGATCTTGTTTCGATGAAAGCTTATGTTTGGCATGGTGATGATCTAGGTGTCGCTTTTGATATCGTAGATGTTCCCGATGACCTTCTAGAGATCTCGAAAAAATATAGAACGGCTCTTATTGAGGCTGCGGCCGAATTTGATGACGAATTAATGGAAAAATTCTTTAATGGTGAAGAGCTTTCTGAAGAAGAGATTATTAAAGGGATCCGTAAGGGTACAATAGGTGGAACCATTATGCCCATGACCCTTGGAACCGCTTTCAAAAATAAAGGGGTGCAAACTCTGCTCGACTCGGTTACCCGATATCTTCCTTCTCCTCTTGACCTTCTAGAAACACCCGGAACAAATCCAAAATCTGGTGATGCTGATACCCGTAAAGCCGATGACAAAGAACATTTTTCTGCGTTAGCTTTTAAAATCGCAACGGATCCTTTTGTCGGTAAATTAACATATTTTCGTGTTTATTCAGGTAAATTATCGGCAGGTTCTTATATATATAATAGCAGTAAAGGCACAAGAGAACGTGTGGGACGACTGCTGTTAATGCATGCTAATACACGCGAAGAGATCCCTGAGGTTGCTACTGGTGATATCGCTGCTGCTGTAGGTTTGAAGATTACAACAACAGGTAATACTCTTTGCGATGAGGCGCATCCCATTATCTTAGAATCAATGGATTTTCCTGAACCGGTTATTCATATTGCTATAGAACCCAAAACCAAGGCTGATCAAGAGAAATTATCAATGTCTCTTGCAAAACTGGCTGAAGAAGATCCTACGTTTAAGGTCAGAATCGATCATGAAACCGGACAAACGATCATCGCTGGTATGGGTGAGTTACATCTAGAAATTATCGTTGATAGACTATTACGCGAGTTTAAAGTCGATGCTAACGTTGGAAAGCCTCAAGTTGCTTATAAAGAAACGATTCGTGGTACGGTTGAACAAGAAGGTAAGTTTATTCGTCAGTCGGGTGGACGTGGACAATATGGACATGTCTATATAAAACTTGAACCCCTTTCACGGACCCAAGGCTTTGAATTCGTCAATGGGATTGTGGGTGGCGTTGTTCCTCGCGAATATATACCCGCTGTTGAAAAAGGAATTAAAGAAGCCATGGATAATGGTGTTTTAGCTGGATTCCCATTGGTTGATGTTAAAGCGACTCTTTTCGATGGTTCATATCATGATGTTGATTCCAATGAAATGGCTTTTAAGATCGCTGCTTCAATGGCTTTAAAAGAAGGTGCACTTAAGGCCAATCCTGTCATTCTTGAACCGATCATGGATGTCGAAGTCACTTGTCCTGACGATTATATGGGCGATGTTATTGGCGATCTTAATTCCCGACGAGGACGTATCGAAGGAATGGAAGCTTTGGGTAAAACTCAACGTATTCGTTGTAAAGTCCCCTTATCTGAAATGTTCGGTTATTCAACCGATCTAAGAAGCAAAACGCAGGGACGTGGAGATTACTCCATGCAATTTTCCTGCTATGAAGAAGTGTCCAAGTCACTTGCTGAAGCAATCATTGCTAAAGCTAAGGGCAGTAAGTAAGAGAAAAGGGAGGCAGTAAAATGGCAAGAGAAAAATTTGAACGTAATAAACCGCATGTGAACGTTGGTACTATAGGTCACGTAGATCATGGTAAAACAACATTAACCGCTGCAATTACCTCTGTATTATCAACAGTTGGTGGCGCCAAAAAGGTCGCTTATGACCAAATAGACAGTGCACCCGAAGAAAAAGAACGTGGTATTACTATTAATACGGCTCACGTAGAATATGAAACTGTTAATCGCCATTATGCTCATGTGGATTGTCCCGGACACGCCGATTATGTTAAAAACATGATCACGGGTGCTGCGCAAATGGATGGCGCGATCCTTGTCGTTTCTGCCGCAGATGGTCCGATGCCACAAACACGTGAACATATCCTTCTTGCACGTCAAGTTAATGTTCCCTATATCGTCGTCTTTTTAAATAAAGTCGATATGGTTGATGATCCTGAACTTATCGAGCTTGTTGAAATGGAAGTCCGTGAGCTTTTAAGCAAGTATAACTATCCTGGTGACGATATCCCGATTATTCGGGGTTCAGCTCTTAAAGCTTTAGAAAACTTCGCTGATGCCACTGATCCGAATGTGATTGCTATTCACGAGTTGATGAAAGCCGTTGATTCTTATATTCCTACTCCAGAACGTGACATCGACAAACCATTCCTTATGCCAGTTGAAGATGTTTTCTCGATCACAGGTCGTGGAACAGTAAGTACCGGGCGTATCGAACGCGGTAAAGTTAAGGTTGGTGAAGAAGTCGAGATCGTCGGTATGAATGAAAAACCAAGAGCCGTTGTTGTAACAGGCGTTGAAATGTTTCGTAAAACATTGGATGAAGGTCTTTCGGGTGACAATGTGGGTATTCTCATGCGTGGCGTTGAAAAAAATGATATTTTTCGTGGACAAGTATTAGCTAAAAAAGGTTCGATTAAACCTCATACAAAGTTTAATGCTGAAGTTTATGTCCTTAAAAAAGAAGAAGGCGGACGTCATACCCCTTTCTTTAAAGGATATCGTCCTCAGTTCTATATGAGAACTACCGATGTTACTGGGCAAATTGAACTGCCCGAAGGCGTTGAAATGATCATGCCTGGCGATAATGTTAGTATGAAAGTTGAACTCATCACACCAATTGCTCTTGAAGTTGGTCTTCGTTTCGCGATCCGTGAAGGGGGCCGAACCGTCGGATCGGGTGTAGTTGCATCGATTATTGATTAATAAGAATTTTAGGTTAAATATGAGAGGATACGAAAATGGTAAGCATAACAAGTAAAGGTTCTAAAAAGTCTTCTGAAACAACGACTGTCACAGCTGTTTTAACACCTGTCTCTTCAACGAAACAGAAAGCAGCTGCCGTACCAAATCTGAAGCAGAAGATCAGCCAAAAGGTTAGAATCAAGTTGAAAGCTTTTGATTATCGTGTTCTCGACCAATCAAGCGAGAAAATTGTAGGCACTGCACAACGTTCTGGCGCTAAAGTGGTCGGCCCTGTGCCATTACCTACAGACAAAAACGTATGGTGTGTGTTAAAATCACCACACGTTAATAAACGTGGTGGTGAGCACTTCGAGATCCGAACCCATAAGCGGTTAA
Source organism: uncultured Candidatus Marinamargulisbacteria bacterium (assembly GCA_903897765.1). Taxonomy (GTDB): domain Bacteria; phylum Margulisbacteria; class Riflemargulisbacteria; order GWF2-35-9; family GWF2-35-9; genus CAIWAN01. Next base: position 957 of record CAIUCY010000010.1, on the reverse strand, counting down.
TAGATATCGTCAATCCTCCTGCTTCTGCTATTGATGCTCTTATGCAGTTGGATCTTCCAGCTGGTGTAGAGATAGAGATTAAACTCGGATAATTCTAGATAGGAACTTTGAATCATGAAAGCAATTAATAAAGGCATATTTACGAAAAAAGAAGGGATGACTCAGATCTTCAATGAAAAAGGAGAATTGATTCCAATCACAGTGCTTTCTGTTCTCGAAAATATTGTTGTCCAAAAGAAAACTAAAGATAAAGAAGGCTATGATGCCTTAAAGATCGGTTATGATGAAATGAAGGAATCTAAGGCAATAAAACCTCTAATTGGCATGCATAAGGCTGTTAATCGTGTATTTAAAAATTATCAAGAGCTACGACTTACTAATCTTGATCTAGTTAATGTAGGTGATTCAATCCCTTTAAGCCAATTTTCTGAAAATGAAATTGTGAATGCTATCGGAACCTCTAAAGGTCGAGGATTTACAGGTACTGTAAAACGTTATAATTTTACAATTGGTCCAATAACTCATGGTTCAAAGCATCATCGACGAAAAGGTACGAGTGGTGCTGGAACTGGACAAGCTAAAGTGTTTCGAGGTCAAAAAACTGCCGGTCATCATGGCCATGCTCAAATAACTGTAAAAAATATTCAAGTGTTTAAAATTGTTGCGGATAAAAACATCATTCTCGTACGTGGTTCTGTACCCGGTCCGAATGGTAGTTTTGTGAAATTGTTTAATTAAGGGAAAGAAGAAAATGACATCAATTAATACTTACGACATTGTAGACCATGTAAGCCGTTCCGAAAAAACTGACAGTAAACTTTTCACTACAGAGATAAATAAAGGTCTTATTCAATTTGTAGTAAGATTGTTTCAACTTAAAGGCATGGCAAAAACAGCTACTGCCAAAACGCGTGCTGAAGTCTCAGGTGGAGGCCGAAAACCATGGAAGCAAAAAGG
>CAIUCY010000009.1 GCA_903897765.1 uncultured Candidatus Marinamargulisbacteria bacterium | reverse complement strand
TCCTTATGGCAAGGTGAACGATATGGTCTTTTTGACGATCATCGAGCCAAACAGGTTGGGGATAGTCTAACGATCCTTGTGCTTGAAACCGTTTCATCAAAACAAACCAATGGCAATACCATGGATAACGCCAATAACGTTGGGTTTGGCCCAGGGACAGGTTATGCGAACTTTGTTGGAACAGCGACGTCCTTCGGGAACTCAAGCACGTATAAAGCAACCGGCGAACAAACCTCTGCAGGCGAACTCAAGGCAGAGGTAACGGTGAAAGTTCGGTCTATCGCAGAGAATGGTGAACTGGTGGTTTATGGGGACAAAGTGACCAATATAAATGGCGATAAAAAGACCATCGAGATCAGCGGTGTCGTTCGGCCAGAGAGTATTATGCCGGGCAATACGGTCTACTCGTCAGCCCTAGCCGACGCTCGGATCAATTTTAGTCAAGACGGTGAACTCCGCAACAATGATGAGCCCAGTTTTATCAATAAAATATTTAATATGATCTTTTAGAAAAATGAAAAAATTCATCCTCCTAGCAATGATCCTGTCGATGTCCATGGCCGTAATAACGACGCGTATTAAAGATATATGTCGTCTAGAAAACGTTCGAGAAAATCAATTGATCGGGTATGGCCTCGTCGTCGGGTTGGCGGGGACTGGCGACGGGACGAGTAACAAAGCAACCCTGCAAGGGATCTCGAATATGCTCGCCAACTTTGGCGTTCAGATCGACCCCATAAATTTGAATGCTAACAACGTCGCCGCCGTTATGGTGACGGCCAAGATCGGGCCCTTTAATGTTACCGGTGATCTTCTTGATGTCGACGTCAGTTCGATCGCAAAAGCCAAGAGTCTTCGGGGTGGCATTCTTTTAATGACGCCCCTTAAAGGTGCCAATGGTAAAGTCTATGGTGTGGCGCAAGGCGCCGTTTCATTGGGGGGATTTTTGGTGGACAGCAAAGGAAGTCAACAATCCAAGAATCATACAACGTCCGGTCGTATTCCCAATGGGGCTTCCGTTGAGCGATCGATCCAGACCCCCCTTGACCAATCGGGTGTGTTGACATGGGTTTTAGATCAAGATGATTTTGGTACGATCGATAACATCCATCGTGCCATCGTTAAAAAAATGGGCAATGTTTCAGTCAGTGCGTTGAATGGTTCAAAATTCCAAGTGACCGTTCCCGAGAATTCCAAATCAGATGAGGTGGGGTTTATCGCTCAAATCGAAGGGATCAATGTCGAAACGAATGAAACCGCGAAGATCGTTCTCAATGAGAAAACGGGATCTATTGTGATGGGGGGGCCGATCCGTATCGCACCGGTTATAGTGGCGTATGAGGGACTCAATGTGTCGATTCGGAACGTCGATGAGATCTCTCAACCCAACGCCTTTGGTCAGGGGCAAACCTCGCTCGTTCAGGGCTCGATTATTAACGTCGATAATCGGGGGACGGCGAATCATGATGACTTTAAAGCCATTGCCGCCGAAACCACCATTCAAGATTTGGTTAAAGTCTTAAATGGTCTTAATGTCGGGCCGCAAAATACGATCACCATTCTTCAATTAATGAAAGAAGCTGGTGCGATAAAAGCAAAAATGGAGATCATCTAATGGCTGTCATTCAAGACATCTCAACAACAACCGCCAGCAAAACGGCCTTACTCGAGGCGCAGAAGCAAAAAAAAGCGGCAGATGAGTTAGAGGGTTATTTTGTGCATCAAATGATCCGTGAGATGCGAAAGACCATACCCAAGGATGAACTGCTTGGGGAAAATAAATTTGCTTCTGATATTTACTATGACATGTTGGATGAGCAGTTGGCTCAACAAATTGTCCAATCAGGCGGGTTTGGTTATTCCAAACAGATCGTGAAGGGGATGGGAAAGAATGGTTCGGCAACGGTCAATAAAGTGTTGCTTAATCAACAATATAAAGGAGGGATGGACCTGAACTGGAATTAAAGTTTTTCAATTTTGAACCGATAATGCATAATAGGTAATGCACGACCGATTCAGAAGGAGAACTTAAATGACGCGTATTGATCCAGCGAGATACGAAGAGATCCGCAAGGTCCAACGAATGGGCCAAAAACGTGAGGAACAGACCGTTGTTAGCCAAGACAGTGGGAGCAAAGAACAATCTGTTCTCAAAGAGAATACGCGGGCGGTAAGTTTAGCCCTTGGCGACAAGACGTTTCAGACCAATGTGGAAAAGGTCAAACGTTTGAAACAGAAAATTGATTCAGGGAATTACAATCCTGAACCAAAACAAATAGCGAATAGGTTGGTGCAAAGTGAAGCAAGAGGGGA
>CAIUCY010000008.1 GCA_903897765.1 uncultured Candidatus Marinamargulisbacteria bacterium | reverse complement strand
TATAAATATGGAATACTTAGCGGAATCAAGGGTTTTGCTCTATTATTTTCTTCCGCTTAACGAGATCCTTGTCGATTTTTTTAATCAGTTGAAGGCACTTAGTAAAGGCTATGCATCCCTAGACTATGAGTTTGCTAGTTACGAAGCAGCCGAATTAGTAAAGGTCGATATTTTATTAAATGCAGAACCGGTAGATGCCTTCTCGTTCATTACCCATAAAGATAACGCTTACTATAAAGGACGAGATCTAACAGCTAAATTAAAACAAATGATCCCACGACAAATGTTCGAAATACCTATTCAAGCCTCGATTGGAAGCAAGGTCATTTCGCGCGAAACGATCAGTGCTTTACGCAAGAATGTGTTAGCTAAATGTTATGGCGGCGATATTACCCGAAAAAGAAAGCTTCTAGAAAAACAAAAAGAGGGAAAGAAACGAATGAAGAGTGTTGGACGAGTCGATATTCCCGAAGAAGCGTTTCTCTCCATTCTGATGCTCGACAACGATAAAGCGTGACCGTCGGGGCTTATATTCACATCCCTTTTTGTGAGAATAAATGCGACTATTGCGATTTTTACTCCATTGTTGCCAGCGAAGAAGAACGCAAGGACTATATTCAAGCTTTACTGGGCGACATCATTAGGAATGCGGATAAAAGCGCGATCATCGACACTATATATTTTGGTGGAGGGAATCCAGGGCTGCTCTTACCCCATGACGTTAATCAATTGATACAGGCAATGGACGAGCATTATTTGCTTGATGTGAATCCTGAGATTACGCTTGAGTGTAATCCAACGAGTGTCAGTGAAGCCACCTTAAAAGCATTCCATCGGGCAGGGATCAATCGGTTGAGTTTGGGCGTTCAGTCCTTCAACGGGAACCTTCTCGCGACACTAGGTCGTCAACGGAGTAAATATCCAGACGATATCATTGCAATTGCTGTGTCTATTTTTCCCCGAGTGAGCCTTGATTTGATGTTGGGAATACCTGGGCAAACGATTCAAAACGTGAAGGAGGACTTGAGCCGTATACCCAAGGATATTGGGCATTTATCTCTGTATGAACTAACGGTTTACCCCAAAACGCGATTTTCAGATCATATTAAAAAAGGGCTTATTTGCCTTAATACGGATGAGGAGAGTGAGGGGGTCGAGCGGTTTTTTGTTGAGTCTCTTCAGGGGCAGGGGTTTTCTCAGTATGAGGTCAGCAATTTTTCTAAACAAGACCAACAATCCAAACACAATCTGCATTATTGGCACTATGATGATTTCAAGGGATTTGGTGCTGGGGCCGTTTCGTCGTGGAAGGGCGCTCGGTATTTCAATACAAAACTTCCTCAATATATGCAAGGAGTTATATGTGATGAAAGAGAAGACCTCCCCGAGTCAACACAAAAACTCGAGTGGTTGATGATGAATCTTCGCTTAACCGATGGGTTTGAACGCAAACGATATCGGGCTCGTTTTGGTCTCGATGTGCTTGAAGATTTTTCAAGCATATTTGAAGAACAAGCAGAATGGTTTAGACTTTCGCCCGACTCCATTGCGTTAACGTCGAAAGGGTTGCTGTTTCACCATAACGTGCTTTCGGCGTTTGTTGCTAAATGCTAGATCTTAGTTAACACCAACTGCGTAGCTAGGCCATCAGAGCTATATAATGTAATCGTGTAGTTATCCCCAGAACAACTGTAAAGGATTTTTCCTTTGGTGTCGCTAGCGGCGTAAGGGGCTTTGGTATAAGGGTTAATAGGGCAGCTATTTAAGAGGTCATTCGCTTTAAGGGTGTCATATAAATCCCCTGCATTAAGGTTCCCCGCGGGATAAGTGCTAGCATCTAAATAGTAATTTTCAACCGCAGACTGAAAGGTTTTGGCGTTGACTTCAGACGCCATTTGATAACTAC
>CAIUCY010000007.1 GCA_903897765.1 uncultured Candidatus Marinamargulisbacteria bacterium | reverse complement strand
TTTAGCCAAGAAGACAATGTATCCTTGAGATTCTAAGCTTATTTCTAGGAAGCGCCGAATAGACTTTTCATCATCGATAACAAGAATTCGTGCTCCCGAGGACATCTATTGTTCCTCCTTGGGTATTTCAGGCTGAGTTTCGAGAGGCAAGTTAATGATAATGTCTAGGCCGCCTGCCACTTGATTGCGAGCTTGTATGGTTCCACCATGAGCCTCAATTACCGCTTTAGCAATGGTTAAACCAAGACCTGTCCCGCCATGTTCAGAACCCGGAACGCGATAGAATTTATCAAATATAGTGTGAAGTAAATCTTCGGGAACCCCAGGGCCAAGGTCAGCAATAACAATTTGAATACAGTCTTTGATATTGCTCTGCGTAATGGTAATGGGTGCACCCTCTGGGGTATAGGTCGCTGAATTAATAATAATATTTTTCAACGCGGTCTCAAACAATCCATAGTCCAGTTTTACATAGGGGATGTCTTCTTCCGGAACATTAACATGAATAGGATGATGAATTAGTTGTTTATCTAGCTTGGAGAGACAACTGGTAATAATTTCCCTTATATCTGTCCATTCTTTTTTCAAAGTTAAATGACCGGATGAGAGGCGTGACATATCCAAAATATTGCTCACTTCTCTATTGAGTCGATCGACCGCCTCGGACAGTTCATCGAGAAGTTGTTTTTGGACGTCGGGTTTATTGCTCATTCCCTTGCTTTCAAGCGCAGAAGATAAACCAAGTATGGCTGTCATGGGCGTTTTGAGTTCATGCGAAATACTGTTGAGAATGGTTTGGTGAAGACGTTCGGATTCTTCTAACTTTTCTGCATCCATGGAGCGCTGTTGATACAGATCGGTTTCTAAATAAATGGCCAATTGAGTGGCTATCGCGATCAAAAGATTTTTTTCATCTGGCGTCAACATATGGGTTTGTTCATTGGGCATATACGAGAGAACCCCCGTCATCACACTGGGTCCTTTTAAAGGAAGATAGAACGACGATGATAATGACAGCGTATCGGTTGACCAGCCCGCAGGTTGATTGTTCTCAAAAACCCAGTTCACAACGGCTAATTGTTTGTTATCGGCAATATTCCCATTTGAAGTCTTTAACTCTTTTAAACCGAGTTTATCGATATAAAATACACCGAAAGTCCCTGTTAATCTTATGTTTAACTGCTTAACCGCATCATTAATACAGGTCTCGCGCTGGGTGGAAGCCGCTAATGTCTTGACTACAGAGTATAAAATATTGGTCCGCTCTTCTCGTAATCGGAGGAGTCGACCTCGTTCACGGATACGGTGGGCCATAAGCCCGATCACTAATGCTGTAAACCCATAGAAAAAGCACATGATGAAGTCGGCAGGTTGACGGATAAATAACGTGCCCATAGGGGGGATAAAAAAATAGTCCCATATCAATGCACTGGATAGGGTAAAGATAATAAGCGGGCCGACCGCAAAAAGCATACTTATGACCATTACCGCTAATAAATAGATAAAGCCGATCGATTGGTACCCTAAATAAGGAACGAGTATAAAATTAAGTAAAGTCACACCAATGAGTGAATAGAGCATATGTAAATAATTGCCTTGAAATCGGAATAGGGGGAAACGCTTTCGGGGTTTTCCAATAATAGGATCTTCTTTTAGTACATGAACATCGATATTGGTTTCTCTTACTAACCTGTCAAGGATAGTGCCAACTTGAAAAAAACGTTTCATCAAAGAAGGTCGAGGGCGACCAATAATGATCTTGGTGATCTGTTGTTGCTGAGCGGTTCGTTTAATAGCCGAAACAATATCGGTATCCATCGTCGTCATGACTTCACCGCCCAGTTCACGTGCGAGTTCTAAATTATCGGCAAGCCGCTTGGCATCTTCATCCGAAAGGATATGTCCATTATCGACATGTAAGGCGATCCAGGGTGAACCTGCTGAAAAAGCGATCTTTCTAACAGCACGAACCAATCGTTTGGAGTGAGGACTATGGCTAACTGCGACTAAAACGCGTTCATGGGGTCGCCAATGGTTGCCCTCACCGCTAAGTAGGGTCATATCTCTGAGTTCATTACTGACTATATCGCTAGTAAGTCGCAATGAAATTTCCCGAAGTGCCGTTAATCGGTCAGATTTAAAAAAGTTATCCAGTGCGATTTTAGCGTTGCCTTCAAGATAGACTTTTCCTTCTTTTAATCGTTCCAAGAGAATCGCCGGAGGGAGATCAACCAGCTCGATCTGGTCTGCCCGTTCTAGAATGGAGTCAGGAACAAGTTCATGAATAGTGATCCCCGCAACCCGTTCAACCTCTTCTTTTCGACTTTCAACGTGCTGAATATTAAGCGTTGTGTAGACATCGATACCATGACTGAGAATCTCATCCACATCTTGCCACCGTTTTTTATGACGCATGCCCACTACATTGGTATGAGCGAGTTCATCAACCAAAACGACGTTTGGTTTTCGTTGCAGGATGGTTTCTAAGTCCATATCCTCAAAGGATTTATCTCTATACTTTATTTGAAGTCGTGGAATGACTGTTAGGTCTTTGACGAGTGCTTCCGTTTCAATACGTCCATGCGTCTCGACAAACCCCACCTCAACATGTATCCCTTCACGCAGAAGGACTTGTGCGGCTTCGAGCATGGCATAGGTTTTGCCTACTCCGGCACACATACCTAAGAAAACGCGAAGATGACCCTGAGTTGTTGTTGACTCAAGGCGTGAAATGGCCTTAAGAAGAAGGTCGGGGTCTTGGCGCTGTTCGTCGCTTGTCATTGTTTTTATTGTATTACTTCAACGTGTTCAATGCGAGATTTAACTTTAAAACGTTGATCCTAGGCTCTCCCAA
>CAIUCY010000006.1 GCA_903897765.1 uncultured Candidatus Marinamargulisbacteria bacterium | reverse complement strand
GTGCAGACCACACTCCTGCGACATATGATCAAAGTCTGCCACTAATAGCCATGGAACATTTGCCAGGTTCTCGACCGGACTACTTTGCTCCATGATACATGGGGATGCAATCAAGATATACTTACGAATAGAGTCAAACCCATGAACTGCTCCTAAGAATTGATCCCAAATGGGATTTGCACAGTCACTTGGTGGGCGTAAATCTATTGATCCTTTAAACCATTCATAAATCCGTTTCTGTTCAGATACATCAGCTTGCGCATTTTGACTATTTCTTCGATGGTAGACCGTATGTATGCGCAAGACGTTCTTTACATCTTTAATGGGCAAGATAGGGCCTATACTTTTATCAGCAGGGATCTCTATAAAAGCAAAGTTTTTTCCATCATGTAGGACAGGTTCATACTTGAAGCGAGGGTGTGGGTGGCAAACGGTATCGAACTTCGCTTGTAAATCTGCATCGTCTAAGAAAGTATCGAGACCTTTCAGCTCCTTCCTGCCGTCCGGAAAGCTGCATACACCCAAGACGACGTATGCCGATTCATTGCGAGGAGTATTGGCCATGGAAATGATATCTTTGACAAACTCTGCTCGCTTTCGATGCTTTTCATCCTGTGTAGTGACGTCAAATGTATAATTACACATCTTGAAGTCGACGGTATCCGACTCGTTCTTTTTCAGTAATTCCTTAAAGATCTCCTCTGGTATACTCATTTTCATTGCCCCCCATCGACTGAAAATATCATTGAAAGTTATCCGCTGCTTCGGCCCAAGGAAATCCCGACTCGAAGCATAACATCACTAAGCCGAACGTTAATTAATCTGTACTAAAAAAAATTTATGCTTCACCTGACGTGAGCCTGAGTAACGGGACCACTTAAGTGTTGAATAAATGATTCATTGTGCTAATAATAAAGAACCGAAGGGCTCAAAACTGAAGCTACATCCTAAAAAGCCTATTTGCACAACGGATTACTTTTCTACTATGAAGCATTTAAAGGTTCATCGATCGGTACGTATCTATCAAAAAAAGTTAAAACCAATTGACGATCTCGATCAGGAAGCCATAACAAAAGGTTCTCTGCTGAGATAGTCCAAGCGTCAATACCAGGTAAATCAAAAGCCGCCGCAGGTACTGCTTTGCCATTACAAACTAATAATACATTTTCAAAAGCATTTCGCTCTTGTTGATCGGCAGTACGGATATGCGCCCATAGTACAAATCCAGCCAATAGGGCCGCCCTGTAAAAATGCCTTAAGTGGTCTACGGAGTGCGTCATTAACTGAAGATCAATGCCCTTTGACTGCAAATATTTTAGGTTAAGAGGAGTGCTAACTGCCATAAAATAAAATGTTGCGTAATCTTCAAAAGCTAATTTCAATAGATAGTGGCCCTTCGGTGTTGTCGTGTATATTCGCGTATTTCTGGGTCTACCCATTTTTTCATCAAAAGCAACAGGCCTATTGCCATTACTGCGAATCAAGGAAAATTCAAGAGCCATTTGGAACGCTGTTTGGCACTGAAGTTCGGAGTAACCAAACGTTTGTTGAGCAAAAGAGATCGCATCTGTTTTGCTCACCCCATCCTTTACTACTCCCAACAATTGAATCAGCCTAATCATAGTCAGACCAGTCCAGTGCCCGTCTTGCACTGTCGCTATCTCAAAGAGATTCGGACACCAGTGACCATGAACAGTATCGTCAAAATTACCTGGCATAGAATTACAGCCAGCTAAAACACTACCTTCTAAGAGCGTGCGAACATAAGACACTTTAGAAAGTCGTATCCTGTGATGATGGGCTCTAATTGTATTTCTTAACAGACTTCTTATGTTTCCATCAAATATTAAGTCGATAGGCTTATTGGAGGAAATTGTTGACAAAGTGACAGATTTCGAAGCGGTATCAAACATAGATAATAGATATTTGATAGATTGTGCAAAACTACGAGATTGATCTGAATCAATAAATCTTTTTCCGGTATATATTTCAGCAGCTTTCTGAAAATATTCAACCGGGTGCTCAATTGCGGCCGACTTTTTCTTCAGTAAATCCGGAATAAAATCTGTGTCAAGATGAAATAATAGCGGTGCATACTGGCCATTTGGCATTGTAGTTCTCAGGTATACCAAATCGCTGAATGTCTCTGGTCTTGCTACTAATAGGAATTTATCTCCTATTTTGAGAGGGTACTCAGAAGAGACAAGCCTGTTGATTTCAGTCAGAAAATCAAAGTATCTGTCTTGTTCTGCTTCTATACGGATGTTATCTACTCCATCAAGGATAATCAGTATGCGTAGCGTTTCTCCCTTTTTGTGAGCAAAATCCCGAAGAAATGCAATCAGTTCTTTGTATACATCCTGGACAGCATCAGAACCACCAGGTTTTAAAATAATCTTTT
>CAIUCY010000005.1 GCA_903897765.1 uncultured Candidatus Marinamargulisbacteria bacterium | reverse complement strand
CTCCCAGCCTCCCTTTTAAAAAGGGAGGCTGGGAGGGATTTAAAGCTTTCAAAGGAGTCATATTATGTCAGCGCCAACCCCTAGTTTGAATGTTGAGGATGAGAAAGCGCTGCTTAGTGCACTCAAAATAAAATCCGTTCAAGATCTTTTATCAGACATACCTGCCTCTCATCGTGTAGCTCGACTTGATCTACCGACGGGTTTATCTGAGCGCGAGGTCTTTACCAAGCTGTCTGCCCTCGCGGCCAGTAATCAGATCGTCGATCCATCTAAACAATTTTTAGGGGCAGGGTATTATCATCGCTATATTCCAGCGATGGTGGACATGCTGTCGTCTCGAAGTGAGTTCTATACCGCCTACACCCCTTATCAACCCGAGATCAGTCAAGGAACCTTGACGGCTATTTTCGAATTTCAAAGCTATATGGCCGACTTAATGGGTATGGACATGGCCAACGCCAGTCTCTACGACGGGGCAACCTCGGTGGCCGAGTCTATTCAGATGGCCAAACGATTAGCACCAAAAGGAAAGGATCATGTTGTTGTGGCGGGTGTATTGCCCCCGAATTGGATCAGCGTTATTGAAACGTATAATGCTGGTTATGGACTAGATATTGTTTTTGACGAGGAGCCTGTTCTTTCTTCCCTGACCGATCAGACGTTCGCTATTGTATTGCCGATGCCTGATTTCTTCGGGGTCGTGAATGATCATGCAGCCCTTATTGCCGAGGCAAAACGTCGTGGTATCGGCGTCATTATAGCGGTATTGAACCCTTTAGCCGTTGTCGCCTATAAAACGCCGGGTGAGCAGGGCGCGGACATTGTGTGTGGGGAAGCCATGTCCCTCGGGAGTTCGATCTCTTTTGGGGGGCCCGCTCTAGGATTTATCGCGACCAAAATTGAATTTGTCCGTCATATTCCGGGTCGTTTGGTGGGGCAAACGAATGATGCTGATGGCAAAGTCGGTTATGTATTAACCTATCAAACCCGTGAGCAACATATTCGGCGTGAAAGTGCGACCTCTAATATTTGCAGTAATCAAGCGTTGATGGCGCTTCGAGCGACCATGTATCTAAGCGTCCTTGGTTCACAAGGATTGCAGTCCTTGGCGAGTGATATCCTTGAAAAGACTCATTATCTCGCTGACCAACTTCGACGTATTCCTAAACTTCATGTCCGATCTGTTGATCGTTTTCAAGAAGTATTGGTCGAGTCGGAGGGCGTTGATTGGGATGCGGTTCGGATCGCCTTAAAAGCCAATGGTTTTGAGTTGGGGCTTCAACTCGACGAGGTGAATGCTTATTGGGACAATTACGTGCTTTTTGCCGTGAATGATTTTACGACTATAGACACGATCGATGAACTAGTCGCCCTTATCGCTAGTGCGTTGAAAGTGGAATTGTCCGTTCCTAGACAAACGGATCGACAGTTACTCATGGGTCGGGAAAAGCCACTTCGCTTACCTGATCGAAGTGAGATGGAAGTAGCTCGCCATTATACTTATCTCTCGACGCTTAATTTTGGGGTTGATTCTGGGTTCTATCCTCTGGGTTCCTGTACGATGAAATATAATTACAAAATTCAAGAACGCGTAGCTGCCCTTGCGGGTTTTGCATGGCTTCATCCATATCAACATAGCAGTGAGGCGCAGGGTACACTCGAAGTGTTGTTTGAAACTGACATCGCCCTGTCCGAGCTTTTTGGATATGCAGCGTTTACCCTTCAGCCTGCGGCAGGGGCTCATGGTGAACACACCGGTTTACTGATCATTCGTGCGTATCATGAATCCAAGGGTGAGACGGATCGCAAAGTGGTTCTGATTCCGGACACAGCACATGGGACAAATCCCGCCAGTGCCGCTGTCGCTGGGTTTAGCGTTGTCAAGATCGCAACAGATCGAAATGGGAATGTCGATATTGTGTCGCTGAAGGCTGCGGTACTTAAGTACAAAGTCGCGGCTTTGATGTTGACCAACCCCTCGACTTTAGGGCTTTTTGAAACGCAAATTCTTCAAATCGCGGACATTGTCCATCAAGCAGGAGGGCTTCTCTATTATGATGGCGCTAATGCCAATGCGCTTTTGGGGATCATTCGGCCGGGTGATATGGGTTTTGATGTGTGCCACCTCAACTTACATAAAACATTCGATACGCCTCATGGTGGTGGTGGTCCGGGTTCGGGTCCTGTTGGTGTCAAAGATTTTCTGGTTCCTTTTCTGCCCGGTCCGCGTGTGAAAAAATCTCCGACAGGCTTTTCATGGGAGTCACCGAACAAACATAGTATAGGTCGTGTCCATGGGATGTACGGAAATGTGGCCATTGTGCTTCGGGCCTATGCCTATATACTTTTGATGGGACGAGACGGCTTAACTCAGGTGAGTGAGCACGCCATTTTGGCCGCTAATTATTTACAACTTCGCTTAAAGGATAGTCTCAAACTTCCTTATGAGCGTGTATGTATGCATGAGTTTGTTCTTTCTGCGGCAAAATTGAAAAAAGAGTTTGGCGTGTCCGCACTTGATCTGGCAAAAGGGTTAATGGACGAGGGAGTTCATCCCCCCACGATATATTTCCCTCAGGTTGTTCATGAGTGTATGATGATCGAACCGACCGAGTCAGAGACAAAAGCAGGGCTTGACCGTTTTGTGTCCATCTTTACAACGCTGATCGAACACGCTCGACAATATCCGGATAAACTTAAACTTGCTCCCCAGAAAACATTCTTGCGTCGTTTAGATGAAGCAAAAGCGGTCAAGGAGCCAGTTCTTACTCTGTGGAAGTGAAGGCGGAAATCTCCCCCAGCCCCTCTTTAGGAAAGAGGGGAGTTCTTCAGTTGACGATCATCGATGATAAAGCTAGTGATGCGGCTGCTAATATGGCGCAAGATGTGGCGCTTTGGCAGCGAGTCGAGGCAAGTCCAGATCGAGCGTTCCTTCGGTTTTATGATTGGACAGAACCGTGTATGTCCTATGGTTTGAACCAAAAGATACCTCATGAAACAAATAGTGTGCGTCGTCCGACTGGGGGCGGAAGGGTCGCTCATCAACCAGGTGATATTACCTATAGTCTGGTGATCCCCTTAAGCTTTTTGCCATCAACACAACTAGTCGCCTCGTATCGGTGGCTGAGCGAGAAAGTCATTCGTGCTCTTGAAGCTGTTAGGGTAGAGGCGTTTCTTCGACAAGAATCGCTGCCGGAATATCAAGACAAACGACATCATGATGTCTGTATTGATTTTCCCGCAAAATATGAGATCGTTGATGCCTCGGGTAGAAAACTTATCGGCTCTGCCCAACGAAAAGGACGATTTTCGCTGTTGCAACAAACCCAAGTATTCGGGGTCATTCCTCAAGCTTTCAAAGAAGCCCTCGCGAAGCAGTTGCAGGAGTCGTTTTTGAAAATATCGATAAACATGTTATCATCATTGCCAATTATTGATGAGTTTGAGGAAAAAGAATCTCAAGGCAAGGCAATGTTCCATTCGATCGAGCAATTATTTAATTAGGAGGCATTCATGCGTAGTGATATCATAAAAAAAGGTCCCGACAAAGCACCCCACCGTTCGTTGTTTAAAGCGATGGGTTATATTGATGAAGAACTTCGTCGTCCTTTTATTGGGATCGCTGCAGCGTATAATGAATTAATCCCCGGGCATATTTTTTTAGATAAGATCGCGGAAGCGGTTAAAACAGGAGTTCGGATCGCGGGGGGAACGCCCGCTTTGTTCCATACTATCGGGGTGTGTGACGGGATCGCGATGGGACATGAGGGGATGAAGTACTCTTTGATCACTCGTGAGTTGATAGCCGACTCTGTCGAAGCGATGGTGCGTGCTTATCAATTTGATGGACTCGTCATTATTCCTAATTGCGACAAGATCATTCCCGGAATGCTCATGGCCGCCGCGCGTTGCAATATTCCTACGGTGATGGTGTCGGGTGGCCCGATGCTTGCTGGGGGAACCCAAAAGAAACGCCTAGATTTGACCCATGTATTCGAAGCCGTCGGGTCATTTAATGCTGGTAAGATCACGGAAGAAGAGCTGACCGAGATCGAGTGTACTGCTTGTCCCGGTGTGGGGAGTTGTTCGGGCATGTTTACCGCGAACTCGATGAATTGTTTAGCGGAATCCTTAGGGATCGCCTTGCCGGGGAATGGGACGATCGCTGCCGTGAAGGGTGAGCGGATCGCCTTGGCGAAAAAAGCGGGTATCGCGGTCATGGATATGGTCAATAAAGATATCAAAGCCCGTGACTTTATGACGGAGAAGAGTTTCAAAAATGCCCTTACCGTGGATATGGCACTCGGGTGCTCGACCAATACCGCCCTTCATTTGCCCGCTATTGCTCGTGAGGCAGGGGTTGAGATCGGCTTGAATCTGATCAATGAGGTGAGCGACCATACGCCCCACCTCGTGTCGCTTCGACCAGCGGGCAACTATCATATCGAAGATCTCGATGAAGCGGGTGGGATACAAGTTGTTATCAAAGAACTTGCGGCAAAAGGCCGTATCCATGACGACCTTATCACCGTGACCGGAAAGACGATCAAAGAAAATATTGCCCATTTAAAAAATAAAGACACCGATGTTATTCGGTCGATGGAAAATCCATATCATCCTATCGGGGGATTGGCGGCCCTTTTTGGGAATATCGCACCCGAGGGCTCGATCGTAAAACAATCAGCCGTATCCGATAAAATGCTTAAGCACAGTGGCCCCGCCAAAGTGTTTGATGGTGAGGACGATGCAGTGAACGCCATGAAGGCGGGCAAAATTGTTAAAGGGGATGTTGTCGTTATTCGGTATGAAGGTCCCAAGGGTGGTCCTGGTATGAGAGAGATGCTCGTGCCAACCGCAACCATCGTCGGGATGGGGCTTGATAAAGAGGTGGCGCTCATCACTGATGGACGCTTTTCTGGTGCAACGCAAGGCGCGGCGATCGGTCATGTATCAAAAGAAGCCGCTGAGGGTGGACCTATCGCAGCCATTCAGGATGGAGATATCATCGATATCGATATTCCCAATAAAACCATGAATGTTCGGTTGAGCGACGAGCAGATCAAAGCACGTATGGCTGATATTCGCACACCGATACGGGTGTATCAAGGCGCACTCCATCGCTATCAACAACTCGTTAAGTCGGCCAGTACAGGCGCCGTTCTTGACGGAGCCGTTTGCGAGAGATAAAATCGATAATATACTACAAAGGAAGGGATGGAGTCGCATGGATCGTTTCGTTATAAAATCTGCTTCTCGCCTTTCGTTTCAACTGTTTGTAGTCGTCCTTCTCATCGTCGTTATGTGCCTGTAATCAACGGCGGTTGGTTACAGGCTTTTCCTTCGCGATCCCATATTCTTCATGAATAAGCTGTGATAAAATGACCAATAACAAAGGGGTATAACGATGACAGAAAAATTAAAAGGCTCCAAAATATTAATCGAATCCTTGAAAAAAGAAAAAGTAGATCATATTTTTGGTTATCCCGGTGGTACGGTTCTTGAGATCTATGATGAACTTTATGATGCAGAGATCAAACATTATCTTGTACGCCATGAACAAGCCGCCGCCCATGCAGCCGATGGATATGCCCGTTCGTCGGGTAAAGTGGGCGTTTGTTTAGCTACTTCTGGGCCAGGGGCTACCAATCTAGTCACTGGTATCGCGACAGCTTATATGGATTCTACGCCGATGGTCGCCATAACGGGGAATGTCTCGACATGGTTGATCGGCAAAGATTCTTTCCAAGAAGCGGATATCACCGGTATTACCATGCCTATCACCAAGCATAATTTCTTAGTGAAAGATGTTAACGATCTCGCTGTGACCGTTAAAAAGGCATTCCATATCGCTCGTTCGGGTCGTCCAGGGCCGGTTCTGATCGATATTCCCAAAGATGTTACAGCTAACAAAGCTCCGTTTATTTACCCAGACGAGGTGGATATCCCTTCCTATCGTCCCACGATAAAGGG
>CAIUCY010000004.1 GCA_903897765.1 uncultured Candidatus Marinamargulisbacteria bacterium | reverse complement strand
GATATTTTAGTGAATAATTTTAGAAACACTCCCTTAACACAACACCTCTCGATGTCGCTATTGTATTTGGCCTAAGAAATCTGGCTCGATTTTTACATCTTTTTTACACGTCTACGCGCTATATTTACAGAAACGTTTTATTTATTGACGTATAATTTTAACGAGGGTTGAAAGGAGTTCATCATGGACTTTATGGTCGCAGGAATTATTGCCTTATTCCTTTTGTTATATCTTGGCTATGCCATGTTTCATCCAGAAAAATTTTAGGAGGGTAAAATGATATCGGATCTACTCCAAATTGGTTTTTTTGTTCTAGTCTTACTTTTGCTTACCCCCTTGCTTGGCACCTTTATGGCGGCAGTTTTTGAGGGACGAAACCAGATCATCACGCCCGTATTCGGCTGGCTAGAGCGGCTTATCTACAAACTAAGTGGCGTTGACCAACACGAAGCCATGGATTGGCGAAAATATCTTTCAGCCGTGCTGTGGTTTAGCGTTATTAGTGGTGCAAGCTTATTCTTGCTACAGCTTTTTCAAGGCAAACTGCCACTGAATCCTAATCATATGGGTAATGTGGAGTGGACCTCGGCGTTAAATACGGCCATTAGCTTTATGACCAATACCAATTGGCAGGGCTATTCCGGCGAAACAACGATGAGTTATTTAACCCAGATGCTCGGGCTGTGTTCCCATAATTTTCTCAGTGCTGCCGCAGGGATTACCGTTATGTTGGCACTTATCCGGGGGCTTGTTCGTAAAAACACGACCGATCTAGGGAATTTTTGGGTGGATCTGACTCGAACCACGGTCTATATTCTGATCCCCTTGTCGATTGTATGGACGCTGGCCTTTGTGTCCCAAGGAATGATACAAAATTTCACACCCAACAAAACCGTTGTGACCGTTGAGGGTCAAAAGCAAGTATTGCCACAAGGCCCTGTCGCCTCACAAGTCGCCATAAAGGACTTAGGCACCAATGGTGGCGGTTTCTTCAATGCCAACAGCGCTCATCCGTACGAAAACCCGACACCCCTTTCAAACTTTCTTATAACCTTGGCGCTTTTACTTATCCCCGCCTCTCTGGTTTATAGTTTTGGCATCATGATCGGGTCACGCAAACATGCCCTGATGGTTTTTCTCGTGATGTTGGCGGTTTTCCTTGCAGGGCTGACTATTGCACTGAGCTCGGAATATGCCACTGGACATTTATTAGGCACACACTTATTGGAGGGAAAAGAAACACGCTTCGGCGTTGGCAATAGCGTCCTCTATGCGGTCGCCACAACCGTTGTTTCCAATGGTTCTGTCAATGCGATGCACGCTAGCCTGTCACCCTTAGCGGGAGGCGTCGCTATGTTTAATATTATGCTAGGAGAGATCATCTTTGGTGGTGTCGGCTCCGGTATGTATGGCATGATCCTTTTTATCATTTTAACGGTCTTTCTGGCTGGCCTTATGGCGGGTCGCACTCCGGAATATTTAGGAAAAAAAATCGAGAAAAAGGAGATCCTTCTCGCTATTATCGGCATTCTTTTCCCGGGCATTTGTATTCTGGTGGGCACGAGTTTGGCGGTGATCCTCCCGATCGGCCTTTCTAGTATAACGTCGGCTGGGCCGCATGGTTTTGATGAGATCCTGTACGCGTTCTCATCCGCAGCTGGAAATAATGGAAGTGCCTTTGCGGGGCTTAATGCAAATACCCCCTTTTACAATATTGCCTTGGGCGTTGCTATGCTGGTCGGCCGCTTTGGTGTCATCATTCCAGCCCTGATGATCGCCGGTAGTTTTGCGGGCAAAAAAACGATCGCCGTTTCGTCGGGGACATTCCCAACGAATAACGGCGTATTTGCCGTCCTACTTTTTTCGGTCATTCTCATTGTCGCGGGGCTGACTTTCTTCCCTGCATTGGCATTGGGACCGATATTGGATCATCTTTTGCTGTTCCATCACCAAATCCTCTTTTAGGAGCCTATCATGAAAAAACAAACACTTATGGGCAAACAGGCACTTATCGATGCATTGAAAAAATTCGATCCCCGTGTTCAAATGCATAATCCGGTTATGTTCGTGACCTTTATCGGCGCCATTCTGACCACCATCATTGCTGGATCGCATCTCCTACAAGGGATAAGTTTTTCGTTCGAGTTACAGATCAGTCTTTGGTTGTGGCTAACGGTTTACTTTGCCAATATCGCCGAGGCGGTCGCAGAAGGGCATAGTCGTGCTCAGGCAGAAAGCCTTAAAAGATCACGCGTGGATAATGTCGCCAAGGTTCTTCGAAACGGTAAGATAGTGATGTTGCCTTCCTCGCAGATCAAGAAAGGCGATCAGGTCGTTTGTGAGGCCGGTGACATCATCCCCGCTGATGGTGAGGTCATCGAAGGCATTGCCAGTGTTGATGAGTCAGCCATTACCGGCGAATCGGCTCCGGTCATTCGCGAGAGTGGTGGGGATCGCAGTGCGGTAACAGGCGGGACGCGGGTAAACAGCGACCGAATTGTGGTTTCTGTTTCGGTTGAACAAGGTGAAGGGTTCATTGACCGTATCATTTCGCTCATTGAAGGCGCAAAACGACAGAAAACACCGAATGAGATCGCCTTAAATATTGTTCTTGCCGCGCTAACGATTGTTTTTCTATTGACGGTAACGTCCTTAAAGTTTTTTGCTGATTTTGCCGAATGGTCTGCCCATCAGGATATGACTCATGTCGTCACTGTCCCCATATTGATCGCCCTACTCGTGTGCCTCATTCCCACAACGATCGGGGGATTGCTCAGTGCGATCGGGATTGCCGGAATCAATAAATTGATCGGTAAAAATGTCATCTCGAAAAGTGGACGTGCGATCGAGGCGGCAGGTGATATCGATGTTATTCTTCTTGATAAAACGGGTACGATCACATTGGGAAATCGCATGGCCGTTGCGTTCTTCTCGGCTCCCAGTGTTTCTGAAGAACAGGTTGCGGTGGCGGCACAGGCAGCTTCTTTTGCAGATGAAACGCCCGAAGGTCGCTCGGTCGTAGTGTTGGCAAAAAACAAATTTAATCTGCGTTCTATCCATTCTTCCGAGGGCACCCCCACCTTTATCCCCTTTACGGCTCAAACACGGATGAGTGGGGTGGACTATATCGATGACACAGGAGCCTGTATGTCGTCGATCCGAAAAGGTTCGGTGGAAGCGATCGTGGGGTATGTCAAAACATTAGGCGGAAATATGCCTAAGGAGCTAGATACCGTCCAACAGGAAATCGCTCAAACAGGCGGGACTCCACTCGCCGTTGCAGAGAATGGTAAAGTGGTCGGCATTATTCACCTCAAAGACATGGTAAAAGGTGGCATAAAGGAGCGCTTCGCTCATTTAAGAAAAATGGGGATCCGCACCGTGATGATCACCGGAGATAATCCACTCACCGCCGCTGCGATCGCGGCCGAAGCAGGCGTGGATGACTTTATTGCCGAGGCCACACCAGAATCAAAGCTTGCGAGGATCAGACATGAACAAAGCGAAGGTCATCTTGTCGCCATGACAGGTGACGGAACGAATGATGCACCCGCGTTGGCACAAGCCGATGTTGGTGTGACGATGAATACGGGCACCCAAGCCGCGCGTGAGGCTGGGAATATGGTCGATCTGGATAGCAACCCCACCAAACTTATAGAGATCGTGGAGACGGGCAAACAGATACTCATGACCCGAGGGGCACTTACGACCTTTAGTATCGCCAATGATGTGGCCAAATACTTTGCCATTATTCCGGCACTGTTTTCTGTATTATATGCGACACAGGGCACGCAAGGACCTCTGTGGGTGTTGAATGTCATGCGTTTAGCCACACCCCAAAGTGCCATTTTGAGTGCCGTTATCTTTAATGCTTTGATCATTATCGCACTGGTTCCGTTAGCCCTTCGTGGAGTGACGTATCGCCCACAAAGCGCGTCAGCACTGGTTCGACGAAACCTCCTCATCTATGGTGCGGGTGGGCTTGTTGCACCCTTTATCGGGATCAAATTGATCGATCTTTTAGTTGCATCAATGGGGCTAATACGTTAAGGGACTCGTCCCAAGGAGCAAAAAATGAAAAATATTCGCATAACACTACTACTCTTCGTTGTTTTAACGGTGCTGACAGGGTTGATCTATCCACTGGCGATGACGCTGATCTCGCAGACATGGTTCCCCCATCAGTCTAGGGGAAGTTTACTAACGGATCAAACAGGAAAAGTGGTGGGTAGCGACCTCATTGGACAAAACTTTAGCGATCCAAAATATTTTTGGCCAAGGCCATCAGCGGTCAGCTACAACCCCATGCCATCCGGAGGAAGTAACCTCGCTATTAGTGGAAAGGCTTTTCAAAAAGCGATGGCAGACCGAAAAGAACAATTCCTTTCAGCCAACCCAACAGCAAAAGTGGTTCCGGCGGATATGTTGCAAGCGTCTGGTAGTGGGCTTGATCCACATATTAGCGTGGCGGCGGCAGAAGCTCAGGTTGATCGCATAGCCAAAGCACGCCACTTTTCGGCGGATCAGCAGCAAAAGATCGAGGACTTGATCAAGCAACTAAAAGAAGGCCGGACTTTTAATCTTTTGGGAGAGCCTAGGATCAACGTTTTAAAGTTAAATCTCGCATTGAACACGTTGAAGTAATACAATAAAAACAATGACAAGCGACGAACAGCGCCAAGACCCCGACCTTCT
>CAIUCY010000003.1 GCA_903897765.1 uncultured Candidatus Marinamargulisbacteria bacterium | reverse complement strand
TCATTTACCTGAGCCATCGTTTTCCTCCTTCGTTTTTTGCCGATTATGAAGAAGTTTACGATGGCTCTCTCTTTTCTTCAAATTGCGAACATTATCGTACACGATCCATCTTGTCCCTCTTTGATCAGATTATTAACAATAGTTTGCTGCGGTTTAACATATTGACTCAGATTTAACTGATAGTCAGGCGTTTGGATATCGGATTTGTTTATTGGATGAAATGCCAGCTGGTAAAAAGTTTTTTCTGATGGAGAAGGGGGCGCGGGTTGATCACTATAATTCGTCGATGCCAAGTTAGCACTAATGGCTCCTGTTGGTTGAGGATATGTTGCCGATATTGCCATCGATTTTCTCCCCTTCCGCTAGTCTTTCCTTAATTATCTCTCTCACAAAATATTTCGGTTGCGGTTTGGGATAATTTCAATTATTTTTGCTGAAAAAGCATGGGGTAATGACGATATGGATGCGGGAAACGGCTGAAAGGCCTATAAATATTGGGTTATAGCGTAATTGGCGGCAAAAATATATTCCTAACTATCGATGGATTAATACGTGCGTTCATCCCGTTTCTTGATTTGAAAGATTCGAATGATTTTATTTCTAAGGCTAGCAACGGGTATCTTTTCGAGGAATGAATCGAACTCCTTCCTGTGTTTATCGGTCGGAAATCTAATCGAGTACATTTATTTCAAATAGCTTGAGACAAAGCCTTGCTTGATATTTTTAATGGCTTCGCGTCCTTCCTGAATGTCTTTCAGTAAATGGTTATCTTGAAGGTCGTCGATAAGCTCCATCAGATCAAGGAATTCGTTAAAAGGAACGTTAACGCTGATCGGCTTGTTATCGCTGGTTGAAATAAACCACTTGCTAAGTTTAATTTTATTAAGGCCGATTTTAAGCTCTCTAATTCCAAGATGCTCGGATTGAAGTGCTACGGTTGATAAATTCATGGTATTCTCCTTGTCTATTTGGTTCGAATATATATTATTGTATACCCAATTGAGCATACTTTAAACGTAATATTTTTGAAATGTTTAATTCCCCCCGCCAGCGGGCATATAACATACTATGAATGAATCATTAAAAGTTCCTTCGAAGGTTTATCCTTCCACCCCCCAAGCAACACCTAAACGCCAATCTGTCGAAAGCCCGTTGAATATCTCCGGCGTTTTATCTGGTACCCCGAGCATAAACGACCTTCTAAAATTATTTGAAAAGGTTAAAAAGTCCAATAACCCCATTAATTGCAGTGAAACAATCTGGCGATTAATGGATAAATTTAATGAAAACAAATTTTCTGCTGATTATATAAATCAGGCACTCAAAGGTTTTAATCAAATCCTTGGTTCAGAGACCCCAGATTTAAATAATGCAATTTTATGGCAGCTTGGTGAGGGCAAGTTATCCAACGTTACAGCACAAGGCTTGGCAAACTTTGTATCATCCCAATTGGAAACGGTTGATGATGCAGAAAAATTAATGAGTAAATTCGCAATAAAATGCACGGATCATAAATTCAAAAACACTCAAGAATTTAAAACATACCTCGAAAATATAAGGAGACAATTTTCGGCAGATAGCGTTATAGGAAAAATTCTTTCGAGGGCAATAGATCGATTAAGCGTTAATTCTGTTCCAACCGTCATCCAAGAGTTGAGAATTGATGTTAATGTTGCGTTCGAGGCAGCGAAGAAGTGTGTCGGTGACGCTTGTAAATATAGTGACGAAACTCATGAACATGAACACTCAACAGGTCTAAAATATTTTAATGCTGCCTTAGGACGAGAAAAAGGTAGAATGCATATCTTGGGTCCATGGCATCATCATCTTCAAAAAATGCGGGGCGTCCAGCTAGAATTTAACAACGCCATGGATGCCCTTATTACTGAATTAGAAAAACAAGAAACACTGGCAACGAGCCGCCAATTAGCTGCACAAAATGCTCAACACGTACCAGTGAAATCTTCTTTAGGAAAAGAACTAAACAAAATACGAAGTATGTTGGTTAAAATAGACCAAGCGTTAGCTGACCTCAGTATTCATGTCGCCAAAATGGAACAGAATAATGTTAAATTGGTTTTACAAATTTATGAATTAAAAGTGATGGCTTCTGCGATGCACGAAAAGGCTGATCTTAATCAAAATGATTTAGGTCTTTTCAAGGCAAGTTTCGTTTCCCTACAGCGGCAAATCGAGGCCTCGGGGATATGTTAGTTTTTAGACGCTGATGGATTCTTGTGGATAGAGAATAAGTTCATATGATATTATTTAAGCAATGGATATTCAGAATTCAGTTGATTATTGGACTAAGTCAGCCGATCATGATTTGAAAACGGCACGCGGTTTATTGAAGATTAAGAAATATGATTGGTGTTTGTATATCGGACATTTAGTGTTAGAGAAAACCTTAAAAGCTTTATACACATTAAAGGTTAAAGAAAGTGCTCCAAAGACCCATAATTTGTTGTATCTAGCAGAAAAATCGGGCCTTTCATTAACTCTTGATCAAAAACAGACGTTTGAGGAGATCAATAACTTTAACCTTGAAGCGAGATATCCTGATTATAAACTTAACTTTTATAAACTGTGCACAAAAAAGTTTACTCATAAATATTTTGCTAAAATTGAGGAGTTATATATATGGATAAAACCCAAGTTGATATTATAAACACCCTCAAGAAAATGCTTTTTTCTTTGGAACGGGATAATATAAAAATAAATGAAGCCTTTTTATTCGGTTCATATGCTAAGGGTAATTATCGAGAGGATAGCGATATTGACATAGCTCTCGTGTCTGATAACTTTAAAGGAATTCGTTTTTCTGATAGAAAAAAACTTGCAAAATATACCATTCAACTTGATTCACGAATCGAAACACATCCTTTTCGTTCTGCAGATTTTCAATCAAGAAATAATTTCTTTGCAAACGAAATCGTTTCAACGGGAATAAGAATAAAATAACCCTTTAATAAGGTTGTGGGGTCTTTCGTAATTTACAAACCCCAGTGGAAAAGCTAGAATGCAGCTATATCAACAAAAGGAGTTGCACCTATGCAAGTCATCGTTTCCGGACAAAATTTACCCATGACTGAAGCCCTTAAAGACTACGCTCAGAAAAAGATCGGCAAGATCGAGCATTATTTCGCTGAGGCTATGGTTAATGGCAAAGTAGAAATGAAACATCATCAAACCAAATCCCCTGACAAACAAAACGAGGCCAGCGTAATGCTAAACGTTCATGGTGCCATTATTTCGGCACGTGAGATCAATGCGGACATGTATGCGGCCATCGACCTTTTGTTCGAAAAACTCGAAAAACAGATCAAAAAATATAAAGACAAAATGAAGAACCACAAAGCCGAAAAGACAGCTGTAGCTATTGATCATGTTGACAATGGTGATCAACGGTCTAGTACAAAAGGCGCCCCAGTGGTATATACCAACCGACAAGCCCTTAAACCGATGGATGTCGAAGAAGCCGTGCTTCAACTTCAAATATCAGGCATGGAATTCCTCGTTTTTAGAAATGATAAAACCAATCAACTCAATGTTATTTATAAAATGCATGAGGGTGATTTTGGGCTTATCGAATCTGAGAACTAATTTCGAGAGCGTCGTTGTTTAATATATTCAAACGAATTATTTTTGGCCAATCCTCAAAGGATGCCCTCAAACGTTATTTCGAAACGGTAGAGATCATCAATGCGTTCGAGCCGACCATCTCGGCCTTGTCCGATGCGGACTTGACCGCTAAAACCACCGAGTTTAAAGCGCGTTTGGAGCAGGGTGATAGCCTAGAGGACATTCTCCCCGAGGCGTTCGCTGTTGTCCGTGAAACGGGTAAACGCGTGCTGAATATGCGTCACTTTGATGTGCAGCTTGTCGGTGGCATGGTGCTCCATGAGGGCAAGATATCCGAAATGAAAACCGGTGAAGGAAAAACGCTTGTCGCCACGTTACCCGCGTATTTGAATGCGTTAACGGGCAAAGGTGTTTTTATCATCACGGTGAACGACTATTTGGCGAAACGTGATAGCGAATGGATGGGACAGATCTATCGCTTTCTGGGGTTAAACGTGGGGCTTATCCAAAGCCAAATGGATGTCGAAGACCGGCAGATCGCCTATCAAGCTGATATTATTTTCGGAACCAACAACGAGTTCGGCTTTGATTATCTTCGCGACAATATGGCCACCGATCTCACCCAATGTGTTCAGCGTAACCTTCATTTT
The DNA here is from genome assembly GCA_903897765.1 of uncultured Candidatus Marinamargulisbacteria bacterium. Lineage (GTDB taxonomy): Bacteria > Margulisbacteria > Riflemargulisbacteria > GWF2-35-9 > GWF2-35-9 > CAIWAN01. The sequence continues at coordinate 5,248 of CAIUCY010000003.1, read as the reverse complement.
GCCGTCGTTGACGAAGTCGATAGTATTTTGGTCGATGAAGCCCGTACCCCGCTCATTATCTCAGGGGTCGTGGATGATAACACCGATAAGTACAAAAAAGCCCGTGATGTGGCGAATAAAATGAGGGAAACAGATCACTTTACGATCGAAGAAAAACAAAAGAACATCATTATGCTCGATGAAGGCATCGATTTTGCTGAGAAAAAATTCGGAGTCGAGCATCTCTACGATATGGAGAACATGGATCTAGCCCATATGCTGAGTCAATGTCTGAAGGCCAAATACCTTTACAAACGCGATGTCGATTATATCGTCAAAGATAACGAAGTCCTTATCGTCGATGAGTTTACAGGGCGTTTGATGGTAGGGCGTCGTTATAGTGACGGGCTTCATCAAGCGATAGAGGCCATGGAAGACCTTGAGATCCGTCACGAGAGTCAAACCCTCGCGACCGTTACCCTACAGAACTACTTCCGAATGTTCGAGAAACTAGCGGGTATGACCGGTACCGCGATGACCGAAGCCGCCGAGTTTGAAAAGATCTACAATCTCAACGTGGTCGAGATCCCGACCCATAAACCTACCGTCCGTGTTGATGCAGCCGATGCTATCTATAAATCTAAAGTGGGAAAATATCGTGCCGTCGTTAAAGACATTATCGAATTCCATAAAGTAGGACGACCTGTACTGGTGGGAACCATCTCTATCGAAGTCTCAGAAATGCTCAGTCAACATCTTCGAAAGGCCAATATTCCTCATAGTGTTTTAAACGCCAAATACCACGAGCAAGAAGCCGAAATTATCGCTAAAGCAGGCTATCGCGGTGGGGTGACGATCGCCACGAATATGGCCGGTCGAGGAACCGATATCGTTTTGGGCGAGGGCGTAGCCGCTCTTGGTGGCTTAGCGGTTTTGGGTACAGAGCGTCACGAAAGTCGACGTATCGACAATCAGCTTCGGGGTCGTTGTGGACGACAAGGCGATCCAGGCTATACCAAATTTTATGTTTCCCTAGAAGACGACTTAATGCGATTATTCGGCTCAGAACGTATTATCAAGATCATGGAAACACTAGGCTTTGATGACGATACACCCATCGAGCACAAGATGATATCCAGTTCGATCGAACGTGCTCAGAAAAAAGTCGAAATGTATCATTTCAATATACGCAAACAACTCCTCGAATATGATGATGTGATGAATAAACAACGTGAGATCGTCTATTCGCAACGTCGTCGCATCCTTGAAGGGGATCGGCTTGTCGAAAAGATTGAAGAAGTCATTCGTTTTCATGCTGAGTTGATCATGGAGGCGTTCTATCCTCAAGATTTCAAGCTGCGTGATGTCGATTGGAACGGTCTCGTCGAAGACATGCATCAACTTGTTCCCGCCAATTACAACACCATAACGTTGCAAAATCGTAATCAAGGCATAGAGGATCTTTCTGCCGCTGCCATTGGGTATTATCGTAACTATGTCGAACGCTTTGAACTGAGTGATTTTGGGTCTATCGTCCGATATATTTATCTCCATGCGTTGGATTCTCGTTGGATCGAACATCTCAAGCATATGGACATTCTCCGCGAAGGGATCGGGCTTCGCGCCTATGCCAACAAAGATCCGCTCCTCGAGTATAAACGCGAGGGCTATGATATGTTCCAAGATATGATGACGGGGGCCGAGCAAGAGGTGATCACGAGTCTATTCCGTGTTCAAGTAGTGTCCAACGAAGAAGCGGCCGCCTTGGCACAGGAACAATTAAAACACGAACAAGTCCGTATTACGTCATATCATGCGGCTGATGAAAGTGGTGCTGTTATCGACCAAAAGCATCGCCGGTCTCGACCGGTAACCGGGTTGGACGCAATGATCCGTGTCCCTGTGGTTCGGGGAAAAAATATAAAAAATGCTGCGGCGCGTCCGCATAATCAACGCAGGAGGATCTTGTGACGGCTGAATTACAAAAGCGGATCAGGACACTCGGAGACTATCTTTGACCTGCCTGAATTACGACGGCAAAAAGAAGAACTCGACGCACAGCTTCAAGATCCAACGATTTGGACCAACACTCAGCGTCTGACTACCCTCAACCGAAAGGCGAAGCTTATTGCCGACCGGCTGGTTCAGTTTGAAACCATTCAACAAGATGCGCAATATTTAGAAGAATTACAATCACTGGGCGATGAAACGCTTTTGGCGGACATCAATACCTATGAAGAAAAGATCCGTTTGGAATATGACACATTAGAGCTTCAGACGCTTCTCAGTGATGTCCATGATGAGGGGGACGTTATTTTGACCATCAACGCGGGCGCAGGGGGAACCGATGCTCAGGATTGGGCTGACATGCTGCTTAGAATGTATGTGCGATGGGTTGAAAAAAAGGGCTTTTCCTACCAAATCATCGATATCAGTGAAGGGGAAGAAGCAGGGATCAAAAGCGTTACCCTTGAAGTTCGCGGCGAGTATGCCTATGGTCTGATGAAATCTGAACATGGTATACATCGATTGGTTCGCTTATCGCCGTTCAATGCCAATAATAAACGACAAACCAGCTTTGCTTCGGTCGACGTGATCCCGCTTATCGAGCAATCCACCGATGTTGAAATTAACAGCGATGATATTCGTATAGACACCTTTCGATCAAGCGGGGCAGGAGGGCAGCATATTAATAAAACGGACTCTGCGGTTCGGATAACCCACTTACCTTCGGGGATCGTGGTCCAATGTCAAAACCAACGCTCACAGATACAGAATAAAGAGGTAGCTATGCGAGCGTTATTGTCAAAATTGGTTGTACTCAAAGAGCTAGAAAACGCGAATGCCCTTAATGGTATCGCTGAAAGCAATAAAGAAATCAGTTGGGGGAATCAAATTCGATCCTATGTTTTCCATCCCTATACCATGGTCAAAGATCATCGAACCCGTCACGAAGTGGGTCAGGTCGCGGATGTCATGGATGGAGCCTTCGATGGCTTCATTCAGGCGTATTTACATTTTAAACGGGAATCGTTAACATGAGATTCATGTTCCCGCGAATGATCCCTCCTAAGATTTGGATCGCTTTGGTAGTCTTTGCCTTTATTGGCATGATCCCCATTGGCATGAAAACGCTTTGGGATTTTAGCAATAAGACCGTTGATGTAGTCGTGAGCAGTAAAGGGCTTTTTTCCATGAGCCGAAGTTCGGGTTATGATATTCCCGCTGTTTTAGGTGGGATGAAAAAGTCGGGGGTTACCTCGGTGATCCTACAAGAAGATACCCTTAAGGATTTTATCGATCAAGGCTTGATGACGATGATCCGAGGCGGGGATCTCATCGATTCTCTACGACTTATTTCTCGAACTAGCCATGTTTTGGTATCTCGATTGCCGGCGAGCTTTGTTATTCAAGCGCCAATGACCTATTTGACCATCGATGATGCGGTTCAGTTCGATGTGGTAAGAACGATACTCGAATACAAGTACGGAAAGCGGGTGAAAGAACTCGGGTTCCAGACTTTAGAAGTAGCGGCTCCTTTCGAGCAATTACTTGATATGCCTATTGATGTCAATATCGAAAAAGGGTTAACGATCCAATCACAAGGGCTTGCTATTATTCCTGCCTTGCAGGCTCATTCTGAATTTAATGAAGATCAACTCAGTTTTAAACTTTCTCGTCTCGGCGACCTTGATCATCATATCATTCTTCTTGAGGGTAAAAATGCTTTAGGATATCCCCAAAACCGGGATTATATTAAGCAACGGATAAAAGAACTTCATAAGATGCTTGCTTTTGTTGAATTCAACCCTGTCCCGCTTGGGTTTTCGTCTATTTTGAGCGGGGCGAATGGTTTACGTGTTCACGCTGTCACGCTGTCGGATCGAAATACATCTAAATATGTTGAACAGGCTGTTCGGGCTGTTGTTGAGCGAGGTGCGCGTGTTATTTGGGTCCAACCCTACGAGGGACAGGATTTGATCAACAGTTATTCGTTCCATTCCCGCCTAATTCAACGGATCGTGGGTAGTCTCGAATCACGGGGATATAAGGTGCAAGCTCTTAGTCGATCGCCTTTTCAAGCGGGCTATCGTAGTTTGCTGACGCTTAGTGGTGTCGGGGCGCTGATCCTTCTTGCTTTTCTAATGTGGCGTCGTTTCAGACCTTTGGCAGGGATCAAAACCTTATTGGTCTTCACGGTTGTGGTGTTGTTGGGGCTGGTGGGATTTGCTCTATTAGGTCGGTTAACGTCTATATTTCAAGTATTGGCCTTAGGTGTGGCTATTATCGTTCCAGTGCTTGTTATGATCGAGTTAGATGCCCGCCAAAAAGAGGGCGCGCTGACGTCGTTCAAGCCCTTGGCTCGTGAGGTGGGGCTCGTTTTCTTAGGAACGTTAATGGGCGGGATATTTATTCAAAACTTAATGGGCGAGCCTGTGTTCTGGATCGGGGCTATGGCGTTTCGAGGTGTTAAAATAGCTATTTTGGGGCCATTTATTCTTTTGTGGCTTTATAAAGTGGCAAAATTAGACCAGATCCAGTACGTGGGTTATCGGGTAAAGCGGTTTATGTTGCAACCGATCAATTTTGCGATGGTGGTTCTAGGTTGTGTTGGACTCAGTATGATCGCTATTTACCTTGTCCGATCTGGCAATGATGCGCCAGTTCTTGTCACAGGACCCGAACTTTGGCTTCGAAATATGCTCGAAAAAATATTATGGATACGGCCTCGTTCAAAAGAATTGTTTATCGGTTACCCCGCCTTAGTGTTTTGGTTATCCTTTAAGGATCGCATCACATGGCCGAGTTGGTTAAGAACGACTCTCTTTTTACTGGTGTCGTTAGCGCCTATCTCTATGCTTAATTCGTTTTCTCATTTGCACACCTCTTTTTGGGTGACGATTACTCGTTCTGGTTTGGGTGCAATTCTAGGATTATTGCTGGGTTGGTTCATCATAAAGGGAGGACGATTGATACTCCTTAGAGATATCAATGTAACGGTTCAGTACGACCATGTCTAAGCTTGTGGTCAAAGGTCCTGTTCGTCTAGAGGGGCGTGTGCGAATCAGCGGAGCCAAGAATGCGGCATTGCCCATTTTAATCGCGACCCTGCTTCTAAAGGGTGAGAGTGTGATCACCAACGTACCTAATCTGACCGATATTATGACCACGATACGCTTGCTTCGGAGTTTAGGTTTAAAGGCCGAGTTTGCTAACAATACAGTGACCGTCATGGGGACAAATGATGTTCGCCATATTGCTCCCTACG
>CAIUCY010000002.1 GCA_903897765.1 uncultured Candidatus Marinamargulisbacteria bacterium | reverse complement strand
AGTTGGGATCCGAAGGAAACCTGGGCACTTATTACCTTTTTGATCTATGCGTTGTATCTTCACCTACGTTTCAGAAAAGGCATGAAAGGAACCATTTCGGCCTGGTTTGCCGTTCTGGGGTTTATATTGGTTATCTTTACTTACTTCGGGGTCAATTTTTTGCTTTCGGGGCTTCATTCGTATACCTAAATGATCTTGGAAAATGTTGTTACATGGACACTTGTTGGAGGGGTCATACTTTTCTTTCTCCTCCCCTATATTCGTCAGACCAAGAAGAATGCCCAATTATCCTTGGAAACGAAGGAAAGATCCAAACAAATGGGTGACGATATACCCACCGTTCAACACCCACTGATCAACCCCTCTTTATGTATCGGTTGTGGCACCTGTGTCCGCAAATGTCCAGAAGGAACGATCTTGGGTCTTGTCGGCGGAAAGTCGACCATTATCAATGGGGCCAATTGTAAAGGACATGGCCGATGCGAGGCAAGCTGTCCGGTGGGTGCCATCACGATCGGACTGGGCGATACCTCAAAACGGTCGGACATCCCCATTCTAGATGAAAATCAGCAAACATCGATCGAAGGTATCTATATCGCTGGCGAATTGGGGGGGTATGCGTTGATCCGAAATGCCGTCAATCAAGGCAAAACCATTATTAAACAACTCAAACCCGACGCTACTCTTTCAAAACAACCGGACTTGTTTGATGTTATTATCATTGGCGGTGGCCCCGCAGGGATATCAGCTGCATTAGGCGCTAAAGAAAAAAAGTTCTCCTATCTGCTCATCGATCAACAGGCGATCGGCGGAACCGTTCGCCAATACCCCCGCGAGAAACTTGTCTTGACCGATCTCGTAGAGCTTCCGCTCTATGGAAAACTTACAAAGTCTGAATATACAAAAGAAGAACTTATTCAAACGTGGGAAACGATCCATAAGAAATTCAAGATCCACTCTTTATTAACCAAAAAATTATTTAATGTTGTCCGGCAAGATGAGTCCACGTTTGATGTCAGGGTCACCGATATTAATGACCCTAAGAATATCGGCCGTTACAAAGCACAAAATGTCATTTTAGCCCTCGGTCGGCGAGGAAATGAAATTGCCCTTCTTAAAAAAATAGGTATTCAATTCGGGTCGGAAGACTAACATGTCCACTAAACAAAATAGACTACGCCCTTTTAGTATTCTGCTATTACTCCTTTATGTGTTTACCTTACTCGGTTTTGTCTATTTCTTAAATAAAGGGATCCCCTATTATCGTCTTTCACCCTCAGAGCGACCATTTTCAACGCTACATGAGTTGTACAAACCCGGCGGTCTGATCGGACATGGGCTTGGCATACTTGGAACCGGTATGATGCTGCTCATGATGATTTACTCCATTCGGAAACGGATTTCCTTCTTCCAAAATTGGGGCAACATCAAAGATTGGTTAAATTTCCATATTTATTTAGGTATTATGGGGCCCTTGTTTATTTTGCTTCATACCTCCTTTAAATTCGGAGGCATCATTGCGGTGAGCTTTTGGTCTATGGTTGCCGTCGCCTTGAGTGGATTTATCGGCCGATATTTATATATCAAGATCCCACAAGAGATCAAAGATCGAAAAGAGAAAGTATCCGCTCATAGCGACTTTATTGAAAACCAGAACGCAAAATGGCAAAAAGACTTAGAAAATGTCGAGGCCAAATATGGACAGATCGAACCTGACCATCGATCCGAGAATATGAACGCCTCAAATAACATGGGGCTTTTCTTTCTTCAGATCATTTGGAAAGACATCTCTAATTTTTTTTACTTACGACGCATTAGCCAAAACTATTCGGCCAAACATCATCTCGCTAGAAAAGAATTCAAACAAATCCGAAAAGCACTTATCCAGAGGACCAAACTCGCCGATCAGATCAAATTCCTCAAGCAACTTGAACATCTTTTTCACTACTGGCACGTGATTCACCGTCCCTTTGCCTATGTCATGCTAACGATACTCTTCGTCCATGTGGCGATCGCCATTATATTAGGTTATGTCTGGATTTTCTAAAGCCCTCCTAATATTCCTATTCCTGCTGACCCCGCTTTTCGCAAGTCAGTTCTCTCCGGGCGACCTCAACGAGGCTCATGCTCATTTGGAAGGGTTGGGTAATTGCTTAAAATGCCATGAGATCGGTCAAAAATTATCGTCCGAAAAATGTCTGAGTTGTCACACAAATATTAAAAAAGGTCGGGGACTTCATTCACATTCGGAGTATCAAAATTGTATAACCTGTCATAAAGAACATATGGGGAAGAACACTGAATTGATCCGTTGGGAGGGAGGACGAGAGCATTTTGATCATGAAAGGACGGGCTTTCGATTAGAAGGAAAACACCGCCAACAATCTTGTGAAAAGTGTCATCAAACTAAACAGATCGCCGGAAACAGAACAAGCTTTCTCGGTTTGTCACCAGAATGTCTCAGTTGTCACCAAGATCATCACCATAAACAACTTTCCAAGCAATGTTTCGATTGTCACAGTATGGAGGGATGGACTCCTGTGCTGAACTTTGATCATGATAGAACTAACTTTAAACTATCGGGGAAACACGCCAGACTTCAATGTAGCCAATGTCATAAGTTGGTGAACGGAAAAGAGCAATTCAGAAAAATATCTCATGCCTCTTGTACCGCGTGCCATCAAGATAAACACCGAGGCATATTGGGTACGAACTGTGAAAAGTGTCATACAACTGAATCTTGGAAAACGCTGTCCGGTAAGTCCGTCTTCAATCATGACTTGACCCATTATCCCTTGAGAGGCAAACATATCAGCGTAAAATGCCAATTGTGCCATAAGAAAGAAGATCAAAATCACACCCTCGTCTTTGATAAATGTGAGGCTTGCCATAAGAATACACATAAAGGCTATGTCAATCAAAATCCTTGTGAATCATGCCATTCCGTATCCCAATTTTCTCCATCGGGGTATACGGTCGCTCGACATAATCAAGAAACCCATTTCAAATTAAAGGGTTCTCATTTAGCTGTTTCCTGTCAAGCTTGCCATTTTCGCCCCCCTTCAAAACAATGGGATTTTCGCGCTAATGAGACAACCTGCATCAACTGTCATACCAATAAACACAAAGGCTATTTTAGAGCGATGAATGAAGAGAAAAAATGTGAAGAGTGTCATGATGATCGCAGTTGGGCCCCTTCAAAATTCGATCATGATCGAGATAGTCGATATGCCCTCGATGGTGCTCATCGCAAATTGGCGTGTCGTGTTTGTCATCAAAATGGGGGGTATCGATCACTTCCCCTAACCTGTCAGGGGTGTCATACCAATGCAAAATAAGTTTTTTCTATATATACTCCTGGGGGTTTTACTTTGCGGTTCAAGCTTTAGTCTTCAAACCAAAACAAAAAGCCCCCATGGCGATCTTAAAACAAATTGTATTGTATGTCACACGTCCGATTCTTGGAGTATCGATACCCAACGGTCCAATTTCAAACACGATGAGACGGGCTTTCGGCTAACCAAAGCTCATCAAAAAGCCCCTTGTGCCGCTTGTCATAAATCAAGCGACTTCTTTAAGGTTGGGACAAGTTGCGCAGATTGTCATCAGGATGTCCATAAAGGCAAAATGGGGGTGTCCTGCGAAACCTGTCATGATAACAATGGATGGGATAATCGAAAGATAAAGAAAGATAGCATCCATACGCATCAGGATGCAGGGTTCCCCTTGATAGGAATGCATGCACGACTCGATTGTAGTCAGTGTCATCGCAACAACCAGTATCGGGGAACAAATTCTGAATGTTATGCCTGTCATGCTGCAAAATATCAGGCGACCAGTGCCCCCAATCATGGGGCACTCCATATTGGGACGAACTGCAATCAGTGCCATACCGGATTCTCTTGGCAAAAAGCCTTTTATTCTCACAATCGCTTTCCGCTCACTGGAACCCACAAAACAACGCCTTGTTCATCATGTCATATCAGCGGGTATACGGGGACACCCAGCACCTGTTTCGGTTGCCATGCCACCAACTATAACAATACGACCAATCCTAATCATACTGCCTCTGGCATCAACACCACTTGCGAGACGTGTCACTCGACTACAGCTTGGACACCCGCCACCTTT
>CAIUCY010000001.1 GCA_903897765.1 uncultured Candidatus Marinamargulisbacteria bacterium | reverse complement strand
ATCAAATCATCAAAAAGGAGACTTTATAAAAATCGCAATTTCATAGTTTGAAAATCAACCTCAGAACCCAGTAATTACAAGGAAATCGCAGTCAGTTGCGGTAGCCTATGGGATGGCTGTGTTTTCTTTTTGCTTTTGACAAAGAGGTTTCACTTGCAGAAAGCAACATTTCCCAAGAGTGAATCCCTTCATCCCAGAGTTTCTTTTCGGCTTTATCACCGACGCCCTTTATATGACAGAATGAATTGATTAACATCTAGGGTTTGATTATAACACCCCCACTCACGCGGGGAAAACTCGGGCTGATTTTGCCTACATCATGTGCTGCAGCTATTAATGCACTCCCATCAGGGAAAAGGGACGTGCGAAGCCATCCTGGCATACGACGTATAAGTTCTCTTGCAACATATCCGACAATAAGACAATGTGTTAATACTGAAACCCCTGGTTTTCTCCCAGAATTTAGTTGGTAAGTTTTGGCCAAACATTCTTCAAGAGGTAACGGCAAAATGTCTGACTTTTTGAGTTGCCTAGTTTTTGGAATCAACATTTTAAGTATTCAACTACCGTTGATGGCACGTTTCGCTCCTCTTTTTGATTACGATTAATTGTTCATTAATAGTAGCCCGCGAATCCGACACTTTCTGTCCCTACTTCCGATTCAATAAGAAAACCGAAGGATCATGACTATCCAAGCCAAGCTTTTCCTTTTTTCGTTAGTCGGTATTTTTGTAGACGACTATTGGGTTTGTCTGGGATAGAAAGTTGAAGAAACTCTTGGTCTATTAACCGTTGAAGCCCCTTCTTAAAATTTCCCGTTCGGTTCTGATACCCAGCAATAGTCAATAAATCTTTTCCCGTCTTATCACCAGATATACAAGCAAGAAGGATATTCTTTTGCCACATTGATAATACAACTTGGGCCTCGACTTGGGCCTCGACTTGGGCCTCGACTTGGGCCTCGATATCAGGAGTTAAACTTGTCGTGTCTGCCTCAAGAACCTCCAACGGAATCGTCGTAATAAAAAGGTCCGGATGCTCTTCAAATATAGGCGTTGCGCCATTACTATAGAATGGCAAATACTTTGTCACATTATAAATACCAGAGCCTGCCTGCTCGTATCGCCCTAGTTGCAACATGAAATTGCAAAGGGTTGGATTTTTTGGAAATGGCGTAAAATGATTAGGATCAATCTGCCCCCGAACATGCTGTACATGAGGATTACGCAATACTACTTTGTCACGAAAAATAGTGATAGACGCTGGAGCCGCACTGGTATATTCCCTATGTGCAATAAGATTGGAAACAAGCTCACGGAAAATTCGGTCGCGGAGACTGATACGTTCGTTCCCCAGCAAATAAAACGGATCGTTTAAGTGTTTTTCGACGAAGCCCATAAGAAGATCAAACGTTTCGATAAGATTTGTACTTAACCTCAAGCGATCATCATAACGGTCAATATTATCCCGACGCAGCAGCGCATCAAAAACCATACCAGGAACGACTTGGCTAATCGTTGAATCGCTACCAAACATCAGTGCTGCCGCAAGCGTATAGCCAACCTCAGCCGTTAATGGATCTTTTCTGACAAATCCACCCATTCGTAAAAGCTCTTCATCGCTAAACTTTAACCACGGATGATTTTGACGCTGACTACGCAACAGATCTCTGGCCAGATCGAATAAGTCCGTTCGCAAATCATCTTTACCCAACCAAGAAACAACACGCTGCTCGTTGTAAAAGCTCAGTTTTCGATTAACTAATCCAGCAAGTCAGGAACTACCGGGATTCTTACGTTTCTATATTTAGAATTTCAAAGATTTCATTTAATAGCTAATTCCCATTTTCGGCTGTTTGCAACTCTGATAATTTTTTGATTTCGCTTCAGTTCCTGTAAGAATTACGGGCAGCCTTGAACTCCAGAGTTAATCCCTCGGGCTTTGTTAATAACCTTTCGAAATCGTTGATCTCCATAGGCTAACATTATAACCTATTAACCAATTGATTACGCACAAGCAACCCTCCTTTATGGTTCCTATAAAACAGCTTTCTTCTCTATTGGCACGGGGGTTATTCCGGCCATATCTCCAATAATATTAATAAGCTGCTGATTGTTGGGAATAACGATCTTAGCATTGTCTTTCATTGACCGCTCAACAGCTTCTAGTTTTCGGAGAATTTGTGCGTTTCCTACAAAGTATTTTTCTGCGGCCTCATTCACTGTCTTTATGGCTTGAGCTTCACCCTCTGCTTCAAGAATACGGGCTTGTTTAATGCCTTCCGCTTTTTTGATTTCTGCTCGTTTTTGACCGTCGGCAACTGTTTCGGTCGCTGTTGCAAAATCGATAGCTGCGATCTTTTCGTTCTCCGCTTTTACGACCTTGTTCATCGTTTCCTGAACATCCTTGGGTGGATTAATTTCTTTAAGTTCTGCCCGGACAATATCTAAACCCCAGTTGTTTGTTTCAACGAGAAGCGTCCGGAGTAGCTCAGCGTTAATCGTGTTTCGCTCACTATTGGCAGCTTTTAGAGTCATGGTGCCAATAATGTTTCTGAGTGTTGTTCTTGTAAGGTTTACGATTTGTGACGCATAGTTGTTTGCGTTATAAATAGCTTTTTTAACATCATCCTCTGTTGCTTTTACTTTATAGTAAATTTGGGCATCAACGATCGCATTTAAGTTATCATTGGTAATTATTTCTTGTGGCTCTGCTTCGACTAATGTTTCAGTGATATTAACCCGATATAAATTTTCAATAAGCGGGATCACCCAATTAAAGCCTGGCTGAGCAAATCGTCTATATTTGCCTAAGAATTCTATCAATCCTCGTTCTGTCGGACGCAAGATCCGAATCCCTAGAATAAATATCGCAACGGATACGGGGAGGATCAGAACAGTAAGTAAGGCTAATAATGCGTTTGTCATAAATATCTCCTTTAAATTATTCTTCTATGGGTTAGGGGCTAATTCCTCCTTTATGGGACGGTTATTTCAATTATACGCTTGTTCTGCATATTTGCGACCATATGAGAACTAATCCATCGCTACCAGAACATTTGATTAGTACAAATATGCCGTCAAATACGAATTATTACGGAACTTTGAATATGTTACGGGTTATGTGACGCACTGTGTGAAAAAGTGTAGTCGATCAAATTAAGATTCTTTGTCCCGTATCAGGATCGTTTAGGGCTTCGTGCTCGTTTCTTAAAGGAGGCCCGAGAATGGAGCGAAGCAAAAACACGAAGTTTTTGCAGGCCAACCTGTTCAGGACAGGACTGTTTGGCCGTTAGCGAAATGAGCGGTATCTCATGGTTAACCTTAATACTCGTCGTGGTGGTTCCATTCAGCGTCTTCAAGCCATTGTTTGGGACTGTTGTAGTAATTAATTAGATCCAGAATGATCGAGGCATGTTTTTCTTCTTCGTCAGCGATTCGTAAAAGAACAGTCTGATATTCTGGATCGATAATCTTTTTAGCCTCTTGTCGGTAATATCTATAGCTACTGATTTCGATATCTTGAGCCATTTTCAAGGATTGCGTCACTGATCCTAAATACGTAACAAGATGATTATGTTGCTTTAATTTATTAAATATATCGTGCGTCGATTCAAGAATTTGAGTCGGGACTAAATGGACAGAAAGCCCAGCCTCCATATTCTCTATAACAATTCTATGTTTTACCTCGTCATCCGCAAGCAACCCAATAATGATCTTTACACTGGCATCTTGCGCCTGAGTGGCGAGTTCTCTGTAAAACAGTTCGCCGTCTGTTTCAAGCTGTATCGCTTGGTCTAAAAAGCCCAAGATCAAAGCTCCACTTCAAGTGAGCTTCCCCATAGACCGTGAATGTTACAAGAACTGAACGCCGTCAATACACCTGACTTATCCGTTTTAAAATCAAAACAGGCCGAGGATGAGGTATAGACAGTGCTAGTATTGGGGCCTGCTGCCGACGAACCATGCGAGGAGAATTCGGCCTTGCCGATCTCGATCGGAAACTTTTCGCCCTTAGGTTGAAAGAATAAACTGACCCAAGCAATATGATGCTCCGTTGTATTGGGATGGGCGATCTCTTTGCCAACAGTGATATTAACACCAACCGACTCACCCTTTTTTGGCTTACCCGATAATGCAATAACAGGAACATGCTTCTCGGTTTTCCAATCAGCTGTCTGAGTTAAATGCTGAAAACTACTCATAAAAACACCTCTTTCTTTTGGCTATAAGGGAATTGGGCTATTCCCTCTCGATCATTGAGCGCATTGACATTTATCGTTAACGGCCGGTTTAAGTGCCTTATTAACCACGAACCGCTCTTCCAACTTTGTCATAACATTATTACAACAAATTACAGGGGTATCGGACTTTGCACCACATTGGGAACAACCATAACCAGGAGTATAGTTGGTTGTCGTTTGAGTAACACGTTCGACCATTATGAACGCCTTCTTTCTAGTCCGTCTTTATTGTATACCCTGTGTCAATTGCAGAGTAAGCCTACTTTACAGCGGTGCTATACTGACAACAGTCATTCTTCGGAGGTGAACATTATGAAAATAATATACAAAACTAAGGCCATTTCAACGGGTGGACGTGACGATGGTAAGGTTCGGATCGAAAACAGCCCGTATGAATTCGACCTAGTTCTTCCCTCCAAACTTGGAAATTCCGGCAAAACCGGGATCAATCCTGAGCAGCTCTTTGCAGCTGGCTACTCGGCCTGTTTTGAAAGCGCTCTCAGAGGGATAGCTCGGCTGAATAAAATTGAGCTCATGTCAGCTTCGGTCGAGGTCGAGATCAGCATGGGAAAAAACGATGATGGAGCGTATGCATTAGCTGCCGATATTACCGCCATTTTAGGAGGCATCGATCAGACTCAAGCCAATACACTTGTTCAACAAGCACATCAAAAGTGCCCCTACTCTATCGCAACACGAGGAAACATTGAAGTCTCCCTTTCCGCTCGAGTAAGTTGATCATCGCGTCAGCGGCTGTCACCAAGGAAATCGGGGGGTGAAGTAATAAAGCTTACAACCTTATGGATTATTGCAAAAATGACGCGGTTAATAACACTCTCTTTTCCGACTGCATCTATCCCCTGAACAAGCAACATTACTGAATATTGATCAGAGTTATATAGTAAAATTTGCCTCTCGCCACGTTCATTAGTACGTTCATCAATAGGGTTTATATTCGTCTGGAGGTTCTGGAGATCAGCTGGGCTTCCAACCTCTACTAAGAACTCTTCAGAATGGATTTTCTTCATTATGGACGTCTCCTTATTTCAAGTTTCTTATGATGAGACGTTCTGCTAAGTAAATTCGCATTTAACATTCCGCTCGAAAATTTAACGTCTGTATACTCTGCATGGGTTCGAGGATGAGCGGATCCGAACGAAGTGATAAACAGTCCTAAAGTTATAATAATGAGTAATATCTTCATTTTTCACCCCATTTCAAACTTGAATTCAGTGTACTTGGGAAAGCGAAATAATCGTATGTGAGCATCCCGACTATTTCTGACCTTTTGCCCCCTTCAACTATTCAGATAAATAAATAGGTTGCCGTTTTGTCTTGTTTGTTGCATTAATCATTAAATGTGTTTTTCACCTGAAGCTAGTTTTGTCGGCGGCATTGTCATTTCATCAATAGGCATAGCTACGTTTAGAAAAGTTCATAAACCGTCTCAACTCGTTTTTGCCAGCATTCCGCTTCTTTTTGGGATGCAACAAATGATTGAAGGTATTTTGTGGTTGATCCTTCCCCAAACTGGATTATATTTAACTCAAACCATTTTCACCTATATGTTTTTAACGTTGGCCTGTGTGATCTGGCCCATTATCATTCCCCTTTCTGTTCTCCTTATGGAAGAGAAAAAGAAGCGAAAAAAAATATTATGGGTTCCACTGGTAATTGGCATCTTGCTGGCATTGTATTATGTGTTTTGTTTGATCTTTTTCAAGGTTTCCCCTCACATCATGAGATATCATATTCAATATGACATTAATTTACCTAAACAATTGGATATAGTCGTTTTTGCCATTTATCTTATTGCGATCATTACGCCTCTCCTCCTTTCAAGCATAAAAAGAACCAACGTTCTAGGACTCTTACTTTTTCTGTCTTGTATCATTACCACGATCCTTTTCTCACAATATTTTATTTCTGTTTGGTGCTTTTTCGCGGCATTAATTAGTGGGGTTATCTTCTGGATCTTGAGTGATTCCAAAAAGGCGCTCTCAGGTAACTGAAATTGATCATCGACTTTCACATACGACAATTTAATATATACCGTCTTCATAACATAGCGATCGCTCGTCTTCTTTGATATAATCAAACTATCTTGAAAATAGGTATCCTTACAAGTGGCGGTGATTGTGCAGGCATGAATGCCGTTATCCGTGCATTCACCCTCAGAGCTATCCATGAATTTGGTTGGCGTGTTGTCGGATTCTTAGACGGTTTCGCAGGGCTTATCGATAAACAATTCATCACCCTTGATGAAAAGCAGGTTTTTAAGATCGCTTCTCAAGGTGGCACCATACTTGGCACCTCGAATAATGTTGATCCCTTCGAATATTACCTTCCGAATTCGACCTCCCCTATCGATGTATCGGATCGGGTGCTTGCCTATATCAAAGAACTCCATATCGATGCCTTGGTGACAATAGGCGGGGATGGGACTCAACATATGGCCTATCGTTTATTTAAATTAGGGGTGCCGGTCATTGGAATCCCCAAAACGATCGATAACGATCTGGGGGGAACAGATCAAACCTTCGGATTCGATACCGCTGTCTCTATCGCGACCGAAGCGATCGACAGGATACAAACCACAGCAGAATCGCATCACCGTATCATGTTGGTGGAGGTTATGGGGCGATATGCGGGTTGGATCGCCCTTTATAGTGGATTGGCTTCGGGTGCTGACATCATTCTGATCCCAGAGATCCCTTTTTCGCTTGAACGGATCAAAGATCAAATCGATGCCCGTGTCCGAGATGGACATAAATATACCCTGATCGTCGTTTCCGAGGGAGCCCGAGAAGAAGGCAAGGACTACTCGATCATGAAAATGGTCAAGAATAGCCACGACCCTATACGCCTTGGTGGGGCTGCGGCTCAACTCGGACAAAGACTTGAAGAAGAAACAGGTATCGAGGCCCGCGCTACGGTGCTTGGACATCTTCTACGAGGAGGCGTCCCCGTCAGTTCGGACCGTATTCTTTCAACCCGATATGGAGCGGGCGCTGTGGACTTAGTTGCCGACAAGAAATTTGGACATATGGTCGCCCTGCGTCAAGGCAAGATCGCTAGCGCAACGCTCGAAGAAGCGACGATGGCCCTTCGACTCGTTACACCCGATCATGAGCTCGTTGCACGTGCGAAACAAGTTGGGATCATCTTTGGTTAAGTATCCTTTGTGAACGGTATCCTAGGATTTAATATTCATTGCATTATGTTGATTCAGTGATAATATTTTGAGTAAAAGCGCATTGTCAGCTATTCTTTAGAATTCAATTAACAATGCGATCTATTAAAACTGAATCAAGGGAGACGAAAAAATGGAACAAAATAAAATGCTAGGATATTCCGTTCTTGGCTTGGTCATCATTGTTGCGTTCATGATTCTGTTTAATGGGTTAGCGGCACATAGCCTTATTGTGAACTTAAATAAATCCGTTGTCTTGGATATGCAATTAAAGAAAGAACTTAAGGCAAACTCAAGTCTATTGATTGAAGCCGGAGTCGCGCTTGGAACAAGGACACTTGAGGAATCGCTTGTCATTCAACCTTCTGAAGCCAATAAGTTGGTTGAAGAATCGATCAATCGCGTGAGTTCTTCAAACCAAAGAGTCGGACTTCTTCTTAAATACATCGATAACTCAATATTGAAAAATAGAATAAGTCGATAAAGGATCGTTTAGGGCTTCAGGGACGTTTCTTACAGGAGGCCAAGAGTTCGCTCATATTCAAAACCTCATATTATTCCTCATATCAATTGTGCAGACGTCTGCACAATTTAAGAAGTCCCGACTGGGGGACCCAAACAACCGTCTATGACGATGTAAATAACAAAGTGACAAGAACAGACTTTAAGGGTCGTTCGGGAATAAAGCAATTAAATACCCTGGGCCAGCTGACTGATATGTGGTATACCGATGACACATCAGCTTCTAGGGAACTGTATCGACTCCATTATGTCTATGATGCCTATGGCAAATTGTCATCCATTCTCTATAACGGACAGGTGATCATTTCATACACCTACAATCCCAATGGAACCATTGCAAATTCGAGCTATGGCAATGGGATCCAAATTGGCAACAGCTATACCAAAGAAGTGCTGACGACTCAGATGACAGCCGGTCTTGCTGGGCGCATTCTCTACAATCAGAGTTTTTCCTATGATGAGGTAGGGAATCAGACATCCAGCAACCATACTGACCTCTTTACTATGGAATCCGTGTCAAATCATTTAAAAACCTGACCGTAATTGCATCGGGTATATCATTTATAACCTGACCATGCTCACCTCCTTTCTTTGAGAAATAATGAGT